>NZ_PGEZ01000002.1:600000-900000 GCF_002797495.1 Mumia flava
GCGACCGGGAGGCGGGCGAGAGCGACGGCCCGCCCTGCCAGCGTCGCGGCCCGCTCGGCGAGGACGTAGCTCCGCCGCTGGTCGGGCGACGCGTCGGCGACCCAGTGGAGGGTGACGCCGAGGTAGGCGAACCAGAGCAGTCGCGGAAGCTCGGCGCGGAGCCGGCCGCGCACGCTCGTGGACGAGATCGCGATCACCTGGTCCATCAGCGCGACCGCCATCGTCCGGGCACCTGCCGACTCCGGCGAGAACGGGCTGGCGGCGGCCCGCGTCGGAAGCGCGTGGACCAGGAGCGTCCTGCCGAAGCCGTGATAGGGCGCCATCACGTCGAGGCCGCTGCGCAGGACCCTCGCGAGGTTGTCGGCCAGAGGCGCGCCTTCGACCAGCAGCGGCAGCGTGCGATCGCGGTGCTCGACCTGGATCTGGTCGTACAGCTCCTGGACGAGAGCGTCCTTGCCGTCGAAGTAGTAGTACGCGTTCCCGAGCGACACCCCTGCCTCGGACGCGATCCGGCGCATCGTCGTCGCGTCGTAGCCGTCGCTGCGGAACAGGGCCAGCGCCGCCGTCACGAGCGTGTCTCGCGTGCCGGCCGCCATCAGCACGACTTCCGATGTTTGAACATGTTCAGAACTCTACGCTAGGTTTCGAACATGTTCAAAACAGAAGGTCGACCGTGGTCCCGGACGCTGCTCTTCGCCTCGGCGTGGACGCTCGGCTCGACCGTGCTGTACGCGTGGGCGGTGGGGTCGGAGGCGCTGTCGATCGCGCTGCTGTTCGTGGTGGCGAACCCGGTCGGCTACGCCTTGGTGGGGTTCGGTCAGATCCTCGCGCTGCTCGCTGGGACGCTCGCCGACGAGGTCGGGCTGTCCGCCCCTGGCACACTCCCCTGGCCGTGGGGCTACCTGCTCCTCGTCATCGCGCCCGGCATGTTCGTCCAGGGATTGATCTGGGGCGCGGTGATCGAGGGTCTCCGCGGGTGGTGCTGCCGGTCAGCGACGGGTTGACGCGGTCGGCGGCTGCGCCGTCCAGAACGCCGAGTGTGCCGTACCGTCGCTGACCGGCGGTACGGCGCGCAGCCGGCGACGGTTCGTCACCCCGAGCGACGGAACGTCGCGTCGCTCCGCGTCACGGAACGTCGCTCGGTGGCCGCGAGCAGTGACGACGGGCGCTACTTCTTCGCCTTCTCCCCGCCGGAGTCGCCGGTCGAGAGCGCGGCGACGAACGCCTCCTGCGGCACCTCGACGCGGCCGACCATCTTCATCCGCTTCTTGCCTTCCTTCTGCTTCTCGAGCAGCTTGCGCTTGCGGCTGATGTCGCCGCCGTAGCACTTGGCGAGCACGTCCTTGCGGATCGCGCGGATGGTCTCGCGGGCGATCACCCGGGCGCCGATCGCGGCCTGGATCGGGACCTCGAACTGCTGGCGCGGGATCAGCTCCTTGAGCTTCTGCGCCAGCGCCACCCCGTAGGAGTAGGCGTTGTCGCGGTGCACGATCGCGCTGAACGCGTCGACCGGGTCTCCCTGGAGCAGGATGTCGACCTTGACGAGGTCCGCGCTCTGCTCGCCGGTCGCCTCGTAGTCCAGCGACGCGTAGCCCTTCGTCCGGCTCTTCAGGGCGTCAAAGAAGTCGAACACGATCTCGGCCAGCGGCAGCGTGTAGCGGATCTCGACCCGGTCCGAGGACAGGTAGTCCATCCCCAGCAGGGTCCCCCGCCGGGTCTGGCACAGGTCCATCACCGGGCCGATGTAGTCGGTCGGCGTCAGCACGGTCGCCCGTACGACGGGCTCGTGCACGGCTGCGATCTTGCCGGTCGGGTACTCGCTCGGGTTCGTCACGACGTGCTCGGAGCCGTCCTCCATGTCGACCCGGTAGACGACGTTCGGGGTCGTCGAGATCAGGTCGAGGTTGAACTCGCGCTCCAGCCGCTCGCGCACGATCTCCATGTGCAGCAGACCGAGGAAGCCGCAGCGGAAGCCGAAGCCGAGCGCTCCGGAGGTCTCCGGCTCGTACTGCAGCGCGGCGTCGTTGAGCTGGAGCTTGTCGAGCGCCTCGCGCAGCGTCGGGTAGTCGTCGCCGTCCATCGGGTAGAGGCCCGCGAAGACCATCGGGTTCGGGTGGCGGTAGCCGCCGAGCGGGTCGGTCGCGGGCTTGTTCGCCGACGTCACCGTGTCACCGACCCGGGACTGGCGGACCTCCTTGACGCCCGTGATGAGGTACCCCACCTCCCCCACGCCGATCCGGTCCGCCTTCTTCGGCTCCGGCGAGATCACCCCGACCTCGAGCATCTCGTGCACGGCACCGGTCGACATCATCTTGATCTTGTCGCGGTGCGAGAGGTGGCCGTCGACCACCCGGACGTACGTCACGACACCGCGGTAGGTGTCGTAGACCGAGTCGAAGATCATCGCCCGCGCCGAGGTGTCGGCGACCCCGACGGGCGGATCGACCTGCTCGACCACGGCATCGAGGACGGCCTCGACGCCCTCGCCGGTCTTGGCCGAGACCCGCAGGACGTCCTCGGGCTCGCACCCGACCAGGTGCGCGAGCTCCTCGGCGAACTTGTCCGGCTGGGCGCTCGGCAGGTCGATCTTGTTGAGCACCGGGATGACGTGCAGGTCGGCCTCGAGCGCGAGGTAGAGGTTCGCGAGCGTCTGCGCCTCGATCCCCTGCGCCGCGTCGACCAGCAGGATCGCGCCCTCGCACGCCGCCAGGCTGCGGCTCACCTCGTAGGTGAAGTCGACGTGGCCAGGGGTGTCGATGAGGTTCAGGATGTACGTGGTGCCGGCGTCGTCGCCGTTCTGCTTCGTGAACGGGACGCGGACCGCCTGGCTCTTGATCGTGATGCCGCGCTCGCGCTCGATGTCCATCCGGTCGAGGTACTGCGCCCGCATCGCCCGGTCGTCGACCACCCCGGTGTGCTGCAGCATCCGGTCGGCCAACGTCGACTTGCCGTGGTCGATGTGGGCGATGATGCAGAAGTTGCGGATCAGCGTGGGATCGGTCGCCCCGGGCTGGGGAGCTGCAGGAGAGGCCATGGTGCTGCCATCCTCCCATGCCGTGCCAGCCGGCTGACCGCCCCGCCGTACGCTCGGGGCGTGAACGTGATCCTCAATGTGATCTGGTTGGTGCTGAGCGGGATCTGGCTCGCGATCGGGTACGCGGTGGCGGGTCTGATCCTGTGCATCACGATCATCGGGATCCCCTGGGGGCTCGCGTCGTTCCGGATCGCGAACTACGCGCTGTGGCCGTTCGGGCGCACGATCGAGCCCCGCCCCGGCGCCGGGGTCCCGTCGATGATCGGCAACGTGATCTGGATCGTCCTGGCCGGGGTCTGGCTCGCGATCGCCCACATCGTCTCCGGGATCGCGCTCTGCATCACGATCATCGGGATCCCGCTCGGGCTGGCGAACTTCAAGATGATCCCGGTGTCGCTGATGCCGCTCGGCTACCGGATCGTGCCCGTGCGCCGCTGACAGCGGTCAGCCGCGACCGCGGCCGCCCGCGCCGCCGGGAAACCCTCCGCCGCCGGAAAGCCCGCCCGCGCCGGGGAACCCGCCGCCTGCGCCGCCGAAGCCACCACCGCCGAAGCCACCATCCTGCGACCCTTGATCGTCGCTCGACGGCAGCACGGCGTCGAGATCGGCGATCGCCACGTCCTGGCCCACCTCGAGGCCGTCGGTGACGGCGATCCGCGAGCCGCCCACCGCGCCCAGCGTGACCGGGGTCCGGGTCACCTCACCGTCGTCGACGACGAGCACGGTGCCCTCGGAGTCGGTCATGCGGGTCACGGCCGTGCTCGGAACGGTCACGACGTCGGCGCTGGTGGCCGTCACGAGCGCCACGCTCACGGTGGACCCTTCGGGCGACGACAGGGTGCCGTCGACCCGCAGTGTCACCTGATACGTGGTGTTGGACGAGGTGTCCGACGCCTCCGGGACGAGCCCGATCTTCGTCACCTCGGCGGCGACCGGATCACCCACGCTCGGCGTCACGGTGGCGCTCTGCCCGACCTGGACGGCGGACAGGTCGTCGACCGGCACGCTCAGGTTCACCGTCGTGTCGCCCTCCCCGATCAGCACGAAGGCCCGGTCGGAGGTGGAGACGGCGTCACCGGCGGCCACGTCGACGGCCATCACGGTCCCGGCGTACGGGGCGGTGAGGGTGGCCGCCTTGCGGTCCGCCTTCGCCTCGGCCAGCGCCGCCTTCTGGGAGTCGACGTCGGCCTGGGCGGACGCGAGATCGGCGGCGGTCGCCTCCGTCGACGTCGGCTCACCCGTGCCGCCGGACATGCTGCCGGAGCCGGCCGAACCGTCAGGCGCGGCCTGCTGCCCCGAGGAGCCGTCGGGCGCCGTGCCCTGGGACGGGGCACCCCCCTGGTCCTGACCGTCAGGCTGGCCGTTCCCGTCGGGCTGGCCATCGCCGGACTCGGTGTCGGGTTGGTTGCCGCCGGGTTGGTTGCCCCCGGAGCCGTTGCCAGAACCGCCGTTGCCCGAGCCGCCGTTGCCAGAGCCGCCGTTGCCGGAGCTCGCGTCCTCGCCGAGCTGCGCGACGGCGTCGTCGAGCGTGCCGCCGAGTGCCTCCAGCGCCGACTGGAGCTCGTCCTGCCGGTCGGCGACGACGTCCTGGGCGTCCTGGACGTCCTGGAGCGCCTGCTGGCAGGCCGGCGAGAGGCCGGCGGACGCGTCCGAGGCGGTGCCCGCGTCACCGGATCCGTCCCCGTCCGATCCGTCGCCGCCGTCGCCGCCGTCACCGGAGCCGCTCGGTGTGCTCTCGTCCGCGCAGGTGCTCTTCTGCTGCTCGAGCGCCGCCTTGGACGCCGCGATCGCTTCGGTGGCTGCGCTCTGCGCGGTCGTGACGGCCTCCTGCTCCTCCTTCAGCTCGGCCAGCTTCGCCGCAAGCCCAGGACTCGTGGACGCAGCACTCGCCGACGCAGCGCTCGTGGCCGCGGCACTCGCCGACGCAGCGCTCGTGGCCGCGGCGCGCGCCAGCGTGGTGGTGGCCGACGTCGAGGCCGGGGTCGAGGCCGGGGCCGAGGCCGCCACGGTGTACGCCGCGAGCCGGACCGCCGAGCCGCCGGACTCCGAAGTGGACGCCGAGGCGGTCGAGACGCCGGTGACCGCGCGGGTGACCGTGTCGATCTGCCCGTCCTCCACGTCGTCGAGGTAGGCCTTCGCGTCGGCGAGATCGGCCCGGGCCTTGATCACCGCGGTCGTGAGCTCGCGGGTCTCGAGGGTCCCCAGGGTCTGCCCCGCCCGTACCTCGTCGCCGACGCCGACCTTGACCTTCTTCACCGAACCGTCGGTCGCGAACACCAGGTCGGAGCGGTTCGCCGCCGCCACCGTCCCGTCGTACGACACGGTCTGCTCGACGCTGCCGATCGCGACCTGCGCGGTCCGGTACCGGGCACCGGAGGCACTCGAGGAGGCGACGACGAGGCCGACCGCGGCAGCCGTCACCGCGGCGACGCCGACGGCGACGGTCCGCTTGCCGACGGGCCGCCTGCGGATGCGGATCACTGGTCGTCCCCTCCCCGGCCGAAGCGCGCGCCGAAGCCGCCGCCGCACTCGCCGTCGTTCGGCTGGCTGATCGCGATCGCGGTGGCCGTGACGGCCCCGGTGGAGTCGGTGTCGCCCCGGCTCACGACGCAGACGCCGACCTTGACGTCGCCCGCGGTCGCGTCCCCGTTGGTGGTGTACGTGGTGTCGCCGCCGACCGTCACCTGGACGCTCCGGGTGTCGTCCGAGCCGCGGGCGACCGACTCGACGGTGAAGCCGTCGGACGTGGTCGCCGTCACGGTCCCGACGGCGAACCCGCCGCCGCCGAACCCGCCGGGTCCGCCCTCTCCACCGTCGGGCGCACCGTCAGGCATGTCGGTGGGCATGTCGCTCGGCATGTCGGTGGGCATGCCGTCGGGCATCTCGCCGTCACCCGGGGCGCCGTCTCCCGGAGCGCCGCCGCCGCGCGGCCCGCCACCGAAGCCACCGCCGAAGCCGCCGCTGCACTCGCCGTCGGTCGGCTCGCTGATCCGCACGCTGGACGCCGTCACGGCGTCGCTCGCGCTGTCACCCGAGTCGCCACCCGAGTCGCCACCCGAGTCGCCACCCGAGTCGTCGCTCGCGCCGTCGCCCATCACGACGACGCACGATCCTTCGGTGACGTCGGACAGCGACCCCGCGACCTCCTGCGTGAACGTCGTGCTGGTCGTCCACGACACGGCGGTCTGGCTGTCGGTCGACTGCACCTGCGCGGTCGACCCGTCGACCGCGGCGACCGTGCCCGACCCGGGTAGGCTCCCCGGGCCCTGGCCGCCGCCCCGAGGCTGCTGATCGGACGACTGTCCGGACGGCGCTGCGGCGTCGCTCTGCTCCGACGCGCTGCCGCACGCGCTCAGCGCGAGCACGGCGGTCAGCCCGAGCGCCGACAGGGTGATGATGCGATTCATGGATGCTCCCGTCATGGGTGTGAGGTTCATTCGTTCCGCAGCGCTTCGATCGGCGTGAGCCGCGCGGCCCGGCTGGCGGGGTACACCCCGAAGCCGATCCCCAGCGCGAGCGAGGTCGCGAGGGCGGCCAGCGTGGCGAGCACCGACAGCGAGACCGCCTGGTCGATCAACGACGGCAGGACCCACGCGCCGACCATGCCGATCACGACGCCGACCACGCCGCCGGTCAGCCCGAGGATCGACGCCTCGACGAGGAACTGCCGCCCGATCACCGCCGGGGTCGCGCCGAGCGCCTTGCGCAGACCGATCTCGCGGATCCGCTCCGTGACCGAGACGAGCATGATGTTCATGACGCCGATGCCGCCGACGAGCAGCGAGATCGCCGCGACGCCGCCGAGCAGCACGGTGAGGGTCTTGTTCGTCGAGTTCGCGGTCTCGAGGAGCGACTCCTGCGTCGTGATCGTGAAGTCGGCGTCGTCCGCGGCGGTGATCCCGTGCAGGTTGCTCAGCAGGGCCTCGACCTCCTGGTACGCGGCGGAGAGCCGGTCGGCCGACGCGGCCTGCACGTAGATCGACGACAGGGTCGTGCCGGTGGATCCGGTGACGGCCGCGGCCGCCGACATCGGCACCACGGCCGTGTCGTCCTGGCTCGCCTCCGACGACGAACCGCCCGACGAGCCCAGCACGCCGATGACCGTGAAGGACGTGCCGTCGACCGTCACCGTCTGTCCGACCGGCGACCCGACCGTGAAGAGCTCGCCGGCCGTGTCGGACCCGATCACCATCACGTTCGCGCCCGACTCGGCCTCGGCGGAGGTGAAGAACCGCCCTTCCTCGACCGTCCGGTTGCGCACGTCCAGCCACGCCGTCGCGGTGCCGACCAGCGACGTCGTCCAGTTCGTGGTCCCGTTGACCAGCGAGACCGAGCTCGACGTCGTCGGCGCGACCGCCGACACGTCCGGAACCACGTCCTGGTCGGTCATCGCCTGGGCGTCGGTGAGCGTCAGCGTCGTCGCCGATCCGAACCCGCCGCGCTGCCCGTCGGTCGTCGAGCTGCCCGGCGAGACGATCAGCAGGTTGCTGCCCAGGGCGTCGATCTGCTCCGCGACCTCGTCCTGGGCGCCCTGTCCGAGCCCCACGGTGAGGATCACCGACGAGACGCCGATGATGATGCCGAGCATCGTGAGCGCGGAGCGCAGTGCGTGGTGCCGGATCGCTTCGAGTCCGGTCCTCAGTGTCTCGGCCCAGTTCATGCGAGGCTCCGGGACGAGTCCGCACTGTTCCCAGGACCGCCGTTCCCTTCGACGACGCGACCGTCGCGGACGACGATCCGGCGGTGGGCGCGTTCCGCGACCTCGTGCTCGTGGGTGATGAGCACGATCGTGCGGCCCATCGCCGACAGCTCGTCGAACAGCGCCAGCACGTCGGCGGTCGAGCGCGAGTCGAGGTTGCCGGTCGGCTCGTCGGCCAGCACCATCGCCGGGTCGGTGACGAGGGCGCGGGCGACGGCGACGCGCTGCTGCTGCCCCCCGGACAGCTCCGACGGCCGGTGCTCGGCCCGGTCCCCCAGCCCGACCCGCTCCAGCGCGGCGACCGCACGAGCCCGACGCTCGTCGCGCGAGACCCCGGCGTACACCAGAGGCAGCTCGACGTTGCGCCACGCCGAGAGGCTCGGCAGCAGGTTGAACTGCTGGAACACGAACCCGATCAACCGGTTGCGCACGTCGGCGAGCCGCGCCTCGTCGAGCGTCGACACGTCCTCGCCGGCGAGCCGGTAGGTCCCGTCGGTCGGGACGTCGAGGCAGCCGACGATGTTCATCAGCGTGGACTTGCCCGACCCCGACGGACCGATCACCGCGACGTACTCGCCCTCGTGGACCTGCAGGTCGACCCCGGCCAGCGCGGCGACCTCGACGGAGCCGGTCGTGTAGATCTTGCGGACCTCGTCCAGCTCCAGCAGCGCGCTCACCGGCCACCACCGGGGAAGCTGCCGCCGGGTACGCCGCCGCTGCCCCCGGGAATGTCGGGCAGCTCACCACCACCGGGGAAGCCCCCACCGCCCGGGAAGCCGCCCTGCTCGCCGCCGCTGGTGGCACCGCGACGCACCGTCGTCTGGGTGTACTGGACGGTGTCGCCCTCCGCGAGGCCGGAGACGATCTCGGTCGTCGGACCGAACGTGTCCCCGATCTCGACCTCCGTACGGGTGGTGCCGCCGTCGGTCACCTTCTCGACGTACGCCTGGTCTCCGTCGGTCTCGATCGCGACCGTCGGCACGCTCAGCACGTCGGCGCGCGACTCCACGACGATCGACACGTCGGCGGACGTCCCGGCGTACAGATCCTCCTGAGCGCCCGTCAGGGCGATCGTGACGGGGAACGTCGCGGTGCCGTCGGACGCGGTCTCGGCGACCCGCCCGACCTCGGAGACGGTCCCGAACACCTCGTCGGTCGCACCCGTCGGCGTGACCGTCGCCTGCATCCCGTCCTCGATCCGCTCGACGTCGCTCGCCGACACGTCGGCGGTGACCACGAAGTGCTTCGGTGTGATCACGGTGATCGCGCCGGTCGTGGAGCTCGACGCGCTCGTGCTCGTGGAGCCGAGGGTCGCATCGCCGGTCGCGGTGCTCGACGATCCCGACGAGGTCGAGGCACCGGCCTGGTCACCCTTCTCGATGCCGACGGAGGCGACCATGCCCGCGAACGGAGCCGTCAGCACGGCGTCCTCGACCGCCTGCTCGGCATCGACGACGTCGGCCTCGGCGCTCGCGACGGCCGCGGTGTTCGCGGCCTGCTGGGCCGACGACTCGTCGCCGTCGGAGTCCGCGGCCGTCTCGGCAGCGTCGAGCTGGGCCTCGGCCGAGGCGAGGTTCGCATCGACCTCGTCGGTGTCGATCCGCGCGAGGCGCTGACCCTTCTTCACGGTGTCGCCTTCCTCGACGTACACCCGGACGACGGTCCCCGACGACGAGAACGACAGGTCGGAGGACTTCTCCGACTCGAGCGTGCCCGAGCCCGTCACGGTGTCCTCGACCGTCGAGGTCGTCGCCTCCGCGGTCGCGGTCGACGCCTGCGCCTCGCCGCCGTCGGCCCGTCCGACCAGCCACCACGTCAGGGCCGCCGCGACGACGACGGCGGTCACGACCGTCAGCCGTCGTCGACGGGTCCCGAGCGCGTTCGCGATCCTCACCATCGTGCTGCTGTCCTCCGTACGCGTTGGATTGCCCGGCCCCTGCATCCCGGAGTACATCGGCGCCTGCTCAACAGCGGCTTTGGAGAACCTGTGAGCTTCCTGGCAGTCCTGCTCGACGGCCCGGGACCCGGCTGCACGAGGCCGACGGGCGTCCCGGACGCCGGTTTGGACCGCAACACGCGCACTGCTAGAGTTGTGTGTTGCGTGTCCGTGTCCGCGCGCCCTGACTTCATCCACCCACGAAAGAAACGACGAGGCTTGCCCCGTGGCGAACATCAAGTCGCAGATCAAGCGCAACCGGCAGAACGAGCGTCGGCGTGAGCGCAACAAGGCTGTGCGCTCCGAGCTGAAGACGGCCGTCCGCCGGTTCAACGAGGCCGTCGAGGCCGGTAACCTCGACGACGCCCAGGACCTGGCGAAGTCGGCGAACCGCAAGCTGGACAAGGCGGCGTCGAAGGGCGTCATCCACAAGAACCAGGCGGCCAACCGCAAGTCGTCCATCGCGAAGAAGGCCGCCGCGCTCTGACGCGTCGCCTTCCCACGAACGGCACCACCCCGTACGGGGAGGTGCCGTTTCTGCTTGTCCGCGAGCCGTCGGCGGCCGCTGCGCCCAGGGGACGACCCCGCCACCGTCAGCGCGAACGGGCTCCGGCGACGTCGAGCACCATCCGCTCCAGAGCGAACAGCGGGTCGGCGGCGCCCTTGACGTCGAGGTCGGCCCGGGCGACCACACCGACCGCGGTCGCGATGCCGGCGGCGTCCCACCCGCGCAGCTGGGTCCGGAGCTTCTTCAGGCGGAACGGGGGCGCACCCACCGCACGCGCGAGCTCGGCCTCCTGCAGCCCCTGGCTCGAGGCCACGCCGTAGCGCGCGAGCGAGCGCAGGCCGGAGGCGAACGCCGAGGTGATCAGCACCGGGGCCACGTTGTTGCCGATCGCCCAGCGCAGCTGCTCGAGGGCGTCGGCGAGCTGACCGTCGATGGCGGCGTCGGCGATGTCGAACCCGCGCACCTCGGCACGACCGCCGAAGTACTGGCGGGTCAGCGTGACGTCGATCGGCCGACGCTTGCCGTCGGCGCCCGTGGACGCGTCGACCAGCTGGTCCGCGGCGGCGGCGAGTGACCGCAGGTCGTGCCCGACGGCCGCGACCAGCAGGTCCGCAGCATCGGACGAGATCGAACCGCCGAGGTGCCGGACCTCCGCGGAGACCCATCGGCCCGCCTCCCACGGCTTCGGAGCCGCGACCTTGACCTCCTCGACCGCCGAGCAGCGGCGCAGCTTGTCGAGGACGCCCTTGCCCTTCTGGCCGCCCCCGTGGGAGAGCAGCAGCGCGACGTCGGCGTCGGGCGCCGCGGCGTACGCGAGCAGCTCCTCGGCCGCGGCGGCGGGCAGGCTCTCGATCCCCCGCACGACGACCACGCTGCGCGCGGAGAACAGGGACGGCCCGGTCATCACGGTGAGCTCGCCCGGCCCGACGCGCGCCCCGTCCACCTCGGACACGCTCGCCTCGGGGTCCGCCTCGCGTGCCTGCTCGAGGGCGCGCCGGACAGCCCGCTCGGTGAGGAACTCGACCCCGCCGGAGACCAGGAGCACGGAGCTGTAGAGGGACGCCATCGCCGATCAGGATGCCACGTCCCACCGACGGCGACGCCGCCGCACCACCGCGGACAGGCCGGCCGGTCCCACGACGAGGGCCACGTCGCCGTCGCGGTCGGTGCGCAGGACGGTGCCGCCGGCGTCCTCGAGGGCGTCGAGCGTCGCCGACGCGGGGTGTCCGTACGTGTTGTCGGCGCCGACGCCGATCACCGCCCACCGTGCGCCGAGCGAGCGCAGCAGCGCAGGGTCCTGGGCAGCGCTCCCGTGGTGCGCGACCTTGAGCACGTCGACCCGCAACCCGGGATGGGCGAGCCTGAGCCGGCGCTGCGCGTCCGGCTCGATGTCCCCGGTCAACAGCACGCTGACCCCGCGCGTGCGCGCCAGGAGCACGACGGAGGTGTCGTTCACGGCGGTCCCGTCGGCGTCGTCACCAGGGTCCTGGGTGCCGATGTCGGGGGCCAGCACGTCGATCCGTACCTCGCCGACGGTCCAGGTCTGGCCCCGGTGCAGCGAGCGGACCGGGGGCCGTCCTCCGTCCGCGACCTCGCTCGGCCCGGTCGCGCCCCCGCTGGGCCCGACGCCGAGCCACCCGACGTCCCTCCCGTCGAGAACACCGTCGAGCCCGCCGGTGTGGTCGTCGTGGTCGTGGGTCAGGACGACCGCCGGGACCGTCCGGACCCCCAGCTCGTCGAGGCAGCGCCGCGCGGCGAGCGGGTCCGGTCCCGTGTCGACGACCACCGCCGCCTCGGCCCCGGCCCGCACGACCGTGGCGTCCCCCTGTCCGACGTCGCAGGCAGCCACCACCCACCCGGCCGGCGGCCAGCCGGGGGTAGGGGCGACCAGCACCGCGACCGTCGTGGTGACCGTCACGGCGAGCACCGCGACGCGACGCCGCAGCAGCCGCTCACCGACGACCGCGACCAGGCCGCTGACCAGTCCGAGCACGGCCACGACCGCGACCGAGTCACCGACGTCCGCGGCGGCACCCGGCGCCGTCGCCGCCGTACGGCCCACGGTGACGATCCAGCCCGCCGGAACAGCCGTCGCTCGTCCGACCAGCGCGCCGGCGTCGGCCCAGACCACGCCGGCCAGTCCCCCGCACAGGCCGAGCAACGTCGCCGGACCGACAGCCGGCGCGGCCGCGAGGTTCGCTGCGACGGCGACCAACGACACCTGACCGGACAGCGCAGCCACGGGCGCGGTGCAGGCCAGCTGCGCCGCAGCCGGCACCGCGACCGCCTCGGCGCACCACCGCGGCATCCAGGTCGCGAGCGCGTCCCGCCACCGGGGTGCGAGCAGGAGGATCCCGGCGGTCGCCAGCACCGAGAGCACGAATCCGGCCGAGGTGGCGTACCAGGGATCGAGCAGGACGAGGACGACGATCGCCCACGCGAGGCAGCGCACTCCCCCGGCGGCGCCGCCCACGCTGAGGCCGACGACCCCGACGACCCCCATCGCGGCGGCCCGGGCGACCGACGGCTCGGGCCGGGCGAGCAGGAGGAAGGCGAGGACCGTCACCATCGCGAGCGCGACACGGGTCCGTGGCCCGGCGCGCAGCGGTCGCGCCGCAGCGAGCACGAACCCGAGGAGCAGCGTCAGGTTGGTGCCCGACACCGCCAGCAGGTGCGTCAGCCCGCTGGTCCGGAAGGCCTCCGCGAGATCGTCGGTCAATCCGCTGTCATCGCCGTGGACCAGGGCCGGGACCAAGGCGGCGACGTCGTCGTCACGCCCGCGTACGGAGTCGCCGACCGAGGCGCGCAGCCCGGCGGCCAGGTCCCACCACGCCGCGGGTCCGCCCACCGCACGCAGATCCGTGAGCCAGATCGTGGCCGCGGTGTCGGTGCCGTCCGCCGGACCCAGCCTGCCCGCGACCACGACCCGTTCGCCCAGCACCGGTGTCGCCAGGTCGGTCGAGCGGGACCAGGCCCGGACCGGCACCCGCACCCGCCAGCGCCGGTCAGCGGACGCGAGGTCGGTGACGCGCAGGGTCATCACGCGCGCGGTCCCGTTCGACGTCCGGACCTCGCGCGCGTCCGAGGACACGGTCGCGAGCGCCCGTACCTGCTGCCGGTCGGACGCGGCGTCGGCGACCGGGCTGTGCGCATGCTGGGAGACCCGCAGCGCCGCGAGCAGCGCCGACGTCCCCGCGACCAGGACGACGAGCCCGATCCAGGCGACCCGCACAGCCGAAGCGCGGCTCCGCAGCGCGAGCACGCCGACGGCGGCCAGGATCAGCCACGCCGAAGCGACCCACCCGACGGGGGCCGACACGGCGAGCGCGGCCCCGCCCCACGCGGCGAGCGCGGGCGCCGCGACCCGCAGATCGACCGGCGCGTGCGACCCGCCCGGCACCGGCACGTCACACGGTGACCAGGTCGCGCAGCTCGTCGAGCGTCGCCTCGCCGATCCCGCTGACGTCCAGCAGCTGCTCGACCGAGGAGAACGAGCCGTTCTCGGAGCGCCAGTCCAGGATCGCCTGCGCGGTGACCGGGCCGACCCCAGGAAGCGTGTCGAGATCCTCGGCGGTCGCGGTGTTGAGGTTGACGGGTGCCGGCGCCGTGCCTGCGCCCGACGCACCGCCGACCGGTGCTGCGACCGCCTCGAGCCCCACCACGACCTGCTCGCCGTCCACCAGCACCCGCGCCAGGTTCAGGGAGGACAGGTCGGCCCCGCGGCGCGCACCACCGGCCGCCTCGACGGCGTCCATCACCCGCGAGCCCGTCGGCAGGGAGACGACCTGGGGTCGACGGACCTTGCCGGTGACGTCGACGACCACGGTCGCGGCGTCCGCGGCGCCCCCGGCCGCCGGGGCCGTGCCCGCGACCGCAGCGGCGGAGGCGGCCGGGGATGACGGGCCGTCGACGGCGTGGTCGTCGAGCACGGCGTAGGAGTCGCTCGGCGGCACCTCCTGCGGTCGGGCCGACGCCACCCACATCCCGATCCCACCGGCGAGGACCGCCAGCACGATCGCGACGGCGACCAGGTGGCGGACCTCGACGCCGGCACCGAGCAGGCTCGCCACGGCTGAGCCGCGGCGCTCGGACCGCCCAGCCCCAGCCCCAGCCCGATCGTGGGCGTACGAGGCCGCGCGGGCCGCACGCCCGGACGGGACACCGTCGTGGGGGTCGAGGCGGTCGGGCTCGTCGTCGGGCTCGTCGTCGGGCTCGAAACCGGTCCAGGTCGCGTCGGAGCCGGCCAGCTCGCGGGCCAGCAGCTCGAGGCGTCGCCGAGCCGCCTCGGCACCTCGGTCGGATGAACGTCGCTCCACCGGCGCCACGCTACGAGCCCTGGACCTCGCCGTGGGCCGCCTCGGCTTCGCCTGTGGAGAACCCTCAGCGCGACACGGGGGCGACGGTGACGGCAAGGAGACCCGGCCCCACGTGCGCCCCGACGACCGCGCTGACCTCGACGACCGGCACGGAGTCCAGGCCGAGCTGCTCCGCAAGCCGGTCGGCGAGCGCCTGTGCGGCCTCGGGAGCGTCGAGATGCTGGACCGCGACGGCCACCCCGTCCGCCTGCAGCGTCGCCGCCTGGAGGGCGAGCTCCTCCAGACGGGCGATGGCGCGGCTCGCGGTCCGGACCTTCTCCACCGGCCGCACCTGCCCCTCCCGGACCGACAGCAGCGGCTTGACCGCGAGCGCCGACCCGACGAGGGCCGAGGCCGCTCCGATCCGGCCACCACGGCGCAGGTGCTCGAGCGTCGCGACGTAGAACAGCGTGGTCGCGCGCTCGGCGCACTCGGTCGCGGCCTTCGCCGCGTCCTCCGCGCTCGCGCCGGCCTCGCGTGCACGCGCGGCAGCGACCGCCGCGTACCCCGAGGCCATCCCGACCTCCAGCGTGTCCACGCACAGCACCGGGACCGGGGCGTCCTGGGCGGCGATCTGGGCCGACTCGAACGTCGCCGAGACCGCCGAGCTCAGGTGCACCGACACGATCGCCTCGGCTCCCTGTGCTGCGAGCGTCTCGTAGCACCGTGCGAGCGCCTCCGGCGAGGGGCGTGAGGTGCTGACGGTCGCGCCGGAGCGCAGGGCCTGGGCGACCTCGTCAGCGGTGATGTCCTCGCCCTCGACGAAGACCCGGTCGCCGACGACGACCTCGAGCGGCACCACGGTGAGGTCGTACCTCCGGACCAGATCGGCCGGCAGCGAGGCCGTCGAGTCGGTCACGATCGCGAAGGTCATGGGCTGAGAGTATCGGCCTCGTGGCCGGGGCGGGACCTCTCGGTCCGCTCGCGGTACAGGGCCTGGTGCATGACGCGCCGCATCGCGAGGATCACGGGCTCGATCAGCGTGGTCCCGAGGACGACGTCCTCGACCACGCCCGGCAACGACGCCCCCGGATCGCGGCCGACCGACGCCACCTCGCGCTCGGCCATCGAACGGATGTCGGCCAGGTAGCGTCCTGCCGCCTCGGGATCGAGCGGACGTCCTGCTGCCTCCAGCCCGCGGAGCGCGACCTCCAGCTGGGTCAGCGCCGTGCTGCCGACCCCGACGTCGAGGCCGTGCTGCTCCAGCAGCGCGGTCGCACGAGGGCACGCCGGGTCGGCCGGCTCCGCGTACGGCGGAAGGGCTTCGACGGCCCGCGCCACCGCGGCGTACGGGTCCGGGCCGGGCTCGTCGACCGCGGCGAGCACCTGCTTCGCCCGTGCCAGTGGCAGCCCTGCGACCTCGACGAGTGCGCGGATCACCCGCAGACGATGCAGGTGCCGGTCGTCGTAGCGCGCCTGCGTGGCACTGGTCGCCTCACCCGCGGGGAGCAGACCCTCGCGCAGGTAGTACTTGACCGTCGCCACCGGCAGACCGGCCTCGTGTGCCAGCGCGGAGATCTTCATCGGCACCCCCTGGAAATCCTGGTTGACACATTGGAGAGTAACACTCTCTAATATTGGATAGTTCCACTACCCAAAAGGAGTCCTCATGGATGCCGCCACCACCATCACCGCGGGCGTCGTCGTCCTCACGGTCGTCACGATCGAGACCGGAGGCATGTTCGTGCTCCGCGTCGTCACCGGGCATCAGCCGGTCAACGACCTCCAGCGGTCCTTCTTCCGCGCCGGGCACGCGCACGCGGGCGTGCTCGTGATCCTCGGGCTGGTCACGCTGCTGCTGACCTCGGCAGCCGAGGTGGCCGACCCGTGGGGTTGGCTCGGACCGGTCGGCGTGCTGGTCGCCGCGATCGTGATGCCGGCCGGGTTCTTCCTGTCCGTGCTCGGCACCGACCCCGAGCGACCCGGCCGCCTCGTCGCCCTGCTGTGGGCAGGCGCGGTCCTGCTCGCCGCCGGGCTCGTGTCGACGGGCGTCAGCCTGGTCGTGACGGGTGCGAACGGGTAGCGGGCACGGGGTCTCGATCACTCGCTGCGCTCGCGCCTCGACCGACGGTCCTGGCACCGCTGGTCGAGGCGGGCGAGGAACGAGCCCGATCGAGACCCCTCAGATCACGACGTTGACGAGCTTCGGTGCACGGACGATCACCTTGCGGATCTCGGCACCCTCGAGGTGCCGAGCGACGTTCGGCTCGGCCAGGGCGATCGCCTGCAGGTCCTCGTCGGAGATCGACGGCGGGACCTCGACCTTGCCGCGGACCTTGCCCTTGACCTGGACGACGCACGTCACCGTGTCCTCGACCAGCAGCGCCTCGTCGACCGTCGGCCACGGCTGCTGCGAGACCGAGGGAGCGTGCCCCAGCTCGGACCACATCTCCTCGGCGACGTACGGCGCGATCGTCGACAGCAGCACGGAGATCACCTCGGCCGCCTCACGCACCGCCGGGTCGGCCGCGCCGGGGCCGGCGTCGATTGCCTTGCGGGTCGCGTTCACCAGCTCCATCAGGCGCGCCACGACGACGTTGAACCGCCGGGACTCGTACAGCTGCTCGCAGTCGTGCACGGTGCGGTGGGTGGTCCGACGCAGCGCCTGGTCCCCGTCGGCCGGATCGGCACCCGGCTCGCTGGAGACCTCGTGCGCGACCCGCCAGGCCCGCTGGAGGAACTTCGAGGACCCCGACGGCGACACGTCGGCCCAGTCGATGTCGTCCTCCGGCGGGCTCGCGAACACGATCGTCAGCCGCACCGCGTCGACGCCGAACTCCTCCAGCTGCTCACCCAGGTCGACCCCGTTGCCGAGGGACTTGCTCATCGCCTTGCCCTCGTTGATGACCTGGCCCTGGTTCATCAGCGAGGTGAACGGCTCGACGAAGTCGACCATGCCCATGTCGTGCAGCACCTTGGTGAAGAACCGGCTGTAGAGCAGGTGCAGGATCGCGTGCTCGACGCCACCGACGTACTGGTCGACCGGCATCCAGCGCCGGGCCTCGGCCGGGTCGAACGGGCCGTCGGTGCTCTGCGGAGAGCAGTAGCGCAGGTAGTACCACGACGAGTCGACGAACGTGTCCATCGTGTCGGTGTCACGCTGGGCCGGCCCGCCGCACTGCGGGCAGGCGGTCGAGACCCAGTCGGTCGCGGCCGCCAGCGGCGACGTGCCCTTCGGGGCCAGGTCGGAGCCGGTCAGGTACGGCAGCTCCACCGGCAGCTGGTCGTCCGGGACCGCGACCTCGCCGCAGTCCGGGCAGTGCACGATCGGGATCGGGCAACCCCAGTAGCGCTGGCGGCTCAGCAGCCAGTCGCGCAGCCGGAAGTTGATCGTCCCCTCCCCCGCACCGTCGGCCTCGAGCCGCGCGATGATCGTCGCGATCCCGTCGGCCTTGGTCTCGATGCCCTCGAGCGCCGGCGAGCTGACGTACGCACCGTCGCCCGGGGTCGCGATCCCGGAGACGGCCGGGTCCTCGGCGCCCTCGACGTCGATCACGGCGCGGACCGGCAGGTCGTACGTCCGGGCGAAGTCGAGGTCGCGCTGGTCGTGCGCGGGCACGGCCATGACGGCACCCGTGCCGTAGTCGGCCAGCACGTAGTCGGCGGCCCAGACCGGCATCTTCTCGCCGGTCACCGGGTTGACGGCGTGCACGCCCAGCGGGACGCCGGTCTTCGGGCGCTCGGTGGACTGCCGCTCGATCTCGGTGGCCTGCTTGGTGCGCTCGAGGTAGGCCTCGAACTGCGCGCGGTGGTCGTCGGCGACCAGCTCTGCAGCGAGCTTCGCGTCCGGCGCCACCACCATGAACGTCGCGCCGTACAGCGTGTCCGGACGGGTGGTGAACACCCGCACGGGCTCGTCGCGCTTCACACCGTCCTCGGCGCTGATCGCGAAGTCGACCCACGCTCCCTCGGAGCGCCCGATCCAGTTGCGCTGCATCGTCAGGACGCGCTCGGGCCACTTCCCCTCGAGCTGCTCCATGTCGTCGAGCAGCCGTTGGGCGTAGTCCGTGATCTTGAAGTACCACTGCGTCAGCTCGCGCTTGGTGACCACCGCACCGCAGCGCTCGCACAGGCCCTGGACGACCTGCTCGTTGGCCAGCACGGTCTGGTCGTTCGGGCACCAGTTGACGAACGACGCCTTGCGGTAGGCCAGGCCCCGCTCGAAGAACCGCAGGAACAGCCACTGCGTCCACCGGTAGTACTCCGGGTCCGAGGTGTGCAGACGGCGGGTCCAGTCGAAGCTCAGGCCGTAGCGCCGGATCGACTCCGCCTGGGTCTCGATGTTGTCGTAGGTGAAGGTCGCCGGGTTCTCGTCGCGCTTGATCGCGGCGTTCTCCGCCGGCAGGCCGAACGAGTCCCAGCCGATCGGGTTCAGGACGTCGTACCCGCGCAGCCGCCAGTAGCGCGCCAGCATGTCGTGGAGCGCGAAGACCTCGCCGTGGCCCATGTGGAGGTCGCCGGAGGGGTACGGGAACATCGTGAGGGCGTACCGCCGCTCCCGGCTCTGGTCCGTACCGTCGGCGTCGAACGGCCGCAGGTCGTCCCAGACCGCGCGCCACCGGTCCTGGACCGCGCGGACGTCGTACGACGCCGCCTCACCGTGCTGGGTGCTCACTCTCGTCTCCTCCACGTGCCTCTGGGAGTCGTGCACGCTCGCTGCTGCATGAAAAAGCCCCTCGCAGGGAGGGGCGGCCGCACTGACCGGTCGAGCTGTCGTCGACCCTCAGCGCGGCACGTCGAGAAGCAGCATCAGCGCGCGCACGTCTCTCATCGTAGCCCGCGCAGCCCGGGCGGCGTCACGGCGTGTCGTCGTGCGCCTCGGCGGGCGCATCCTCCACCACGATCGGACGCAGCCGCGCCCACACGAAGAAGAACGCCGACACCACGATCAGGGCGATCCCGATCACCAGGTTGATGTTGAAGCCGTCGGACTTGTCGAGCTCCGTGTCGGAGACGAAGAAGAGTCCGATCACCGTGAGGATCACCCCGTAGATCCCGAGCAGCAGCCCGATGATCCGCCGGATGTCGAACGCACCCGCGGTGTGCTTCTCGGTCGTCGGCTGGTCGCCTGTCGCCACGTCGTCCCCCTCACCTGAAGATGATGTTGAGCGCGATCACCATGATCAGCGAGATCGTCGCCAGCTTGAGCGGCTGCTGGTACCACGGGAGCGTCGGCGCGAGCGGGTCGCGCAGGTTCTCCTTCGGCGTCAGCGAGTACACGAAGCCGACCAGCGACTCCTCCGGCTTCGGCTTGCTCATGTAGGTCACCACCACACTCACCACGATGTCGACGACGAACGCCGCGCTCGCCGCGACGAAGCTCGCGCCCTGGCCGCTCAGCCCGATCACGCCCTGGCTCAGCCCGCCCAGCGCGTCCTCGCTCAGGATGGCCACGAAGATCGCGGCACCGGTCCCGCTGACCAGGCCCACCCAGCCGGCCGTCGCCGACATCCTCTTCCAGAACATACCGAGGATGAACGTGGCGAACAGCGGCGCGTTGAAGAACCCGAACAACGTCTGCAGGTAGTCCATCAGGTTGCCGTAGCCCGACGCGATCAGCGCCGTGAAGATCGCGACCAGCGTCGCCGCGACCGTGGCCCAGCGGCCGACCCGGGTGTAGTAGTCGTCCGGCTTGTCCTTGACGGCGTACTGCTCCCACAGGTCGACGCTGAAGACGGTGTTGAACGCCGAGATGTTGGCCGCCATCCCCGCCATGAACGACGCGAGCAGACCGGCGATGGCGACGCCGAGCATGCCGTTGGGCAGCAGGTCGCGCATCAGCAGCAGGATCGCGTCGTTGTACGTCACGTCGGAGTCGGGCGGGAGCTCGCCGTTGCGCAGCTGGATGATCTCGGTGACCAGCACCGCGGCGATCATGCCGGGCACGACCACGATGAACGGCACGAACATCTTCGGGAAAGACCCGATGATCGGCGCGTTGCGCGCGGCCGACATCGACTTCGACGCCATCGCGCGCTGCACCTCGACGAAGTTCGTCGTCCAGTAGCCGAACGACAGCACGAAACCGAGGCCGAACACGATCCCGACCACCGACCAGAACGGGTCCTCGATCCCGGTGAGGTTCGTGCCCGGCCAGCTGGAGAGCATCGCGTCGCCGTCGGGCTCGGCCTGAAGCTTGTCGACCAGGCCGTCGATGCCGCCGACCTTGTGCAGCGCGACGAGCGTCAGCGGGAGCAGCGCGGCCACGATCACGAAGAACTGGAGCACCTCGTTGTAGATCGCCGCCGACAGTCCGCCGAGCGTCGTGTACGTCAGGACGACGGCGGCCGCGGCGATCAGCGAGACCCACAGCGGCCAGCCCAGGATCGCCTCGACGATCGACGCGAGCAGGAAGAGGTTGACGCCGGCGATCAGCAGCTGCGCGATCGCGAAGCTCAGCGCGTTGACCAGGTGCGCACCGGTGCCGAAGCGCATCCGCATGAACTCCGGGACGCTGCGGACCTTCGAGCCGTAGTAGAACGGCATCATCACGACACCGAGGAACAGCATCGCCGGGACGGCGCCGATCCAGAAGTAGTGCATCGTCGGCAGGCCGTACTGCGCGCCGTTGGCCGACATGCCCATGATCTCGACGGCGCCGAGGTTGGCCGAGATGAAGGCGAGGCCGGTCACCCACGCCGGCAGGGAGCGGCCCGACAGGAAGAAGTCGATGCTCGAGGAGACCTGCCGCTTGGCGAACCAGCCGATGCCGAGCACGAACCCGAAGTAGATCGCGATGATCAGGTAGTCCGAGAAGTCCGCATCGAGGCGGAGCTCCTCCTGCGCCAGGAGCACGCTGTCCAGGTGCATCGCGTTCATCCGTCCCCCTCCACCGGCTGTCGGCCCCCTCGGGCGGGTCGTCCGAACCGCACCCTACTCCCGAGCGACCCACGTCGCTCGGTGACGCGACGCGTGTCGCGACCGGTGTCCCGGCCGGTGCCGCGACACCGGCTGCGAGGCTGGTCGCGGACCTCTCGCGGTGCCTTGGCCGGGCGACCATACTGGCGGCATGTCGTGGACGCGCCGCCGCCTGCTCGCCACCGCCGCGGTCGCCGGCGCCGGAGTGCTCGTCGGGTGCGACGGGTCCTCACCGGAGGTCGGGCCGACCGACCCGACGACGACCGAGGGTCCGTCCGACGACCCGACGAGCGACGCGACCACGGGCGACGCGACCACCGAGCCGTCGCCGACCGCGCCTGCGGAGCCCACCCGGCTGCGCGTCGTCGGGACCGTGGCAGAGGGGCTGACGGTCCCATGGGGCATCGCGTTCCTGCCCGGCGGCGGCGCCCTGGTCTCCGAGCGCGACACCGGCCGGATCGTACGCGTCGGCGCCGCCGGCTCCGTCCGTACGGTCACGGAGGTGGCCGAGGCTGCAGCCGCTCCCGGCACGGGTGAGGGCGGGCTGCTCGGGCTCGCCCTGAGCCCCGACGGTCGCGGGCTGTACGCGTACCACTCGACCGACGACGACAACCGGATCGTGCGGATGAGCTGGAACGGTCGCGCGCTCGGTCGACCCCGCGTGGTGCTCGACGGGATCCCTCGCGCCACGATCCACAACGGGGGCGCGCTCGCGATCGGCCCCGACGGGCTGCTGTACGCCAGCACGGGCGACGCCGGCGACGGCTCGAACGCACCGGACGTCGACTCGCTCGGCGGCAAGGTGCTGCGGATGCGCCTCGACGGCTCGCCCGCACCCGGCAACCCGTACGACAACCAGGTCTTCAGCTCCGGCCACCGCAACGTCGAAGGACTCGCGTTCGACGGCGCCGGACGGCTGTGGGCCAGCGAGTTCGGCAACGACGCGTACGACGAGCTCAACCTCATCGAGGCCGGCCAGGACTACGGGTGGCCGCGCACCGAGGGTCCGACCGATGCCGGCGGCATCACCGGGCCGCAGGCCTGGTGGCCGACGGACGCCGCCTCACCGGCCGGGCTCGCGGTCGCCCACTCCACCGCGTACCTCGGGGCGCTGCGCGGCCAGTGCGTGTGGGCGGTCCCGCTGGCCGGGCGCCGCGCGCGGGAGCCACGCCGCCGGCTCGGGGGCGAGGACCTCGGCCGGATCCGTGCGGTCGCGCTCGCGCCGGACGGGCTGCTGTGGGTCGCGACGAGCAACACCGACGGGCGCGGCGACCCGCGCGACGGCGACGACCGGATCGTGCGCGTACGCATCGGCTGAGCGCCTCCCCGAACGCCCGGCACGACCCGTAGGATCGGCGCCATGACGTGGATGGTCACCGGCGGCGCCGGTTACATCGGTTCGCACGTGGTCCGGGCCTTCGCGCAGGCCGGGATCGACGTCGTCGTCCTCGACTCGCTGGAGTCCGGCCACCGGGAGTTCGTGCCCCCGGACGTCCCGTTCGTGCACGCGAACGTGACCGACACCGACGTCGTGCGCGCGACGCTGCGCGAGCACCAGGTCCGGGGCGTCGTGCACGTCGCGGGGTTCAAGTACGCCGGGGTGTCGGTCCAGCGCCCGCTGCACACCTACGAGCAGAACGTCACCGGCACCGTGCACCTCCTCGCGGCGATGGCCGACGCCGGCGTGGACTCGGTCGTGTTCTCCTCCTCGGCGGCCGTGTACGGGACGCCCGACGGTGACCTGGTGACGGAGGCGACTCCCACGGCACCCGAGTCGCCGTACGGCGAGTCGAAGCTCGTCGACGAGTGGGTCCTGCGGGCGCAGTCCCGCGCGACCGGCCTGCGGCAGACGTCGCTGCGCTACTTCAACGTGGTCGGCTCCGGCACCCCCGAGCTGTACGACACGAGCCCGCACAACCTGTTCCCGAAGGTGTTCAAGACGCTCACCGACGGCGGGGTGCCGCAGATCAACGGCGACGACTACGCGACGCCGGACGGCACGCCCCTGCGCGACTACGTTCACGTCGCCGACCTCGCACACTCCCACGTCGTGGCGGCGCGGACCTTCGCCGCGGGCGGCCACCTGGAGGACGTCTACAACCTCGGCAGCGGCGAGGGCGCCTCGGTGCGGGAGATCATGTCGACGATGGCCGCCGTGACCGGCATCGACTTCACGCCGACCATCGGGACCCGGCGTGCCGGCGACCCGGCACGGATCGTCGCGTCGGGCGACCTCGCGGCGCGCGACCTCGAGTGGCGGATGCGCCACGACCTGACCGACATGGTCCGGTCGGCCTGGGACGCCTGGATGCGCGCGGTCGACTCCCCCACGCCCTGACCGCGGGTCACCAACGCACGTCGGCGCCCCGTGAGCCGCGACGGTTCACGTGCGGGCGAGACCGGCGAAGCGCTCGACCTTCTTCGTCGGACCCGACACGATCAGCTCGTCGAACTCGCCGACGAACGTCTCGGGACGGGCGTAGGTGAAGTCCGCGCCCGGACGCTTCACGCCGACGACCGTGATGCCGTGCCCGGTGCGCAGCGCCGACTCCGCGAGCGTACGGCCGACGGCCTCCTCCGGCGCGGCCGTCCGCGCGATCGCGAACCCGTCGTCGAACTCGATGTAGTCGATCATCGCGCCGGTGACCATGTGCGCGACGCGCTCGCCCATCGCCGACTCGGGGTAGACGACGTGGCGGGCGCCGACGCGCTCGAGGATCTTGCCGTGCTTCTTGTTGATCGCCTTCGCCCAGACCTCCCGGATCCCGAGCTCGTTGAGCGTCAGGACCGTGAGCACGCTGGCCTCGATGTCCGTGCCGATCCCGACGACCGCTCGCTCGAACTGGTCGGCTCCGATCTGACGGAGCGCCTCCTCGTCGGTGGAGTCGAGCTGGACCACGTGGGTGAAGTCGGTCGCCCAGCGCTGGACGATGTCCATGCTCTCGTCGACGGCGAGCACCTCGTGACCGAGCCGGATCAACGAGGAGGCGACGGCCGTCCCGAAGCGGCCGAGGCCGATGATCAGGATCGGGACCTCGGGGGACGGTTGCTGATCGCGCTTAGCCAATGATCGGACGCTCCTCGGGAAGGTGGAACCGGCGGGGCCGGCCGCGGAGGGCGAGTGCGGAGGCCGCCGCGACGGTACCCACTCGCCCGACGAACATCAAGAACATCAGGATCAGCTGGGAGGCCGCCGGGAGGTCACCGGTGACGCCCATCGACAAGCCTGCCGTACCGAACGCCGACGAGCACTCGAAGAGCGCCTCGTCGGTGCTCACGTCACCGAGCGCCAGCAGCGCGAGGGTCGACGTGGCCACGAGCATCACGGCGAGCAGCGCGATCGTCAGGGCCTGCCGCAGCGTCTGGCTGCCGATCTTGCGCGACCCGATCGCGACCTCCGGGTCTCCGCGGACCTCGGCCAGGATCACGTACGCCAGCAGCAGGAACGTCGTGATCTTGATGCCGCCGGCAGTGCTCGCCGATCCACCGCCGATGAACATCATGATCGACCCGATCAGCGTCGTCTCCTGGGTCGCCTGGCCGTAGTCGACCGACGCGAACCCACCCGAGCGCGGCATCACGCCACCCTCGATCGACGTCACGACCTTGTCGAACGTCGACATCGTCCCGATCGTCGCGCTGTTGTTCCACTCCGCGAGGCCGAACGTGACCGCTCCGACCACGAACAGCAGCAGCGAGCCCCAGACCGTCAGCCGGGTGTGGATGGTCCAGCGTGAGGGGTGCCGCCAGCGGCGGAACAGCTCGGCGAGCACCGGGAACCCGACCGCGCCGACGAACACGGCCACGGAGATCGTCAGGATCAGCCACGCGTCGCCCGCGAAGCCGACCAGGCTGTCGGTGTGCAGGGTGAAGCCCGCGTTGTTGAACCCCATCACGGCGTAGAACAGCCCGTTCCAGAGCGCGTCGCCCCACGACTCGTCGTACTCGGTCCGGAACCGCCAGCCGAGGATCGCGGCCAGCACCAGCTCGAACGCGAGCATCACCAGGGCGATCCGCTTCAGCAGCGGGACGACGTCACCGAGGTTGGTCAGGTGCAGGTCGACCTGCGCGGCCATCCGCGACCGCAGCCCGAGCCGCCCGCCGACGAACACGCCGAGGATGGTCGCGAGCGTGACGATCCCGAAGCCCCCGATCTGGGCGAGCAGCAGGATGATCACGTGCCCGAAGGTCGTCCAGTACGTCGCCGTGTCGACGTTGACGAGCCCGGTGACGGTGACCGCCGAGACGGAGGTGAACGACGCCGCCATGATGTCGGCCGAGCCCTTGCCGTTGTGCGCGGCCGGGATCATCAGGAGGGCGGTCCCGATCAGGCTTCCGAGCAGGAACGTGACCGGCAGCAGGCGAACCGGGTGGAGCACGGTTCGCCTGATCGCACTCACCGGCGTGCGCGGGCCATGGACACTCGCCACGACGAGCACGCTACCGCCCGCTGCGCCTCACCGAGCGGCGGACGGGACCCGAGACGGTTCGCGTCGCGCCAGCAGGACGTGCACGACGACTCCGACCGCCAGCGCCCAGAACGCCGAGCCGACGCCTCCGAGCGTGACGCCTGCGGCAGCGACCACGAAGGTGACCACGGCCGCCTCGCGCCCGCGCTCGGGCGCCAGGGCCGACCGCAGCGACGACCCGAGGGTGCCGAGCAGCGCGAGACCGGCGACGGCGGCGACCACGCCGTCCGGGGCGGCGACGACCAGGGCGACGAGCGCCGCCGACAGCACCGCGAGCACGAGGTAGGTCCAGCCCACGGCGCGGGCGGCGCGCCATCGCTGGTCCGGATCCGGGCCGGCGTCGTCGCCGGCGACCAGCGCTGCGGTGATCGCCGCGAGGTTGACCGCGTGCCCGCCGGCCGGGGCGGACACGAGCGTCCCGAGACCGGTCACGAGCATGCTCGGCCGCCACGGCACCGGGTAGCCGTACGAGGCCATCACCGCGACTCCGGGGACGTTCTGCGCCGCCATCGTGACCACATAGAGCGGGACGGCGATCCCGATCAGCGCCGCCGGGGACCAGGTCGGGACGGTCCACGCGACGTGCGGCAGGAGCGGCCCGTCGACCGAGCGGCCGGTGCCGATCAGCCAGCCGACGATCAGCACGAGGGTGACGGCGAACGCACCGGGGACGGCCCAGCGGGGCGCGACCCGCAGCAGCAGGAGCCACACCACGATCCCGGGCAGGACGAAGCCAGGGGTGTCCACGGCGGCGAGCACGGGCGCCAGGCAGAGCGGGAGCAGCACGCCGGCCAGCATCGCGTGCGCGATCGGTGCGGGGATCCGGGCGACCAGGGCTCCGAGGCCGGGCCAGGCGGCGGTGAGCAGGAGCAGCAGCGCGGTGACCACGAACGCCCCGACCGCGTCGGACCAGCCGGCGGACAGCTGCGTGCCCGCCAGGACGGCGGCGCCCGGGGTCGACCACGCGAGCGTGACCGGGAGCCGGTAGCGCCAGGTCAGCACGAGCATGCCCAGCGCCATCGCGACGCACAGCGCGAACAGCCCCGACGCGGCCTCCGCATCCGACGCACCCACCGCCCGGAGGCCGGCGAGCACCACGGCGAAGGAGCTCGTGAATCCCACGAGCGCGGCGACCACCCCGGCGACGGTGGTGGTCGCACGGGCGGTCGCGTGCGTGGGGCGAGCACCGGTCGCCGCCTGCGCCTCCTCCGGCATGGCACCTCCTCGTCGCTTCCAGGTCGGCGCCCGCACGGGCGGTTCGCACCGCGCAGAGCCGTTCTGTAGACAGAACGATACGATAGGTCCGTGCCCGAGCCACTGCCGCTCCGCGTCGGACGCCGGGTGCGCGCTCTGCGCACCGAGCGTGGGATGTCGCTGTCCGCCCTGGCCGCGGTCGCCGGGATCGGCAAGGGCTCGCTGTCCGAGCTCGAGGCCGGCACCCGCAACCCGACGCTCGCCACGCTGTACGCGATCGCGGGCCCTCTCCGGGTCCCGCTCGCCGCGCTGCTGGACGACACGATCGGGGCCGAGGTCAGCGGCGACGGCATGGACACCCGGCTGCTCGACGTGCGCCACCACGACACCGGGACGGTCGAGACGTACCTCCTGGTCCTCGCACCCGGCGCGACCCGCCGCTCCCCCGCGCACGCACCCGGCGCGACCGAGCACCTGGTCGTCACCCGGGGCGCGTTCGGAGCGGGTCCCGAGGACCACGTGACGACCGCCGGACCCGGTGATCGGCTCGACTTCGCCGCCGACCGCCCGCACCGCTACACCGCCGGTCCGGCAGGCTCCGAGGCCGTCCTCGTGATCCGAACACCTGTCGGCGGCCCGCCCTAGACTGACCGGGCACCGCAGGATCACCGACGACGACCCGAGGAGACGCACGTGAGGTCTGGCATCGACGCCGGGAGCATGGACGACGCCACCCGTCCCCAGGACGACCTGTTCAGGCACGTCAACGGCGGCTGGCTGGACACGGCCCGGATCCCGGCCGACCGCGCCGTCGCCGGCAGCTTCGTGACCCTCGTGGACGAGGCCGAGAAGCACGTCCGCGCGATCATCGAGGAGTGCCGCGATGCCGGCGCGGGTGACCCGGCCGGCGACACGACCGACGACGAGCCGGCCAAGATCGGTGCGTTCTACGCCAGCTTCATGGACACCGACCGGGTCGAGGCCGCCGGCACCGACCCGATCGCCGCCGACCTCGCCGGGATCGAGGAGATCAGCGATCGCGACCAGCTCGTCGAGGCCCTCGGCTCCCTCGAGCGGCTCGACGCCCCCGGCGCCTTCGGGGGCTACGTCGGCATCGACCGCGGCAACCCGGATCGGTACCTCCTGACGCTCGTCCAGGCCGGCCTAGGCCTCCCCGACGAGTCGTACTACCGCGAGGAGGCCTTCGCCGAGGTCCGCACGGCCTACCGTGCCCACGTCGAGACGATGCTGACCCTGGCCGGGCTCGACGACGCCGACGGCCGGGCCGCCCGGGTGTACGCCCTGGAGGAGCGGCTCGCGAGCGGGCACTGGGACCGCGTCACGAACCGCGACGCCGTCGCGACGTACAACCTCATGACCCGCGCGGAGCTCGACGCGGCCGTCGACACGCTCGACTGGTCGCGCTGGGCCCGCGCCGCCCGGATCGACGAGGCGGCACTCGCGGAGGTGGTCGTCGCGCAGCCGTCCTTCCTCGCGACGCTCTCGGACGCGATCGCCGAGGTCGACCTCGCCACGTGGAGGGACTGGCTGCGCTGGCAGGTCGTCCGGGCCGCAGCGCCCTACCTGTCGAGCCCGCTCGTCGACGCCGACTTCGACTTCTACGGGCGGACGCTGTCCGGCACCGACGAGCTCCGCGCCCGCTGGAAGCGCGGCGTGTCCGTGGTCGAGGCGGCGCTCGGCGAGGCCGTCGGCCGGATCTACGTCGAGCGTCACTTCGGCACGACTGCTCGCGAGCGGATGGACGAGCTCGTCACGAACCTGCTCGAGGCCTACCGGCGCAGCATCTCCTCGCTGGCCTGGATGAGCGACCAGACCCGCGCCCGGGCGCTGGAGAAGCTCGACTCGTTCACCCCGAAGGTCGGGTTCCCGGTGCGCTGGAAGACGTACGGCGCGCTGGTCGTCGACCCCAGCGACCTGCTCGGCAACGTCCGGCGGGCCGCGTCCGTCGCGATGGATCGCGAGCTCGCCAAGCTCGGCGGACCGATCGACCGCGACGAGTGGATGATGACGCCGCAGACGGTCAACGCGTACTACAACCCGACGATGAACGAGATCGTCTTCCCGGCCGCGATCCTCCAGCCGCCGTTCTTCGACGCCGACGCCGACGACGCGGCGAACTACGGCGGCATCGGCGCGGTCATCGGGCACGAGATCGGGCACGGGTTCGACGACCAGGGGTCGCGCTACGACGGGACCGGCGCCCTGAACGACTGGTGGACCGCCGAGGACCGCGCGGCCTTCGAGAAGCTGACCGCGACCCTCGTCGACCAGTACGCCGCGCTCTCGCCCAGCGGCGCGGAGGGCCGCCCGGTCAACGGCGAGCTCACCCTCGGCGAGAACATCGGCGACCTCGGTGGCCTCGGGATCGCCTACCAGGCCTACCGGCTCTCGCTCGGCGGCGCCGAGCCGCCGGTGATCGACGGGCTGACGGGAGCGCAGCGGTTCTTCTTCTCGTGGGCCGCCTGCTGGCGGGGGAAGGTCCGACCGGCCGAGACGGTGCGCCGCCTCACGATCGATCCGCACTCCCCTCCGGAGTTCCGCGCCAACCAGACCGTCCGCAACCTCGATGCCTTCCACGAGGCGTTCGGGATCGACGAGGGCGACGGGATGTGGTTGTCGCCGCAGGACCGGGTGGCGATCTGGTGAGCGACGCCGCGGTCGCTCTGAGGTCGCGGGTCCAACGCCGCACGGTCGCGGTGCTGGCTGCCGCCCAGGTGATCGGCGGCCTCGGTGCCGGTGCCGCCCTGAGCGTCGGGGCGCTGCTGGTGCGGGACGTGTCCGGCTCGTCGGCCTGGGCGGGCCTCGCGACCACGATGCTCACGCTCGGCGCGGCGCTGCTGGCCCTGCCGCTCGCCACGCTGGCCGGCCGCACGGGACGACGGGTCAGCCTGACGACGGGGTGGCTGCTGGCGGTGGTCGGGGCGCTGGTGACGATCGCCGGCGCCCAGGCCGGCAGCGTCGTGCTGACCCTGGCGGGGCTCTTCGTCCTGGGCGCCAACACCGCGACGAACTTCCAGTCCCGCTACGCCGCGACCGACCTCGCCGAGCCCACCCAGGTGGGCCGGTCGCTGTCCCTGGTGGTCTGGTCCACGACGATCGGCGCGGTCCTCGGCCCGAACCTCACCACCCCGGGTGCCGCGGTGGCCGACCGGCTCGGCCTGCCCGACCTCGCGGGACCGTTCGTCTTCGCCGCGATCGGCTTCGTGGTGGCGGCGCTGCTCATGGCGGTCGCCCTCGTACCCGACCCGCTCGTGCTCGCCCGCCGGCTGCACGTCGACGCGGGGGGCACCGAGCATCCCCGCCGGAGCCTGCGCGACGCACTCGCCGTCCTGCGGGTCAACCTGCCGGCACGGACCGGGGTCGTGACGGTCGCGTCGGCGCACGCCGTGATGGTCTCGGTGATGGCGATGACCCCCGTCCACATGGCCGACCACCATGCGTCGTTGACCGTGATCGGGCTGACGATCAGCCTGCACATCGCGGGCATGTTCGCCCTGTCGCCGGTGATGGGGCTGCTGGCCGACCGCTGGGGGCGCGGCCGCACGATCATCGCCGGCCAGGCGACGCTGCTGCTCGCGGTGCTGATCGCCGGCACGTCCGGCCACTCGGAGGTGCAGATCACGATCGGGCTGGTGCTGCTCGGCCTGGGCTGGTCGGCCTCGATGATCGCGGGGTCGGCGCTGGTGGCCGGCACGGTGGAGATCGAGGAGCGCCCGAGCGTCCAAGGGCTCTCCGACCTGCTGATGAACCTCGCCGGCGCGTTCGGGGGCCTGCTCGCCGGAGTCGTCGTGAACCTGTGGGGCTTCGGCCCGCTCAACGTCGTCGCCGCCTTCCTGACCGTGCCGGTGATCCGGATGGTCCTGGCGGGTCGGCACCGCCCGCCGCGCTGAGGCGACGGTCTCACCCACCCTGCCGATCGGCGCGTCGCCCGGGGTGCCGGGCAGACTGGTCCCGTGAGCACCGATCAGCACAGCACCACCGGCGCGTACGTCACGGGTGGCGAGGCCTTCAACCGGGACATGCGCTACATCCCGACCCGGATCACGCGTGACGGACGGGACGGCTACCCGGTCGAGCCCGGCCGCTACCGGCTCGTCGCGGCGCGGGCCTGTCCGTGGGCCAACCGCGCGGTGATCGTGCGTCGCCTGCTGGGGCTCGAGGACGTGATCTCGATGGGGTTGTGCGGCCCGGTCCACGACGCGCGGAGCTGGACGTTCGACCTCGACCCCGGCGGCGTCGATCCCGTGCTGGGCTACGAGCGCCTCCAGGAGGCGTACTTCGCCCGTGTCCCGGGCTACGAGCGCGGCATCACCGTGCCGGCGCTGGTGGACGTCCCGACGCGTGCGGTGGTGACCAACGACTTCCCGCAGATCACCCACGACCTCTTCTTCGAGTGGCGCGACCACCACCGCGAGGGCGCCCCCGACCTGTGGCCCGACGCCGTCCGCGAGGAGATGGACGCGGTGATGGAGCGGGTCTTCACCGAGGTCAACAACGGCGTGTACCGGTGCGGTTTCGCCGGGTCCCAGGAGTCGTACGACCAGGCGTACGGCCGGTTGTGGGACGCGATGGACTGGCTCTCCGAACGCCTGTCCGCCCGCCGCTACCTGATGGGCGCGACGATCACCGAGGCCGACGTCCGGCTGTTCACGACGCTCGCGCGCTTCGACTCCGTCTACCACGGCCACTTCAAGTGCAACCGGCAGAAGCTGTCGGAGATGCCGGTGCTGTGGGCCTACGCCCGCGACCTGTTCCAGACACCGGGCTTCGGCGACACGATCGACCAGGGCCAGATCAAGCGGCACTACTACGTCGTGCACTCCGACATCAACCCCACCGGCATCGTCCCCGACGGACCCGACCTCGCCGGCTGGACCACGCCGCACGGCCGTGAGGCCCTCGGCGACCGCCCGTTCGGTGACGGGACGGCACCGGCTCCGCTGCCGCACGGGGTGCTCGCGACCTGACGCGGACGGGGTCTTGTCAGGGCGCGTCCGCAGCACCTACCGTCGGTCGCACCGGCGGGGGCCGGGTTGGCGACTCGGGGGAGCTGCGCATGCACAACACGCCGTGGGGTCCGGCACCGGCGGCCGGACGCTTCACCTACTGGCCCGCTGACGATCGCTGGCACTGGTCGAGGGAGGTCTACGCGATCTTCGGCCTCGAGACCGAGCGCGAGATCAGCACCGACCTGGTGCTGGAGCACACCCATCCCGAGGACGTCGAGCAGACTCGCGCGGTGCTGTCCCGCGTCGGGTCGAACGGCCCGTTCAGCTTCACCCACCGCATCGTCGACGCCGACCACCTCGTTCACACCGTCGTCTCCGTCGGCTCCGACGAGCTCGGCGAGTCGGGCACGATCGAACGGCTGGACGGGTTCATCGTCGACCTGACCGACGTGCCGCGTCCGGCGTGGTCGTTGCCGATGGTGCCGGTGGAGTTCGATCCGGCCGACCTGGTGATCACGGGGTGCGTGACGTGCGCCCAGTGGTGGGCCGAGGTGGCGCACTCGTCGAGCGGGCAGCTGGTGGTCCGGGAGTGGCACGAGGCGTCCTGTCCCGAGGCGCTGCGCTGGAGCACGCTGGACGAGGTCGACCCCTCGACCGAGCCCGCTCGGGAGCAGCTGGCCGACTGATACGGTGGCCGCCGTGCCGCAGTCCTCCCCCCGCCCCGATCGCCCGACGCTCGCCGAGTACCGCGCGATCGCGCAGCCGCCCGAGGTGCGCGCCCGTCGCAGCGCCGAGCACTGGGTCGCGGACCTCTACCTGCGGGACCTCTCGCCGTACGTCAGCCGCCCGCTGGTGCGGCTCGGGCTCAGCGCCAACGCCGTGACGTACGTGATGATCCTGACCGGGTGGGCGGCCGCCGGCGCGCTGCTGATCCCGGGGATCGCCGGCGCGGTGGTCGGCGTCGTGCTCGGCCAGCTCCAGATGCTGCTCGACTGCTCCGACGGGGAGGTCGCACGCTGGCGCAACACGTTCTCGCCGGTCGGGACGTTCCTCGACAAGATCGCCCACTACACGACCGAGTCGCTGATCCCGATCGCGCTGGGCGTGCGGGCGGCCGGGGGCCTCGGGGACCTGGACGGGCACTACGGCTGGACCACCCTGGGGGCGCTGCTGGCCGTCGTGATCCTGCTGAACAAGGCCTTGAACGACTTCGTGCACGTCTCCCGGACCTTCTCCGGTCTCCCCCGGGTCGCCGACAGCGCCGAGACCGCGGCCCCGCGGCCCGGGCTCGTCGCGAGGCTGCGCCGGATCGCTCGGTTCGTGCCGTTCCACCGGCTGTACCACTCCGTCGAGATGACGCTGCTGGTCCTCGTCGCCGCGGTGGTCGACGTGGTCGCGGGATCGGCCTGGGGCGGGCTCGCGGGCACGCGTACGCTGCTGGTCGTGCTGCTGCCGCTGTCGGTGCTCGCGGTCGTCGGACACTTCGTGACGATCCTCGCCTCGTCGCGGCTGCGCGCCTAGGATCGGCGACGTGCAGCGGATCAGGCGGGTCGCCGGCATCGGTGCGCGTGCGACGGCGATGGTGCGCAACCGTCTCGCACGCAGCTCGTTCGCCGCGCGGTGCAACGACGACCCGCGCGCCCGTACGGCCCCCGTCGCCCTCTACCTCGCCGACGGACCGGAGAACGTCTACCAGCTGCGGCAGTGGGACCGTGTGGCCGAGGACCTCGACGAGCCGGTCGTCGTGATCGTGTCCCGTCCGGACACCGGCCGCCGCGTCCTCGAGGAGACCACCCTGCCGGTGTTCTTCGCGCCCGGGTCGACCTACCTCGAGGATCTCGTCGCCGACGGACACCTCGAGGTGGTGCTGTACGTCAACCATCTCCCGCTGAACTTCCGGATGCTGAGGTTCGCCGAGCCGGTGCACGTCCACCTGGGCCACGGCGAGTCCGACAAGGACTCCAGCGTGTCCAACCAGAACAAGGCCTACGACCTGGTCGCCCTGGCCGGACCGGCCGCGACCGAGCGGGTGGCAACGCGGCTGCGGATGTTCGACGTCGCCGCGCACGTGCGCGAGATCGGCCGCCCGCAGCTCGACCTCGACCACCCCGGCGCACCGGACTGGCCGGACGACGGCACGACTCGCGTGCTCTACGCGCCGACGTGGGAGGGCGACCGCGCGAGCATGGCGTACGGGTCGGTGGCGAGCCACGGCGTCGGCCTGGTGGGAGCGCTCCTCGCGGACCCGCGCTATCGCGTGATCTACCGGCCCCATCCGCGGACCGGGATCCAGTCCCCGGCGTACGCCGAGGCCGACCGCGCCGTGCGCGCCATGATCGGCGCCGCCGGTCCGCGTCACCTGGTCGACGAGGGGCCGTACGGCTGGCAGTGGGCGTTCGCGGACGCGTGCATCACCGACCTGTCCTCGGTGGCCTACGACTGGCTCGCGACCACCAAGCCGATGCTCGTCACCGTGCCGGCCGAGCCGCGGGTCACCCTCCCGGACAGCAGGCTGCTGTCCGACGTGGACCGGATCACGGTGGACGACGCCGTACGGGCGCCTGCGCTGCTCGACGCGGCGTCCCGGCCGGCCCGCCGGGCGGCGCTCCAGGCACTGTCGGCGCACTACTTCGGTGACACGGCGCCGGGTGCGTCGATGGACCGCTTCCGGGCCCTGGTCGCCGAGGCCCGCACCCTCGCGCGCACCTGACGGCTCGTCCGCGATTCGTCGGGTTGCGGTGGGTTCGGACCGCCCGAAAGCCTCCGCAACTCGACGAATCGCGGTCGGGAGGGTCAGCCGCGGAGGAAGCCGGCGCCCCAGGTGAGATGGAGGGTGCCGATCGCGAGCGGGAGGCGTACGCGCGCCGCCGCGTCCAGGTCCCGGCCCTCGACCGCGGAGACAGCGAGCACCCCGAGCCCGTACGCCGCGGGTGCCACGAACCCGAGCAGCGGCCAGCCGCCGGTCACGAGCCCGACCGCACCGACGACCAGCCCCGCCCCGGTCGCGACCGCGGCGGCCGGCGGCGCGAGGTAGCGCACCGACGCGGTCTGCGGGTAGCGGCGGATCACCTTGCGGCGCCACTGGCCGGTCTTGTACTGCTGACGGGCGAAGTCGCGCCAGGTCTCGCGCGGGTGGTAGACCACCGCGAGGTCGGGCAGGAACCAGACCGTCTCCCCCGCCTGCCGCAGCCGGAGATTGAGCTCCCAGTCCTGGGCCCGGACGAAGTACTCGTCGTACCCGCCGACGGCCTTGAACGCCGAGCGCCGGAACGCGCCGAGGTAGACCGTCGGCTGCGGACCGGGGTCGCCCCCGACGTGGAACGCCGCTCCGCCGATCCCGAACCGCGACGACATCGCGCGCGCCACCGCGCGCCCGAACGGACCGTGCCCCACCGGCTCCATCCGGCCGCCGACGTTCGCCGCGCCGGTGCGCTCGAGCTCCGCGACGACCCGCGCGACGTAGTCCGACGGGTACAGCGCGTGCCCGTCGGCGCGGACGAGGTAGTCGTGCTTCGCCGCGGAGACCGCGGCGTTGAGCCCGTGCGGGGTCAGGCCGGTCGGGTTGTCGACGACGGTGAGCCGCGGCTCGTCGGCGGCGAGCGCGTCCGCGATCTCACGGGTCCGGTCGTGGGACGGTCCGACCGCCACGACCAGCTCGAGGTCGCCGTCGTAGTCCTGCGCGAGGATCCGTGCGACGCAGTCGGCGAGGTCGCGCTCCTCGTCGCGGACGGTCATGAACACCGACACGGCCGGCATGCCCATCAGCGGATCCCCTCGTCGAGCGGGCCGGCGTCGATCAGCCGGCGGGCGGCGTCCAGGAACCCGTCGGCGTAACGGCCCGGGTCGAAGTCGCCGAGGTAGTACTGGCGGGTCCGGGTGCGTTCGTCGACGAGCGGGTCCGCGCCGAGCATCGTGTCGAGCGCGTCGTCGAGGTTCGCGAGGTCGCCGTCGACGACGTACGCCGCGCGGGCGGCCGGCGCCTCCTCACGCAGCGCCTCGGCGGTCCGGCCGACCGAGACCATCGCGAACGGCTTGCCCGACTGGAGGTAGTCCGAGACCACGGCCGAGACGTCCGCGACCATCGCGTCGGAGGCGTTGAAGCAGTCCACGAGCGACATCCGCTCCTCCGCAGCCGGGCCCCAGACGTGGCGCCGGCCCGACACGACCCGGTCGGCGTCCAGCAGGGCACCGATCCGCGTGATCGCCGCGGCGGCGTCGTTGAAGCGGTAGTTGAAGGGGTGCGACCGGAAGATCACCCGCGCGCCACGCTCCAGCAGCCGCCGTACGATCGCCTCGCCCTGCGGCAGGGAGTAGACCTCGGAGTCGGCGTACGGTCCGCGCCACGTGGGTGCGTACAGCACCGTCACGTCGTCCAGGTCGGCGACCTTGCCGCGCGCGGGCTCGATGTCCTCGACCTGCGGTCGCCCGACCACCTGGAACTTCTGCTCCGGGATGTGCACGCCGTGGCGGGCGTACCGGTCGATCCCCGCCTGGCCCGCCGCGAAGATCCGGTCGTAGATCGCGTGCACCGGGTTGAAGCAGGCGGGCTTCTCGGAGTCGCCGTGGTTGAGCCAGACGTGTGCCATCTGGCGACGCTCGAGGAAGTGGGTGTTGTTCGGGGCGTTGTTGACGTAGAACGCCGCCCGCATCGTCGGCACGATCACCTCGGGCAGGCTGCGGATCGAGGGACGGTGCACGATCGGTGCGTCGGTGATCCCTTCGAGCGCCCGGAACATCGTGAGGTTGCGCGCGACCACGACGAACGGACGTCCGATCCGCTCGAAGTAGGGCATCCACATCCCCAGCTGGTACTGGGCGCCGACGTTCGACCCGAAGTAGACCGCGAACTCCGGCCCGATCTTCTCGAGGGTCCCGTAGAGCCGGTCCTCGGCATCGACGCAGCGGTGCACCCGCCGCAGCCCGACGACGACCGCCACGGCGACGGCCGCGGTCAGCAGCAGGGCGAGACCGAGCACGAGCCAGTCCGCCGCGACGATCCCGGCGACGACCCAGGCGAGCAGCAGCACCGTCCAGTCCGCGGCTCCGACCGTCCCGCGGCCGACGACCTCGGGGATCTCCACACGCAAGGTGGGGAGGTTGCGCGCCTCGAGGCCCACCCGCTCCCAGCTGTCGAAGACGGTCGTCTCGGCCGCCGTGCACGCGGCGACCAGGGCCATCGCCGCCGCGGCGGGCCAGGACCAGCCCCACCAGTCGTCCCAGGCCACCACCAGCGTCAGCGCGAGCAGCAGCCGCGCGAGCTGGAGCGTGCCGGCGATCTCGTGCTTCTTGCGCGGGATCGAGGTGGCGCGCCGGTGCAGCGGCACGTACAGCGCGAGCGTGACCACGGCGGACGCGACGACCACACCCCGGGGTGCGCCGAGCAGGACCGTCGCGAAGGTCACCAGGGCGAGGCCACCGGTCACGACCTCGCGCGCCGCGACCGCGAGCTGGCGGCGTACGGCGCCGATCGACAGCTTGACGCCGCCGTCGCTGGTGTCGGCCTCCGCGGACTCCTCGGGCAGCTCGCTGGTGCTGCGGTGGTCGATGATCTCGCGAGCCCGGTCGACGAAGACGTCGGCGTAGCCGTCCGCCGGAAGGTCGCCGAGGTAGTCGGTGCGGACGCCGGCGCGCTCGAGCGCGAGCGGATCGGCGCCCAGCATGTCGTCCAGTGCACGCGACAGGTTGGACAGGTCGGACTCGATCACGTAGGACGCCGCCGCGATCGGGAAGTGCGCCGCGAAGTCGCGACCCGACTCGGTCATCGCCGTCATCGCGAACGGCTTGCCGGAGAACAGCCAGTCGACGACGACGCTGGAGACGTCGGAGACCATCGCGTCGGCGGCGTTGATGCAGTCGAAGATCGACATCGACCGCTCGGCCTCGGGACCGAACACGTGCTCGCGGCCGGTGCGGTCGGTGTCGTCGCGCAGCATCTGCTGGACCGTACGGATCGTGGCGGCGTCGGTCTCGAAGCGGTAGCTGAACGGGTGCGGCCGGAAGATCACCCGCGCACCGCGCTCCAGCAGCGCGCCGACCACGTCCACCGCGATCGGCAGCGAGTGGTAGGCGGTCTCGTCGACGTGGCCACGCCACGTCGGTGCGTACAGCACCGTCGGCTCCGATCCGACGGGGCCGTCGACGCGCACGACGCCCTCGACCTGCGGGCGGCCGACCACGTCGAACTTCTCCGGTGCGATCGAGATCCCGTGGATCGCGTAGCGCCGGATCGCGGCCTCGCCGGCGACGAAGATGTGGTCGTACATCGCGTGCGTCGGGTTGTACGAGGTGGGCTTGTCGGAGTCGCCGTGCCCCAGGAAGACGTGGGTGATCTGGTGGTGACGGACGAAGATGCTGTTGCCGGACGACGCGTTGACGTAGAACGCCGTGGTCAGGGAGGGGACGACCAGGTCGTCGAGGTCCCGTGAGCCATGACGCATGACGACCGGGACGTCGGTGTGCTGCGCGAGCAGCTCGGCCGGGTAGTGGTGTCGCGTGACGACGAGGAACCGGCGTCCGGTGCGCTGGAGGTACGGCAGCCACATCGTGACCTGGTGCGTCCCGTCCTCGGGCCAGGCGGTGTAGACGATGAACTCGGGGGCGTACTCGGCGATCGCGTCGGCGATCCGCGCCTCGATCGCACGGCCGGCGCGCATCCGCACGAGCGTGTTCACGCCCATCACGACGTCCGGGCCGGCTGCCAGCACCGTCACGGCCGCCCACCACCACGGGGAGATCCCGAACGCCGCGGCGACCGCACCGAAGGCGAGCGCGGTCAGGTGCGCGGCGGTGGCGGCGGTCTCGAGGCCGAGCAGCGGCGGAGCGGTGCGGACACCGGGCAGGTTCGCGACGAACGTCACGCGGTACTCCCGCGCCTGTCCGAGCACCGGCTCCAGCACGACGACCCCGATGCTCAGCGCTGCGGCGACGACGGCCGCGTGGGCGGACGCGTCGGTCCAGGCGACGAAGCAGACCGCGACCGCGGCGCCGATCATGCCCCGCAGCGGGCCGTCGTGGCCCAGCAGCGTCTTGGCGTCCTTGTCGGGGACGTCGGTGCGGTGGCTGAACCGCCACGCGTCCCCGGCGATCGCGGCGACGGCGAGCAGGAGGAGGACGACCGACGACGCCTCGGGCGCGTCGACCAGCGCCAGGGCCAGCGCGAGGGTGACCGCGGCGGCGACACCGATCTCCGCGGCCAGGTCGAGGATCCGGGCGCCGGTGACCCGTCCGGCCTCGGGCGCGCTCAGCCCACCGTCAGCCATTCGTGATCGCGGCGGGGCCGTCCTCGCGGCGGATGTCGATCACATGACCGGTCAGGTCGGACAGCAGCACGTCGAGCGACTGGTGGGCGACCTGCTCCGAGCTGAGCAGCGTGCCCGCCGGCTCCTCACCGAACGCGCGGGTCCGCATGGGGGTCCCCGTCCGCTCGGGGTTGATGCAGTTGATCCGCACGGTCGGCGACCACTCGTCGGCCAGGGCCTGGGTGAGGTTGACGACCGCCGCCTTCGCCGAGGAGTACAGCGAGTAGCCGGAGCGTCCCCGGGTGTAGGACGAGGACGTGAACAGCAGCAGCGATCCGCCGGTCTGGGCGAGGTGCGGGTAGAACTCCTGTGCGATGAAGATCGGGCCGAGGTAGTTCACCTCGGTCGCGGCGTAGATCGTCTCCTCGCTGGTCTCGGCGAGGGGGGCGATCGGCAGGACGCCGGCGGTGTTGACGACGTAGTCGATCCGCCCGGTCTTCGCCAGCACCTCCTGCGCCGCGGCGCGCACGTCGGCACGCCGCTCGACGTGGGTGTTCGTCGACGACCGGGAGAAGGTGAACACGGTCGCACCCGCCCGCTCCGCGAGCGACACGATGTCGCCGCCGATGCCGTACGACCCGCCGAAGACCACGACCGTCTTCCCGTCGAGGGCCGCACCGTGCTCGGCCTCCGACAGCGGGGTCGGGCGCTCGGCGGAGGCGAGCTGGAAGAGCTTGTCGGCGATGTAGACGTCGATCGGCTCGGTGACCTTCATGTTGCGCTCGTGACCGGGGACCACCGCGATCGGCACCTCGGGCAGGTAGCGCAGCACGACCGTGCAGTCGTCGGTGGCCTCGAAGTTCGGGTCGGCCCCGGCGAGCTCGTAGGCCCGCCGGATCACCGACAGCCGGAACGCCTGCGGCGTCTGGCCACGGCGCAGCAGGTGCCTCGGGAGCACGTCGGCGATCGTGTCGGAGTCCGGGTGCACCTGGACCACGGTGTCGGCCGACGGGATCACGGTGTCGACGGCCTCGGACTCGCCCAGCGCCTCGACGACGTTCTCGAGGATGGTCTGCGAGACCAGCGGGCGTACGGCGTCGTGCAGCAGCACGTTGCACTCGTCGTCGCCGAGCGCGTCGAGCGCGCGCTTCGTGGTCGCGTTACGGGTGTCGGCGCCCTCGAGGATCTGGGTGACCTTGTCGTAGCCGCCGCTGCGCACGAGCGCGCGGACCGGGTCGAGGTGACCCGGCGTCATCATCACGATGATCTCGTCGATCAGCTCGGAGGCCTGCATCACCGCGATGGTGTGCTCGATGATCGGCTTGCCGGCGATCTTGATCAGCTGCTTGGGGATCGCCAGTCCGACCCGGGTGCCTGTGCCGCCCGCGAGCACCACGGCGACGTTGCGCATGTTCGTCACGACCTAGAGGGTAACTTGTGACCTGCGAGACGCTGAGCGGGGCCGACGTGGATCCCGCCCGGTCACCACGTATTGTGTCGGTGCTGCGCCGCGTTTGGGCGTCGGTGCATGCTGCCGTGGAAGGAACCGATGGTCGACTCGAGCTACACCCGCTCCCCCTGGGCGCGGGTCAAGGCTATCTGGAAGGTCCGGGGCGTCTTCTGGCTCCTGGTCCGCCGCGACCTCAAGGTCCGCTACGCCGACTCGATCCTGGGCTACTTCTGGACGATCCTCGACCCGTTGCTGATGAGCTTCGTCTACTGGGCGATGTTCAGCGTGATCATGGGCCGCGACGTGCCCGGCAACGATCCCTACATCGTCTTCCTGCTGGCCGGCATGCTGCCGTGGCAGTGGTTCAACTCGACCATGAACCAGTCGTCGAAGGCGATGAAGAAGGCGTCGCGGCTGATGGCGACGACCAACCTGCCCCGCGAGATCTGGGTCCTGCGGATCGTCACCGCCAACGCCGTCGAGTACGTCTTCGCGCTGCCGGTGCTGTTCGCGTTCGCCTTCATCTTCGATGCGCCGATCCACTGGGAGATCGTCTACACGCTGCTCGCGGCGGCGATCCTGTTCGTGATGCTCACCGGCATCGGCCTGCTGCTCGCGGCCCTGACCGTGCTGGTCCCCGACATCAAGCGGCTGCTGCGGATCGTCACGCGGCTGCTGTTCTACGCCTCGCCGATCCTCTACAGCACCGACCGGCTCCCCGTGGAGCTGCAGTGGGTCTACGTCGCGAACCCCCTGGCCGACCTGCTCGCGCTGTTCCGGACCGGATTCTTCCCCGACATGCTGAACTGGTGGCACGTCGGCTACGCCGCTGCGATGAGCCTGATCCTGTTCGCCCTGGGATGGTGGGTCTTCGCCCGCCTCGAGCGCACGGTCCTGAAGGAGCTGTGATGAGCGAGCCGATCATCTCCGTGCAGGACCTGTCCGTCCGCTTCCACCGCAAGCGGCGCCACCGCAGCGTGCGCGACCTCGTCTTCAAGGGCGAGACGGGGGTGCGCGCCGGCGAGTTCTGGGCGCTGCGCGACATCAACTTCGACGTGATGCCGGGCGAGGCGATCGGCGTCGTCGGCGCGAACGGCCAGGGCAAGTCGACCCTGCTGCGGGCGATCGCCGGTCTGCTGATCCCCGACGAGGGCCGGGTGAAGGTCAACGGCGGCGTCGCACCCCTGATCGAGCTCACCGGTGGCTTCGCCGGCGACCTGACGGTGCGCGACAACATCTGGCTGGTCTCCGGTCTGCACGGGATGAAGCGCAAGGAGGTCGCGGCGAAGTTCGACGAGATCCTCGAGTTCTCCGAGATGGAGGACTTCGTCGACACGCCGTTCAAGCACCTGTCGTCCGGCCAGAAGGTCCGGGTGGCGTTCAGCGTCGTCGCCCAGCTGAACGAGCCGATCATGCTGGCCGACGAGGTCCTCGCCGTCGGTGACCGCGCCTTCCGGCAGAAGTGCCTCGAACGGTTCGCCGAGATGCTCGAGCAGGGCCGGACGCTCTTCATGGTCTCGCACAGCGAGGGCAACCTGACACGGTTCTGCACCCGCGGCCTCTACATGGACGGCGGTCGTCTGGTCCAGGACGGGCCGATCAAGGAGGTCGTCGAGAAGTACTTCGAGGACTCCGGTGACGCGGCCCGGCTGCGCCGCAAGCACGAGCGGAAGATGCGCAAGTTCCGTGAGATGGGGATCGCGGACGATGACGACGATGACGACGACGATGACGACGACTGGGGTCGCTGAGCCCTAGACCACCGGCGGGCGACCCAGCCGCGTCATCCGCGCCACCGTGCGCCAGCGCATCGCGCGCCGGACGCCGGGATCGGTCGTCCACCCCTCTCGCCAGCCCGCCAACCACGGCCGCAGCGAGTGCCGTCCCGCGGCGGTGCGGACGCTGCGCAGGACCTGCACGAGCGTCCACGTCGCGACGTACGCCCAGGTGAAGGGCCAGCGCAGGTTGCGGCGAGCCAGCCACACCCGGTTGCGGGCGTTGAGCCGGTAGTAGTAGTCGTGCCGGGCGGGGTCGATCGCGGGGTGCTCGCAGGCGAGGTCGCCGCGGTACCAGACGGTGAAGCCGGCGTCCCAGACCCGCCAGGCGAGCTCGATCCCCTCGTGGGCGTAGAAGAACTCGTCACCCCACCCGCCGGCCGCGTCGAAGGCCGTGCGGCGGACCACGAGCACGCCCTCCCACAGCGAGAACGCCGGAGAGGAGCGGTGCGGGTCGCCCTTGCGCATCCGCGGGATCCAGCGCGTCGGGGCGTCCTCCCCCGGGCTGGTGACCCGCGGCTGGACCACGCCGAGGCCGGGATCGTCAGCGAACAGCGCGGCGGCGCGGGTGAGGAAGTCGGCGTCGGCGAGCCGCGCGTCGTCGTCGACGAACAGCAGCAGGTCACCGTCGACGTGGGCCACCCCGGCGTTGCGTCCGGCGGGAATCCCGACGTTCTCGGGGAGCGCGACCGGCCGTACGCCCTCGGGCAGGCCGACCGGCGCCCAGCCGTTGCCGACGCAGACCACGTCGACGTCGACCCCGGTCTGCGCCAGCACCGCCTCGAGCGCCGCACGGAGCTCGTCGGGGCGCGTCCCCATCGTGAGCACGACGACGCCGACACGGGGGCGGGCTGGCTGCTCGGTCACGCGGGCCAACCTACCGCCGCACGGCTCAGGCGTCGCCGAGCAGGTCGGCGAACGACGTCGTCAGGGCGAACGGGTCCTCGACCGTCACCGGCTCCCGCTGCGCGACCAGCTCGGCGAGCTCACCGGCAGCCCGAGCGACCCGTGTCTGGAGCGCACCTGTGACGCCCTCGCCGGCACCCCAGTCCTCGGACGAGGCGTAGACCGCCGTCGGGACGACCACCGCCCGCAGGTACGCGAACAGCGGACGCAGCGCGTGCTCCAGGGCGAGCGAGTGCCGGGCCGTGCCACCGGTGGCCGCGATCAGCACCGGCTTGCCCGCCAGCGCCTCGGGGTCGATCACGTCGACGAACGACTTGAACAGTCCCGAGTACGAGGCGGTGAAGATCGGGGTCACGACGACGACGGCGTCGGCGGCGACCACGTCGTCGATCACCGTCTGGAGATCGGCCGGCGCGAACCCCGTGAGCATGGCGTTGGTGATGTCGTGGGCGTACGTCCGCAGGTCGTGGAACGTCGTCTCGACGGTGATCCCGCGCTGCTGCGCGTCGGCGACGACGGCGCGGGCGATCTGCTCGCCCAGCAGCCGCGTCGACGACGGCTGGCTGAGCCCGGCCGTGACGACCGCGATCCTCCGGGTCGTGAGGCTGCTCATCGGACCACCTCCGGCTCCGGCGAAGCGCCGGTGACGTCGTCGGACGCGGCGTGCACGGTCGCGTCGTGGGCACCGCCCGCCGCCGCGACCAGCGACGCGTGGGTCGGGGCCTCGGGCACGTGGGCAGGCTTGAGCGCGGCGAACTCCTTGCGCAGCACCGGCACGACCTCCTCGCCGAGCAGGTCGAGCTGCTCGAGCACCGTCTTCGTCGGCAGGCCGGCGTGGTCCATCAGGAACAGCTGGCGCTGGTAGTCGCCGACGTAGTCGCGGAAGCCGAGCGTACGCTCGATCACCTGCTGCGGGCTGCCCACGGTCAACGGGGTCTCACGGGTGAAGTCCTCGAGGCTCGGCCCGTGCCCGTAGACGGGTGCGTTGTCGAAGTACGGCCGGAACTCGTGCACCGCGTCCTGGCTGTTGCGGCGCATGAACACCTGGCCGCCGAGCCCGACGATCGCCTGGTCGGCGGAGCCGTGGCCGTAGTGCTCGAAGCGCTGCCGGTAGAAGCCGATCATCTTCTCGGTGTGGCTCGCCGGCCAGAAGATGTGGTTCGCGAAGAAGCCGTCGCCGTAGTAGGCCGCCTGCTCGGCGATCTCGGGACTGCGGATCGACCCGTGCCACACGAACGGAGGCACACCGTCGAGCGGACGCGGAGTGGACGTGAACCCCTGGAGCGGCGTGCGGAACTTGCCCTCCCAGTCCACGACGTCCTCGCGCCACAGGCGGTGCAGGAGGTGGTAGTTCTCGATCGCGAGCTCGATGCCCTGGCGGATGTCCTTCCCGAACCACGGGTAGACCGGGCCGGTGTTGCCGCGCCCCATCATCAGGTCCGTCCGGCCGTCGGACAGGTGCTGCAGCGTCGCGTAGTCCTCGGCGATCCGGACCGGGTCGGTCGTCGTGATCAGCGTCGTGGAGGTCGACAGGATCAGCCGCTCGGTCTGGGCGGCGATGTAGGCGAGCGTGGTGGTCGGAGCGGACGGGATGAACGGCGGGTTGTGGTGCTGCCCGGTCGCGAAGACGTCCAGGCCGACCTCCTCGGCCTTCTTCGCGATCGCGATCGTGTCCTTGATCCGCTGGTGCTCGCTCGGCGTGGTGCCGTTCGTCGGGTGGGGGGTGACGTCGCCGACGGTGAAGATCCCGAACTGCATCCTGTGCTCCTGTTCCGACCGGGTGTCGGTCTGCCTGGGATCCAATGTAGTACAGGGTTCAACTATTCGAGAGCGCAGGCTATTCCGGCGTCCCGACGACGGGCTCAGCGCAGCACGGTGATCGCCGTGACCGCGAACGACACCGCGACGAGCAGCGCGCAGATCGCCGTCATCGACGGCGCGAGCCGCAGGGTCGACGGCCAGCCCTCTCCGCGCACGGCCTGGGCGCGCTCGCCCAGGAGCCCGGCCCACACGAGAGCCGCGACCGCGAGCAGGAAGATCGCGATCAGGTCCCACGGCAGGCTCCGGGTCCCCACCGCCACGTCGGGCATCAGGTCGTTCACCCACGCGAACCAGGTCCTGACCACGTCCTCGGTCTGAGGGATCGACGCCGTCAGGCACACCACCGCCGCGACCAGCGCGATGAAGGCCGCGACCTTGTCGAGCCACCACCCGCGTCGCATCAGACCACGCTCCGACGTCCATCCCGCCTCGGTGTCCTCGAAGCGGCGGCGCTCGGCGTGCTCAGCGTCGGTCCAACCGCTCTCCCGCCACGCCGCGACCCGGACGGCACCGGGCGCGACCGCCTTCACCGAGCGTCGGGGCGAGCGGCGCTGGGCCCGCGCGACGATCGCCGTCGCCGCCTGGTCGTAGCCACGCTCGTGGGCCGAACGCAGCGTGCTCATGAGCCGCTCGTTGGCCAGCAGGCGAGCCACCGCGGGTTCGAGCGCGGGCTCGGCGGGGGCGGGGGGCGGCGCGGGCGCCGCCACGGTCCCTGCCGTCGTGGGCGGCACCAGCAACGGCCGCGGCGCGCCCGGAGGCTCCGGATCGCTCGGGCGACCGGCGATCCCCGCCAGCGCCGACATCACGTCGGCCATCGACGGACGGTCCTCGGGCGCCACCCGGGTCATCGCGCGTACGAGGTCCAGCAGGGGCGGGGGCACGGACCCCAGATCGGCGCGGCCGTCCAGCACCGCGCTGATCGTCTCGGGCTCCGGTGCCGACGGGAACGGCCGGCGGCCCCCGACCACGAACGCGAGCAGCAGCCCGAGCCCGTACACGTCGCACGCGGGGGTCACGGCGCCCCCGGTCAGGCGCTCGGGGGCCGCCCAGACGACGGACCCGACGATCTCGCCGGTCCGGGTCAGGTCGCGGTCGTCGCCGCCCTTCGCGATCCCGACGTCGATCAGCATCGCGCGCCGTGCCGACAGCATCACGTTGGCCGGCTTCACGTCGCGGTGGGCGAACCCGTGCTGGTGCAGCCGATCCAGCGAGCGCGCGACGTCGAGGCCGATCCCTGCGACCGCCGGGACGGGCAGCGGACCGGCGTGCCGTGCGATCTCGTCGAGGGTGAAGCCGTCGAGCAGCTCCATCGCGAACCACGGCGGCGCCGCGGCCAGATCGGCGTCGACGAACGCGGGAAAGCCCTGGCCTCCCAGCGACCGGAGCAGGTCCACCTCCGCCGCGAACCGCTCCCGTGCGCTCGGGTGACGCAGCGTGAGCACCTTGAGCGCCACCTCGGGTCCACCGGGTCGGCTGGCGACGTGCACGGCGCCGAACCCGCCGGCGCCGAGCAGCCGGTGCAGGCGGTACGGTCCGATCGCGCCGGACCCGCCCGCCGTCGACGCGGGCGTCGGAGCCGGGGCCCGGGGTGGCGTCCGAGGCGGTGACGGCTGTTGCGACGTCTGAGGCGGTGACGGCTGAGGCTGCGGCGGCGGTTGTGCACCGGAGTCGGAGCGGCGCGCCGGACGCACCGGCCTCGTGGGCAGGTCGTCCTCACCGACCTGCTCGGACTGCGAGCGTCCCCCGACCTCCGCCATGCAGGGAGGGTAACAACGGCACGGGCCGCGCCGGCCCGGCCGAGCCGCTCGCGAGTCGCTCGCGAGTCGCTCGCGGGCCGCCGGTCGACGATCGCGTACGGCCCGCCGCACCGTCGTACCGTGGCTCCATGAGCGACGACGACCTCCGCTGCACCCGCACGCTGCTGCTCGACCAGATCGACCGGCTCGAGGGCCTGGCCGACACCATCACCGACGGGCTCGCCCCCGACGTCGCGACGGCGCGGCCGGGTCCACGCGCGAACTCGATCGCCTGGCTGCTCTGGCACTCGGCCCGGGTGCTCGACGACCACACCGCCGATCTCGCCGGGACGCGCCAGGCGTGGACCGAGGACGGCTGGGTCGAACGCTTCGGGCTCCCCTTCGCCCCGGACGCCACCGGCTTCGGTCATGGCCCCGAGGAGGTTGCAGCCGTGCGCTCGGGCGCCGACGACCTCGCCGGCTACCACCGGGCGGCGACCGAGCGGGTCCGCGTCTACGTCCGCACCCTCGACGCCGACGAGCTCGACCGGATCGTCGACACCCGGTGGGACCCGCCGGTCACGGCCGGAGTCCGCATCGTCAGCATGCTCGGAGACAGTCTCCAGCACCTCGGTCAGGCCGCGTACGTACGCGGCCTGACCGAGCGCTAGACGATCAGGCGGTCGAGACGGCTGCGATCGGATTGGTCGTCGGCGCGTCCGAGCCGCCGGCGGGCTCGACGGTGATCGCGACCGCCGTCACCCCGTCGAAGTCGGAGACCAGGCGGCTGCTGGCCGACTCCGGTCCCTGGTCGTCGCGCCCGAGGACGCCTGCGCTCGTCGGGTCGTCCCCGCGCAAGGTCCACACCTGGTAGTCGTGCTCCGCGTCCAGCTCCGGAAGCCCGGCGACCACCACGACCGCGTCGTCGAGCTTCTCGGAGCGGACCACGCGGACCGTGCCGCCGCCCTCGACCTCCGCGGCACTCATCCGGGCGTCCGGGGCCGACAGCACCGCGGTGATCGCGGCCTGATCGGCGGCCAGGTCGTCGGCGCGGTCACGCTCCACCACCGCCCACGACCCCAGCGCGACGATCGCCGCGGCAGCAGCCGCCGCCAACGCGGTCAGCACGGCCCGACGTCCACGTCGCGGCTTGTGCAACGGGGTCACGCCCGGCCGTTCCTGCGGCGTCCGCGCCACCGCCTCCATGACCGACGTCCTCAGGCCCGGGGGCGGCTCCGCCCGGGCCGCGTCGGCGAGCCGCGCCGCCGTCTCCCGGAATCCCCTCACCTCCTCGGCGCAGTCGGTGCACTGCGCGAGGTGCTCCTCGAAGCCGACCCGCTCCGCCTCGTCCAGCGCGTCCAGCGCGTACGCGGCGGCCAGGTTGTGCGGCTCGCTGGTCATGCGACCACCCCCAGGCAGTCCCGCAGCCGGATCAGGCCGTCGCGCATCCGGGTCTTCACCGTCGCCGGGTTCGCGTCCAGGACGGTGGCGACCTCGGCGTAGGTGTAGCCCTGGTAGTAGGCGAGACCGACCGCCTCGCGCTGCAGGTCGGTCAGCGTGCCGAGGCACCGGCGTACCTGCTCGTGCTCCAGCCGGACCGTGACCTCGTCGGAGACGTGGTCGAAGTCCGGGCCCCCCGACCAGTCGTAGCGCGTCTCGCGGTCAGCGGCGGCCTGGTCCCGGCGGACGGCGTCGACCGCACGCCGGTGCGCCAGCATGAGCACCCACGACCGCGCCCGTCCGCGCCCCGGATCGAAACGGACGGCGCTCTGCCACACCTGGAGGAACACTTCCTGGGCGACCTCCTCGGATCGGGCCGGGTCACGCAGGACCCGGCGCGCGAGCCCGTAGACAGCCGCCCCGAGCTCGTCGTACAGCGCCGCGAACGCCGCCTCGTCGCCGCGCGCGACCGACGTCATCAGATCGTCGAGCTCGTCCGCCGGCGCCCGGTCGGCACGGTGCGCCGGCCGGTGCGGAGGTGGGTCGCTCTGGGCCATCGAGGCTCCTCGTTCGTCGGTGGTCTCATCCGTCGTTCGGCGCCGCGAGCCCGCCGGACGGGTCCGAGCCCGATCCGAACGAATTCTCGGGAGGACCAATCCGTACGGGGCGCGGCGCCGAACGACGAGGCAGAACGGTTCCTGCACCCAGACGGAAGGACGACCTCATGCGTACCACGACCACCCGGCTCCTCGCCGGACTCGCCGCGACCGCGGTGCTCGGGCTCGCCGCAGGATGCGGGTCCGACGACTCCGACGCAGCAGACGACACCGCGACGACGTCGCCGGAGTCCAGCGCGACGACCGAGCCGGACCCGGCCGCGAACCTCGTCGGCACCGGCTGCTCCGCGTACGCCGAGCAGGTCCCGACCGGCCCCGGATCGGTCGACGGCATGGCCCAGGACATGGTGACCACCGCCGCGAGCAACAATCCGATGCTGACGACGCTGACGGCGGCCGTCACCGGTCAGCTGAACCCCGACGTGAATCTCGTGGACACGTTGGAGAGCGACGAGTTCACCGTGTTCGCGCCGGTCGACGACGCGTTCGCGCAGCTCGACCAGAAGACTCTCGACACGCTGGCGAAGCCGGCCGGTGCCGAGACGCTCGAAGCCGTGCTCACCTACCACGTCGTTCCCGGACAGCTGGCGCCCGACGAGGTCGCCGGAACCCACACCACCGCCAACGGGGCCGACGTCACGGTCAGCGGTGAGGGCGACGCCCTGATGGTCGACGACGCCGCGGTGATCTGCGGCGGCGTCCAGACCCAGAACGCGACGGTCTACCTGATCGACGGTGTCCTGATGCCGCCGTCCTGAGCACTCCCCGACTGCCGGGCGGCGCCGCGAGTCGGGGGCGGCGCCGCCCGGCTCTGGAGCGGACACGGTCGTGACGGACCGGTGACGAGCGTCCGGAGCGGCCCGCGGACCCGACGCGCGGGGGTAGCGTCGAGAGGACGAGAGGGGCCTGATCACCACCATGACGGAGCAGACACGCACGACGACGGCCCGTGCCGACCTGACGCCGCGGGCCCGGCGCGCTCTCGCCGCGCTGTCGGGGGTCCTCGCGGCCGCCGCCGGGGTCGGCGCCGGCTCGGCGACCGCCGCCCTGACCGGTTCGCCGTCGCCGGTCGTGGCGGTCGGCAACTCGGTGATCGAGCGGACGCCCGAGCCCGTGAAGGAGTGGGCGATCGACTGGTTCGGCACGAACGACAAGCTCGTGCTGCTGCTCGGGATCGGCGTCCTCCTCGCCGCGCTGGCGGCCGCGGCGGGGCTGGTCGCCCTGCGCAGCCGCGGGGCAGCCGGAGGGTTGATCGTGCTCGTCGGCGTCGTGGCTCTCGCGGCCGCGCTGACGGACGAGACCACCTCCACCCGCATCGTGCTCGGGGTCCTCGCGCCCCTGGCGACGGTCGTGGTCGCGCTGTGGGCGCTCAGCGCGCTGCTCGACGCGCTCGTCGGGCCCGAAGCCCGACCGCACCGCCCGCCGCCGTCGGCCGACGGGCTCGGCGGCCGTCCCGGCCCCGGCGGCCCGGACCTGCCTGACCGTGTGGCCGGCGACGACCTTCCCACCGGCTTCGACCGTCGCCGCTTCCTGCTGGTCGCCATGGGGACGGCCGCCGCCGCGGTCGCCGGGGGCGCGACCTACCGGCTGCTCGGTACGCCCGAGGCCGCCGGCTCGCGCTCCGCCCTCGGCGTCCCGACCCCGGACTCCCCCGCCGCCCCGGTCCCCACCGGCGTCGACCCGCCCCTGGACGGGCTGCCCCCGCACATCACCCCGAACGCCGACTTCTACAGGATCGACACCGCCCTGCGCGTGCCCGACGTGCCGGCCGACAGCTGGCGGCTGCGGATCCACGGCGACGTGGAGAACGAGATCGAGCTCGACTACGCCGGCCTGCTCGCCGAGCGTCTGATCGAGCGCCGGATCACGCTGACGTGCGTCTCGAACGAGGTCGGCGGCTCGCTGGTGGGCAACGCCACCTGGATCGGCGTGCCGCTGGCCGACCTGCTGGAGCGGGCCCGACCCGCCGGTGGGACCGACGCCCTGCTGACGACGAGCGCCGACGGGATGACGATCGGCGTGCCGCTGGACGCGGTCACCGACGGCCGCGACGCGATGCTCGCGGTCGCGATGAACGGCGAGCCGCTGCCGTTGGAGCACGGCTTCCCCGTCCGCATGGTCGTACCGGGGCTCTACGGGTACGTGTCCGCGACGAAGTGGCTCGTCGACATCGAGGTGACCCGCTTCGACGCGTTCGACGCCTACTGGACCGAGCGCGGCTGGTCGGAAGAAGGTCCGATCAAGCTGTCGAGCCGGATCGACGTCCCGCAGGCGACGACCCGGTTCGGTGCGGGCGAGGGCGTCGTCGCCGGCGGCCTCGCGTGGGCGCAGAACACCGGCCTCGCCGCTGTCCAGGTGCGGATCGACGACGGCGAGTGGCGCGATGCCGACCTGGCGCCGGAGGACACCGCGGACACGTGGCGTCAGTGGACCTGGCGCTGGGACTCCCCCGAGCCGGGCGACCACACGCTGACGGTGCGCGCCGTCGACGCGGACGGCCAGTCGCAGGAGACCGCGGAGGCCGACCCGGCACCGGACGGGGCGACCGGGCTGCACGCGATCGAGTTCACGGTCGAGTAGCGCGTGGCAGAGACGCGGCTCAGTCCGCGCGGGTGACGATGCTCTGCACCTCGCCGACCCCGATGTCGTCCGACCACGACGACGTCAGCGGATCGATGGCGCCCTGCGGCGCGCCGTTGAAGCTCCATGTGCCGTGCCAGAGCGTCGAAGCGGTGACCGGCGTGGCCGCGGCGGAGCGTCGGAAGGTCAAGGTGCAGTCGCTGTTCTCGCCCTGGGCGTACGGTGTCCCGCCGTCCGTGCACAGCACCGACCCGGCGCTCGGCGAGGCGAACTCGACGCCCTCCCGGGTGATGTCGACGGTGACGCTGTTCGCGCCGGCGCTGGCGGTCACGGAGCCCGCGGTCGGGATCGACGCGTCGGTCCAGAACCACGTCTCGAGGTTCACGACGGTGATCGCGTCGCCCTGGTAGCGGGGATTCATCTCGAAGCGCGGCTCGGGGACCGTCATCGCGTCCTCGGCGGCCTGGAGCAGCACCTCCGGCGGGACGGGCGGGACGGGCGGTGTCTGACCGGCCTGGACGTAGACGGGGCCTCGGTCCCTGAACCAGTCCTCGGCGAAGTCGAGGAAGTCGCCGGTGTACCCGAGGTCCTCGTACGCGGCGCCCGAGCAGACCCCGGCGTACCACGATCCCTCGTCGTCGTCCTTGTGCTGCTTGTAGCCCGGGTAGTACTCGCTCGCCGGGACCGACGGCTCGTGCGGGCCGCCCAGCGTGACCATGCCGTCCTCGCCGTAGCGGTCGTAGAGCTCCTTGCCGGTCTCCGTCGCGAAGTACCAGCACGGCACCGGGACCGCGACCGTGGTCGACGACGATCCGGACGATCCGCCGGACCCGCCGCCGACGAAGGACCCCGTCACGTGCACCGTGACGGTGCCGCCGTCGGTCTGCGTCGAGCCGGACCCGGATCCGCCGCCGCAGCCCGTCTCGCCGCAGGCCGCCGCGGCGGAGAGCACGGCACCGGCGCCGACCATGGCGACCGACCCGGTCGCGACCACGGCCGCCCGTACGAACGTCCTCAGCATGAGTCCTCCGTCCACGTGTAGTCCGTCACCAGCCAGACCCCGCCGGCCGCGGTGAGGGTGACGTCGATCATGGTCCGCGGGTCGCCCTCGAGCGGCTCGCGGGTCCCCGCCGACTCGACCTCCATCGACGCGGTGTCCGAGCACACGGCGAGCGCGAGCATGGTGTCGCTCGACTCCGCCGCGTCGACCTCGAGCACGTTCGTGCCGACGAGCCGCGAGTCGGCGTCGCGGAAGGACCGCGCGATCGCGCGCATCTGGTCCTCGACCGGGGGCGAGGCGTTGCGCCGGACCAAGGGACCGACACGCGTCGTCTCGTACATCCGGCGGCGCCCCTCCTCGAAGGCGACGTACGTCTCGAGCGCGGGGCCGTACTCGTCGTCCACCGCGGGCAGCTCGGTGATCTCCAGGCCCGGGTAGCTCGTCCGGATCGATCCCGCATCGTCGGTGGGCGTCGAGGTCGCGCTGGTCGTGGCGCCGCCGATCGTGATCTCGTCGTCCCCGGCCTCGTCTCCGCCGCACGAGGAGAGCACGAGCACAGCCGAGAACGTGACCAGGACGGCCCGAGGCGTCGGTCTCACGAGGCTCCTCCGGGGGACGGGGGTACGCAGGAGCGAGTATGCCTCACGTCGAGCCACGCCGTCCGCACCCGGCCGACGAGTCAGCCCTTCGCCGCCTTCGCGGCCGCCTTCTGCTCCTTCTTGAACGCCCGGACCTCGCCGAGCGTGGTGGCGTCGACGACGTCGGCGATCGAGCGTCGCGAGCCCGGCTCGCCGTACGCCCCCGCGGCCTCGCGCCACCCGGCCGGCTCCACCCCGCGCTGCTTGCCGAGCAGCGCGAGGAAGATGCGCGCCTTCTGGTCGCCGAATCCCGGCAGCGCCTTCAAGCGCGTGAGGACCGTGCGGCCGTCCGGGTCGCCATCGGTCCAGATCCGGGTCACGTCGCCGTCGTACTCGTCGACGACCAGCTGGGCCAGCGCCTGGATCCGCTTCGCCATCGCCCCCGGGTAGCGGTGCACGGCCGGCGGCGTCGAGCACAGAGTGGTGAAAGCGTCGGGATCGGCCTCGGCGATCGTGGTGACGTCGAACGAGCCCATCCGCTCGGCGATCTTGTGCGGTCCGGCGAACGCGGCCTCCATCGGGTACTGCTGGTCGAGCAGCATCCCGGTCAGCAGCGCGAAGGGGTCGGAGTCCAGGAGTCGGTCGGCCTCGGCATCGCCGACGAGGTGCAGGGTCATGCTCCGATGATCGCATCCTCGGGCCGAGAGCTGGTCAGTCGGCGAACGCGATACGCGACACCGGACGCTGTCCGGAAGAAGGTGGAACACCAAGTGACCAGGCGCGCGCCGCGTTCGCACTGCCACCGAAACGTCGGCGGACGATGCGAGCACGAACCAGGCGAGGTGGGTCGACTAACTTCGCCTCTTCTGCGTCAGCGCGGCCACCGTGCAGACGAAGATCGCCGTCCAGCAACACCGGCACCCCCCGTCGGGGGTAGCTCGGAATGATCGCCCACTCAGCGACGACGTGAAGGCGGGCGAACGAGAGGGAGAAGATGCCTGCATAGGTCGTCGCCGTGCCGGCGACCGCTGCCCACAAGCGCCCCGGACTCGGTGTTGATCGACCAAGTGCGGGGCCCACTTGCGGCTGTGGAGACTGAGCTCAGTGCTCCACCTCCTCGAGCTTGTGCCTGAACACCTCGGCTACCTTGCGGGGCTCGTCGCCGTGCTGCACGTGAGCCTCGAACTTGGAGGCAGCGTCACCCAGGAACACGACGAGCTCGGCGTTCTGCGGCATCGCGTCCTTGAGGGCTGCGACCACGAAGTTCCGCGGCTCACGGTCTGCCTTCGGGAGGCCGTGAAGAGCCAGGCCGTAGCCCGGCCCGCTTGACGCAACCCGCCCCTTAACGACCCTCTCCCCGAGCGATCCCCCCGCCGACTTCGCCGCTCCGTACTTCTTCGACGCCGCCTGACCGCTCACCCCGAGCAGGTCTCCGATCAGTGCCCACGACATGTTGTTCTCGCGAGCTTCGGCCACGGCCTCGGCGAGGTCCCGCTCGGCGAACCCGCGCCGCATCACGGCGTGCATGAGCTTGTGCCGGTAGTTCTTCTCCGCCCGCTCGTAGTCCTCCTCCGTCGGCTCGTAGTTCTCGATGGAACCTGCGAGCTCGTCTGCTCGAGCGATCAGCTCGTCCATACTCATCGGCATCTGCATCACCTCACTCACGGGAGTTGCGCCCTGCGGCGCACGGCTTTGGTTAGGAAGTTGGCGTGGATCAGGACCGAGCCGAGCTCGTCGGACTCGGCGTAGCCGAGCTCAATCGGTCGACCATCGGAGGGAAGGAAGTGAACCTCGATCAGTACCCCTGACTCCGTCTCGTACGGTCGACCCAATGCTGGTGTCTGCGCCGCCGCTCGAATCTGATCTGCCGTCAAGCCGTGCTTGAAGCCCGACGACCGAACGATGGGCGGATGCCCATCCATGTCTACTTTAGACTCGTCCATGCCACCTCGTCAAACATAGGTTTCATCGCTTCACTGTAATTCCAGTGGACAAGCGTGTCGAGGTGAACCCTTCCTGCTAACGCTTCTTGAGCAGCATCCCGGTCAGCAGCGCGAAGGGGTCGGAGTCCAGGAGTCGGTCGGCCTCGGCATCGCCGACGAGGTGCAGCGTCATGCTCCGATGATCGCATCCTCGGGCCGGCACCCGCGTCGAGCGACGAGACATCTCGCCCACACGGCGGTCCAAAGGTCTCGTCGTTGCCGACGGTGGACGGACTCAGCCGAAGACTGCGTCGCCGAGAGCGAGCCCGGCGGCCGCGGCAGCGATCGCGAGCAGCAGCGTGCCGAAGGCGTTGACGAGCGCGCGGCGCACGTCACCGGCCTGGACGAGGCGGACCGTCTCGGTCGTCGCCGTCGAGAACGTCGTGAACCCGCCGCAGAACCCGATCGCGACCACGCGGTACGCGTCGCCCTCCAGGCCGGTGACCGCGAGCCCGATCACGAACGAGCCGACGACGTTCACCGCGATCGTCCCGACCGGGAGCACCGTCGGCCATCGTGCGCGGATCGACTGGTCGGTGACGAACCGCCCCGCCGCACCCACGGCCCCGCCGAGGCAGACCAGGAGGAACGCCGCCGCGCTCATGCCCGGTCTCCGTCGACGTCGGCGGCGTCGGGATCCGTCGGCAGCGCGACCGCACGGCGCCGGTGGTGCAGCCGCGCACCCAGCAGCACGCCGAGGACGCATGCCACGAACCCGACGACCACTGTCCCCAGGGCGTACGCGAGCGCGAGTCCGCTCTTCCCCGCGTCGAGCAGGTCGGTGACCTCGAGCGCCAGGCTGGAGTACGTCGTGAAGCCGCCGAGCACACCCGTACCCAGTCCGAGGCGCCACCGTCGCCGACCCGGTGTCTCGTCGCCGGAGCGGATCAGCGCCTCCAGCAGCAGACCGAGGGCGAAGGCGCCGAGCAGGTTCGCGGTCAGCGTCGCCACCGGCAGGGCGTCAGGGTCGTGGGGCCACCACACCGCGAGGCCCGCGCGGGCGGCCGTTCCGAGGAACCCTCCGAGCGCGACGACCAGCACGAGTCCCGGCACCCGGTGGTGGGGCCGGCTCACGCGCCGCCCTCGGGCCCGTCGCCCGGACGGCGCTGCGGGACGACCAGCACCGGACGCAGCTGGCTGTGAGCGAGCCGGCCGGCGACCGAGCCACCGATCAGCTCGTTCATCCAGCCGCTGATGCCCGGCCGCCGCGTCCCGACGGCGATCACACAGGCGTCCACCTCCTCGGCGACGGCAGCCAGCCCGTGCACGACCTCGCCGACCACGTACCGCAGCTGCCAGGAGACGCCGGCGTCCACGAGCAGCGGGCTCAGCCGCTCGATCATCGCCCGCTCCGCCGCGACCACGGCCTCGTCGGTCTCGTCGGGGTCGAGCGGCGTCGTGATCAAGGCCCCGGGCTCGTCGCTGACGATCGTGCGGGACCCGTCCACCCAGACGCAGACCAGTCCTGTCCGCATGGCGGCCGAGATCCGCGCCGCCGCCCGTACGACCACCGGGTTCTGGTCGTGATCCACGCCGAGGACGACCGGGCGGCTACGCGGGCCGTCGGACCACGGATGGGGCCGCGAGACACTCACGTCGCGCGCCCGTCCCGTGCCGTCGCGACCTGCTCGCGGACGGCCGGCGCGACCTCGCGGGCGTACCGGCTCAGCAGCTCGGGGTCGTCGGTCCCGAGCACGAAGCTGGAGATGCCGTCCCGCAGCGCAAGCTCCGCGACCTGCTCGGGCCAGTCCGCGACCGTGCCGTGGAGGCCGTCGCCGACCACGTTCAGCATGCGGCGGATCGCCCGCGGGTCGCGTCCCGCCTCCACCGCGGCCGCGTCGATGCGCTCGTTGCCCGCACCGAGGTCGAGGTCGCGCGCGAACCCGAGGCTGGGCAGCCACCCGTCCGCCTTCCGACCGACCAGCGTCAGCATCCGTGGCCCGTAGGCCCCCAGAACGATCGGTACGTCGTGCGCCGGCGCGGGGCCACGCTTGGCCCCGTCCAACCGGTGGAACTCCCCCGGCACCTTCAACGGGCGGCGGTCCGTGGTGTCCCAGATCCCACGGACCACGTCGATCGCCTCGCCCAGCGCCTGCACGGCCTCACCTGCCGAGAGCCGGGTGCCTCCCATCGCCACGATCGCGTCCCAGAACGCCCCTGCGCCGAGAGCCAGCTCCGTCCGCCCGCCGCTGAGCAGGTCCAGGCTCGCCACCGATCGCGCGAGCACGGCCGGCTGGCGCAGCGGCAGGTTCAGGACGTTGCCCGACAGCCGGACACGCCGCGTACGCGCGGCGACGTACGACAGCAGGGTCCAGGTGTCGAGGAAGCGTGGTTGGTACGGGTGGTCCTGGAAGGTGACGAGGTCGAGGCCGGCGTCCTCGCAGTGCACCGCCAGCGCGACCACGGCGGCGGGGTCGGCGTTGCTCGGCGTCAGGAACGCCCCGAAGGAGAGCTCGTGTCCGTAGTCCGGCACCGCGGACCTCCTCGCTCGGCTCGGTCGGCTCAGGACCCCGCGACGTGGTTGTCGGGGCCGGTGACGTCCACCTGGGGAGAGCCGCCGAACGAGACGTCGTTGCGCGCCCCCTCGACGTCGATCTCACGCACCTGGTCGACGTTCACCTCGTTCTCGTCGCCCTCGACCGACAGGTCGTCGGTGGCCTCGATGCTGACGGTCGCTCCGGTCGCGGAGACGTCGACGTCCTCGCAGGAGCCCGTGATCGCGACGCTCGTCGCAGCGCGGACGTCGATCTCGCCCCCACCGTCGCAGTGCACGCGCGCGGCCTCGGAGGAGGTGACGTCGTGCTCCTGGTCGGGCCCGATCGTGATCTCGTCGCCCGGCTCGCCCGGGTCGCCGTCGTCGGTGGCCGTGCCTGCGTCGGTCGGCACGGCCGACGCCGGTGACGGTGCAGCGTCCTCGGTGACGTCATCCGCCTCGGCGCAGCCGGCCAGCACCGCCAGGACCATCACCGCCGCTGCTCCGAGCCCCGCCGTACGCCGTCCCACCATCGTTCGCCCCCTCGTCCGCTCTCGCTCAGCGTCTGCTGCGCTCGCCCGCCACCGTACCGGCGCGCGGGCCACCACGCCGCTCGCCCTCGCCTAGACTCGGGCCGTGGTCGCGCACGTGCTCTCGCTCAGTCAGGATGTCGCCGCACCGCCCGAACGGGTGTGGGAGGTGCTCACCGACCTGCCCGGCACGGCCGCCGTGCTGACCGGCGTCACCCGGATCGAGGTCCTCACCGACGGTCCCTACGCCGTGGGCACCCGCTGGCGCGAGACCCGCCGGGTGTTCGGGCGCGAGGAGACGCAGGAGATGTGGGTCGGCGCAGTCGACCCGCCACGGTCCACCGTCGTCCGCGCCCGAGCCGGCGGCATCGACTACGACACGACGTTCACGCTCGAGCCTTCGGGAGCGGGCACCGCACTGACGATGGAGTTCCGCGGGGAGGACACGAGCACCAGCCGGCTCAAGCGGCTCGTGGAGACGTTGACCGCGCCGCTCGGACGGTCGGTGACGCGCAAGATCATGCGCCGCGACCTGGAGGACATCGCAGCCGCAGCCGAGGGCCGTCCGTCGGAGAACGCCGGGTCCTGACGCCCGTCTCGGCCGCCGGGCGGCTCAGCCGCCTGCGCGGCCGGTCGATGCGGCCCTGGCCGCCTCGGCCTCCGCCTTGGCGTCCTCCACGGCTGCCTGGGCCTGCTCCGCGGCCGCGACGGCAGCATCCTCCGCGTCGGCGTCGGCGATCGCGCTCTCGGCCTCGGCTGCGCCGGCCGCGACCGTGGGATCCTCGTCGTCGGGTCCGGTCTCGGCCCCTCCCGACCCGGCGAGCTGGCGCGGGAAGGCGCTCGCGGGACGCTCGTGGTCGCTGAAGGCCGAGGTGATCGTGCGGACCGCCTCGGTGAGCTCGCCCGGGATGACCCAGAACGTGTTGTTCTCGCCGCCCGCGAGGTCGGGCAGCACCTCGAGGTACTTGTAGGCGAGCACCTTCGGGTCGGCGTCGTTGCGGTGCACGGCCTGGAAGACCCGCTCGACGGCCTTCGCCTCGCCGTCGGCGCGCAGGATCGCGGCCTGCTGGTCGCCCTGAGCGATCAGGATCTCCTGCTGCCGGCTTCCCTCCGCACTGAGGATCTTCGCCTGTCGCTCGCCCTCGGCATGGAGGATCACCGCCCGCTTGTCGCGCTCGGCGCGCATCTGCTTCTCCATCGCCTCCTTGATCGTCGACGGCGGATCGATGGCCTTGATCTCGACGCGGTTCACCCGGATCCCCCACTTGCCGGTGGCGTCGTCCAGCACCTCCCTCAGCCGCGCGTTGATCTCCTCGCGCGAGGTCAGGGTGCGCTCGAGGTCCATCGACCCGATCACGTTGCGCAGCGTCGTGACGGTCAGCTGGTCGATCGCCTGGAGGTAGTTCGCCACCTCGTACGCGGCGGCCCGCGGATCCGTGATCGTGTAGTAGAGGACGGTGTCGATGTTGACCACGAGGTTGTCCTCGGTGATGACCGGCTGCGGACGCGACGACGCGACCTGCTCGCGGACGTCGAGCTTGGTGTTGACGCGGTCCACGAGAGGGATGATGAAGTTCAGGCCCGGTTGCAGGGTCGCGCGGTAGCGACCGAAGCGCTCGATGTTGTAGCGGCGGGCCTGCGGCACCACCCTCACGGCCGACAGCGCGATGAAGGCGACCAGGACGGCCGCGATGATCAACGGGACGATGAGTTCCATCGGGACTCCTCTCTGCGACGAGTTCCCCGCCCGGTCCGGGGGGTCGTCACGACAGCTCCTCGTGCGGGTAGACGACGGCCGTGGCGCCGTCGATCTCCATCACGTCGACGAACGTGCCCTCGGGGATCACGAGGTGCTCGTCGTACGGGCGGGCGGTCCACTCCTCGCCGGACAGCCGCACCGCGCCGTGCCGGGCGCTGACCTCGTGGATGACCAGGGCCGTCTTGCCGACGAGGGCGTCGGTGCCGTCGCGCAGCAACGGCGGCTGCCGCATCTGGCGGCGCGCGATCGGCCGGATGACGGCCAGGGACACCCCACCGGTGAGGACGAACGCCAGCACCTGGGCGAGCACCGGCGCGCCGAGCCCGGCGACCACGGCGGCCACGAGCGCGGCACCGGCCAGCAGCCCGAAGGCGAACGTGAGCGTCGCGGCCTCGGCGATGCCGAGCAGCACCGCCAGCCCCAGCCACGCGACCCATGCCATCGTCGAACCTCCCGCTCCGGGTGGTCTCATCGAGCCTAGCGCGCCGTGACCAGGATCACCGGCGGCCGCGGACCTCGCCGGTCCTCACGGGGTGTCCGGTTGCCCCGAGCACGATCCCTCGACAGGGTGAAGGGGCGGACAGCGGGAGGAGCCCACGACGATGAGCGCGAGCGACACGAGCGAGACGCACGACCAGCACGACCCGGACGACGAGAGCATCAAGGCGACGCTGGAGCGCAAGTCCGTCAAACCGTCGGTGTTCTTCCCGGCGCTGATCCTGCTGCTGGTGGTGGTGGGCCTCAGCATGGCGTTCCCGGTCCGGACCGGCGAGGTCTTCGGCACGCTCAACGACGCGGTGATCGGCTCGGTCGGCTGGTACTACACCCTGAGCGTCACCGGCTTCGTGATCTTCTCGCTCTGGATGGCGATCGGGCGGTTCGGCGACCTCACGCTCGGCCCCGACGACGAGGGTCCCGAGTACGGCTTCTTCGTCTGGTTCTCGATGCTGTTCGCCGCCGGGATGGGCATCGGTCTGGTCTTCTGGGGCGCCGCCGAGCCGCTCTCGTTCTACGTCGACCCGAAGCCGGGGTGGAGCGGCGACGACGCGGACATCGCCCACCTGTCGATGGCGCAGACCTTCCTGCACTGGGGCGTCCACGCCTGGGCGATCTACGTGGTCGTCGGCCTGGCCCTCGCGTACGCGATCCACCGGCGCGGTCGGTCGATCTCGCTGCGGTGGACCCTCGAGCCGCTGCTCGGCGACCGGGTCAAGGGGTGGGTCGGCGACCTGATCGACGTGGTCGCGATCGTCGGGACCATCGCCGGGGTCGCGACGTCGCTCGGTCTCGGCGTCTCCCAGATCTCGGCCGGCCTGGTCTACCTGGACGTCGTCGACGAGGCCACCGACCCGCTGATGGTGGCGCTGATCGTCGCGATCACCGCGATCGCGACGATCTCCGTCGTCACCGGCCTCGACATCGGCATCAAGATCCTGTCGAACTTCAACATCGCGCTCGCCGGCGTGTTCGCGGTCGTGCTCCTGATCCTCGGCCCGACGCTGTTCCTGCTGCGCAGCTTCGTGGAGAACATCGGCGCGTACCTCTTCGAGGTCATCCCGCTGAGCTTCTCGACGAGCGCGTTCTTCGGCGAGGACGGCGAGGCGTGGCAGGGCGCGTGGACGACGTTCTACTGGGGCTGGTGGATCTCGTGGGCGCCGTTCGTCGGGCTGTTCATCGCACGGATCTCACGCGGCCGGACGGTGCGCGAGTTCGTCTTCGGTGTGCTGCTCGTGCCGACGCTGGTCTCGATGGTGTGGTTCTCGATCCTCGGCGGCAGCGCGCTCTACCAGCAGATCTTCGGCGGCGGGGGTCTGACGAACGACGACGGCACGGTGACGAGCGAGAACGTGCTGTTCAACCTGGTCGGCGACCTGCCCGGCGGGACCTTGCTGGTCGGGATCGTGATCCTGCTCGTCACGATCTTCTTCGTGACCTCGTCGGACTCCGGCTCCCTGGTCGTCGACATGCTCGCGTCCGGAGGCGACACGAACCCTCCGAAGTGGAGCCGGGTGATGTGGGCGGTGATCGAGGGATCGGTCGCGATCGGGCTGCTCCTCGCAGGCAGCCGCGCGACCGACGATCCGCTCGATGCGCTCGGCGCCCTGCAGACCGGCGCGATCCTCACCGCGGCGCCGTTCAGCGTGATCATGATCGCGATGTGCTTCGCGCTCTACAAGGTGTTCAAGAGCGAGTACCGCGAGATCCAGCGGCTCAACCGCAAGGCGCGGGTCCGGGCGATGCAGGACGAGCTCGGCGACGCCATGACCGAGCAGGTCACCGACCACCTCGTCGAGAACTTCGACGACCACTTCGGTGAGCACGTCGACTCCCACGTCGAGACCGCGCTCGACCGCCGTTCGCGCTGGCGCCGTCCGCTCAGCCGCCGTTCAGCAGGACCCGACGACCCGCAGGAGTGACCAGGGCCTCCACGTCGGCGCCCGCCTCGGCGAGGGCGTCGGCGAACCGCTGACCGGGCGTCTCGAAGAAGTGCCGCCGCGTCGCCGGCGCCACCCGCCCCATCCCGACGGGCCAGAACGTGCCCCAGTGCACCGGCACGGCCCAGCGCGCCCCGACCTGCTCGACCAGCCGTACGGCCTGCACCGGGTCGACGTGGTCCTCCCCCAGCGTCGGCCCCCAGCCGCCGACCGGGACCATCGCGAGGTCGACGGAGGAGACGCCGGTCAGGTCGGTCGCGGGCCCCGTGTCGCCGGGGAACCAGAAGGAGCCGTCGTCGCCGGCGACCCGGAACCCGATCGGCATCGACGCGCGCCGCGACCACCGGTGCCGGCTCGCCGGGTGGTCGGCGGGCAGGACCTCGACGCTCAGTCCGCACAGCTGCAGCCGGTCGCCGGCCACGGCCTCACGCACGTCGAGGCCCAGACCGGACAACAGCCCCGAGCTGCTCTCCGGCACCACCACGACGGTCCCGGGAGCCAGCCGGCGCAGCGACGGCACGTGGAAGTGGTCGAGGTGCAGGTGCGAGACCAGCACGAGGTCGGCCGTGGCGGCCGAGGCGTCGGGTGACGCGCTGTGCCGTCGGAGGTGCGCGAAGCGGTCGACGAGCACGGGGTCGGTCAGCACCCGTCGTCCGCCGATCTCGACGGTCGCCGTCGAGTGCCCCCACCACGTCACCGCGCTGACCACGGAGCCACTCTACGGAGGCCGAGTGCGGTTACGCTGTGGCGACGCGAGCGAGCCTGGAGGAAGCATGACGAACGGCCGGATCCGGATCACCCTCGACGAGTCGGAGATGCCGACGCACTGGTACAACATCGTCGCGGACCTGCCGACCCCGCCGCCTCCGCCGCTGCACCCGGGCACGCACCAGCCCGTGGGGCCGGACGACCTCGCGCCGCTCTTCCCGCCGGAGCTGATCGCCCAGGAGGTGACCGCCGAGCGCTACGTGGAGATCCCGGAGCCGGTGCGCGACGTGTACCGGCAGTACCGCCCGTCACCGCTCGTGCGCGCACGACGGTGGGAGCAGCGGCTCGGCACGTCCGCACGGATCTACTACAAGTACGAGGGTGTCTCGCCGGCCGGATCCCACAAGACGAACACCTCGGTGCCGCAGGTCTACTACAACGCGATCAACGGCGTCACGCGGCTCACGACCGAGACCGGGGCCGGGCAGTGGGGCACGGCTCTGGCGTACGCGTGCGCCCTGTTCGGCGTCGAGTGCGAGGTGTGGCAGGTCGGGGCGTCGTACGACACCAAGCCGCAGCGCCGCACCCTGATCGAGGTCTTCGGCGGGAAGGTGCACCGGTCGCCCAGCACGCTGACGGGGTTCGGCAAGGGCTTCGACGCCGGGCACCCCGGTTCGCTCGGCATCGCGATCACCGAGGCGGTCGAGCTGGCCGCCCAGGACGAGGCCACGAAGTACGCGCTGGGCTCGGTCCTCAACCACGTGCTGCTGCACCAGAGCGTGATCGGTCAGGAGGCCGTCCTCCAGCTCGCGAAGGCGGGCGAGTCCGGCGCCGACCACGTGATCGGGTGCGCCGGCGGCGGCTCGAACTTCGCCGGCCTCGCGTTCCCGTTCCTGCGGGAGAGGCTCGAGGGTCGCCAGGCACCGCGGATCACCGCTGTGGAGCCCGCGTCGTGCCCGACGCTGACCCGGGGCGAGTACCGCTACGACTTCGGCGACACCGGCGGCATGACGCCGCTCATGAAGATGCACACGCTGGGCCACGACTTCGTGCCGTCGCCGATCCACGCCGGCGGCCTGCGGTACCACGCGATGGCGCCGCTGGTCTCGCACGTCGTCGAGGAGGGGATGATCGACGCGGTCGCGCTGCACCAGAGCGAGTGCTTCGAGACGGCGACCGAGTTCGCCCGGACGGAGGGGATCGTGCCCGCCCCGGAGTCCTCGCACGCGCTCGCCCAGGTTCGGCGGACCGCGCTCGCCGCTGCCGAGGCCGGCGAGGAGCCGGTGATCGTGGTGGGTCTGTCCGGGCACGGGCTGCTCGAGCTCGGCGCGTACGACTCGTTCCTGCACGGCCGGCTCGGCGACGACCCGCTCAGCGACGAGGACCTCGCCTCGTCGCTCGCCGCGGTGCCGAGGATCGGCTGAGCGGATTCGGCGGTCCGGCTGTCGAAATCCGGCGGGCCCGTTCGGCGCACTGTCGAGAGGCTCGATCGCATCGCCGGTCGAGCGTGTCGAGACCGCGAACCACAGCGACGAAAAGGATGCACCGATGAGACCACTGATCGTGACGGCGTTCGTCTCGGCCGACGGCGTGATGGAGGCGCCGGGCGGCGAGGAGGGGTACCGCAACTCCGGCTGGACGTTCAAGGACGTGGAGTTCGACGAGGCGGCCTACGAGATCAAGGGCCGCGAGCAGGAGGAGACGACGGCGCTGCTGCTCGGGCGGCGCAGCTACGAGGCGTTCGCGCCGGTGTGGCCGACGATGGAGGAGTTCGCGGAGTACAACGCGATGCCGCGCTACGTCGTGTCCACGACGCTCGAGTCCGACGACGAGCGGTGGCCGGCGACCGTCCTGCGGTCGCTCGACGACGTCGCGGCGCTGAAGGAGACCGAGGGCGGTCCGATCGCCGTCCACGGCAGCGCCACGCTGGGGCACGCGCTGGCCGATGCCGGTCTCGTGGACCGCTACCACCTGCTCGTCTTCCCGTTGCTCCTCGGGGCCGGCAAGCGCCTGTTCAGCGATGCTGACAAGGACACGACGAGGCTCCGGCTGGCCGAGTACGAGGCGTACGGCAACGGGATCATGAAGTGTGTCTACGACGTCAATCCTTGATGCCGGGACGACGGAGGGACTTGACACCTGTCTGACAGGCGCTACGGTGCCTGTCAGACAGGTTCTCCACGAAAGGTCCGTCTGCGATGAGCGATCAGAACGCAGCCTCCGCCAACCGCGACGTCGTCGTGCGCAGCCTCGACAACTTCGCCTCCGTCGCCACGATCGGCGGTGAGCACTCCGTCGTGATCGACGAGCCGCGCGAGTTCGCGGGCGACGGCGCCGCCCCGAATCCGTTCGGCCTGATCCTCTCCGCGCTCGGCGGGTGCATCGCCGGCACGCTCCGAGGAGTCGCGCGCCAGCACGACTTCGACTACGCCGACGCCTCCGTACGGCTCTCGCTGCGGGTCAACCGGCCGACCAAGGGACCGCTGGACCCGGGCGAGCGCGAGCTGCGGATCTCGCGGGTGATGGCCGACGTCACCATCACCGGATCGCTCACCGAGGAGCAGCAGGGACTGCTGCGCCACGGCGTGGAGACCTGCCCGGTCGGCAACACCCTGCGCCGGTCGCTGAACCTGGTCGAGACCGTCACGTTCAAGGGCTGAGGCAACCATGAGCACCCAGCACGACGGCACCTTCGACCTCGTCGTCGACCACGCCCGGCTCCTCGACGGCCGCGTCGTGACGCTCGGCATCAGCGACGGGCGCTTCCGCCACGTCGGAGATCCCGTGAGCGTCGCCTCCCGCGACCGCATCGACGCCGACGGACGACTCGTCACCGAGACGTTCGTCAACCCGCACATGCACCTCGAGAAGGTCTACACGCTCGAGAGGGCAGGCGACGCGGCCCTGCACGCGTACACCTCGGACTCGATGGGCGATGCGCTCGGCTCGATCGTCCGCGACGCGTCGACGGTGAAGCAGAGCTACGACCGGGCCTGGATCATGCCGAACGTCCGCCGCGCCCTCGATCTCGCGGTGGTGAACGGCGTGCTGCACGTCCAGGCCTTCGTCGACGTCGACACGTCGGCGGGACTCGAGGGACTGGAGGCGGTCCTCGCGGTGCGCGAGGAGTACCGCGGCCTCGTCGACCTCCAGGTCGTGGCATTCCCGCAGGACGGTGTCCTGCGTGATCCGGGCGCCGCCGAGCTCTGCGAGGAGGGGCTCCGGATCGGTGCCGACGTGGTCGGCGGGATCCCGTGGATCGAGAGCACGGACCGTGACGCACGCGCCCACGTCGAGTGGGCGTGCGCGCTCGCGTCCCGCACCGGCCGACGCGTGGCCATGCTGGTCGACGACGCGGGCGACCCGTCGCTGCGCACGACGGCCATGCTCGGCGAGGCGATGCTCGACCACGACCTCGTCGGACGGGGCGTCGCGTGCCACGCGCGCGCGATCGGCGAGTACCCCCAGCCCACCGTGAGCCGCCTGGTCGAGCTCGCCCGTCGCGCAGGCCTCGGCTTCGTCTCCGACCCGCACACGGGTCCGCTGCACCTACCGGTGCGGAAGTTCCTCGCCGAGGGCCTCCACGTGTCGCTCGGGCAGGACGACATCGAGGACGCCTACTATCCGTTCGGCCGGCACAGCATGCTCGAGGTGGCGTTCCTGGCTGCGCACGTCCTCGGCTTCCTGTCCGCCGGTGAGCAGCGCACCCTGATCGAGCTCGTGACCGGGCGGGCCGCGCAGGTGCTGGGGCTCGACGGGCACGCGGTCGAGGTCGGTCGCGCTGCGAACCTGTGCATCCACTCCGACGAGCGGGTGGTCGACGTGCTGCGTGAGCACGCTCGACCCTGGAAGGTCCTGCGTGACGGGCGCGTCGTGGCCGAGTCGACCACGGCGTCGACGATCCATCGCGCCGCGCCGGAGCAGCGATAGGCTCGCCTGCGTGGTGACGTCCGCGCAGTCCGCAAGTCCTCCCGACGGCCCGCCGCCCTCGGTTCAGCGGCGGCTGCAGGCGCTGTGGGACGAGGTTGCCCGCGCCGGCGGGGTGATGCCGAGCGAGCCGGCGCTCGCAGCGACGCTGTCGATGAGCCGCCCGGCGCTGCGCGAAGCGCTGGTCCGGCTCGAGGAGCGCGGGTACATCCACCGCCGCAAGGGCGCCGACACAGTCGTGAACACCTCGCTGCTCGACGTCCCGGCGCGGTTCGACCAGCGCATCGACCAGTCCGAGCTGATCGCGGCGATGGGTCGCACTCCCACGCTGGACGTGCTCGCGTCGGAGATCTCCGCGATCTCCTCACAGGAGGCACGCGAGTACGAGCTCCCGCCGGAGACTCAGGTCCTGCGCGTGGCGAAACGCTGGTCCGCCGACGGTCTCCCGGTGATGCTCGCACGGGACGCCATCCGGATCGGGCCCGGGATCGACCCGGACGACGTCGACCCGGCGCGGTCGTTGTTCGAGATCGCGCCGGAGCTGACCGGGGAACGCATCGAGTGGGAGATCGCCTGGCCGTCCGCGGCCGCGCTCGGCGACCAGGACGCGGAGCGTCTCGACCAGCCCTCGGGTGAGCCCGTGCTCACGCTCGACGCCACCGGCGTGAGCCGGCTCGGCCGCGTGGGCTACTGGACGTCGGAGATCCACCTCCCGGGCGCCTTCCGGTATGCGATGATCCACCGCACGGGCCGGACCTAGCAGCGCCTCGAGGGCGGGCGAGGCGGTGTCGGAGGTCGCCGTCGACCGGCTCAGTCCGAGTCGACGGACCGCACGGCGTAGACCAGTCGCGCGAACTGCCCGACGGCAGTCGCCGAGACGAGGCGCAGCCGGTCGGACTCGAGCCGGCGCGGGAGGAGCGGGGCGCCGCCGGTGAGGGCGACCGGCGCGACCGAGATCGCGATCTCGTCCAAGGCGCCGGCGTCGATGAACTGGCCGGCGAGATCGCCACCGCCGACCACCCAGACGTCGCCGTCACCCGCGGCCTCCCGGATCGCCGGCAGCGCGTCGGCCACGGACCCGGAGACGAACCGGACGTCCGCCCCCTCCGGGACCGGCAGGTCGCGCGTCGTGAAGACGAAGGTCGGCTTGTCGCCGTGGAAGTTCTGCCACTTCTCCGGGTGCGCCAGGATGTCCTCCTGGGCGAGCACCCAGGCGTACGTCGTGGAGCCCTCGACCAGCACGCTCGCCTCCGAGGGGAACAGGCCCTCGTCAGGATGCTCACCCCCGTCGACGGCGAACAGCCAGTCCAGGGAGTTGTCCTCGTCGGCGATCCAGCCGTTCAGGCTCGTTGCGGTGTCGAACAGGATCTTGGCCATGCACCGACGATAGGCGGGGCGACTGACAACCGACCGAGGGCCGGCCCCGCGTACGCAGGACCGGCCCTCGCCGGCGAACGATGCGGATCCGGAGGTCCGCCGTCGGACTCAGACGTCGAAGCGGTCCGCGTCCATCACCTTCGCCCAGGCCGCGACGAAGTCACGGGCGAACTTCTGCTTCGCGTCGTCGCTCGCGTAGACCTCCGCGACGGCCCGCAGCTCGGAGTTCGAGCCGAACAGCAGGTCGACCCGGCTGCCGCTCCACACCTGCTCACCGGTGGCGTCGGAGAAGCAGGCGTAGAGGCCGTCCTCCCCCTCGACCGGCTTCCAGGTGTGACCGAGGTCGAGCAGGTTGACGAAGAAGTCGTTCGTCAGCGTGCCCGGCGCGTCGGTGAACACGCCGAGGTCGGAGTCGGCGTAGTTGGCGCCGAGCACCCGCAGGCCACCGATCAGCACGGTCATCTCCGGAGCGCTCAGCCCGAGCAGGTTGGCCCGGTCGACGAGCAGGAACTCCGCCGGCAGGGTCTGGTCCTTGCGCAGGTAGTTGCGGAACCCGTCCGAGGCCGGCTCCAGGTAGGAGAACGACTCGACGTCGGTCAGCTCCTGGGTCGCGTCACCACGGCCCGGGGTGAACGGCACCTCGAGGTCCAGCCCGGCCGCCTTCGCGGCCTGCTCCACGCCGACGACACCGCCGAGCACGACGAGGTCCGCGAACGAGACCTGAGCACCGCCCCGTCCGTTGAAGTCGTCCTGGACGCCCTCGAGCGTACGGATGACCGCGGCGAGCTTCTCGGGCTCGTTGACCTCCCAGCCGCTCTGCGGCTCCAGGCGGATGCGGCCGCCGTTCGCGCCGCCGCGCATGTCGCTGGCGCGGAAGGACGAGGCCGCCGCCCACGCGGTGGAGACGAGCTGCGCGACCGACAGGCCGGAGGCGGCGATCGCGGCCTTCAGCGCCACGACGTCGGCGTCACCGATCACCGGGCCCTGCGGCGCCGGGATCGGGTCCTGCCACAGCAGCACCTCGTCCGGGACCTCGGGGCCGAGGTAGCGCTGGACCGGGCCCATGTCGCGGTGGGTCAGCTTGAACCACGCACGCGCGAACGCGTCGGCGAGCTCGTCGGGGTTGTCCTTGAACCGCCGCGCGATGGGCTCGTAGATCGGGTCCATCTTGAGCGACAGGTCCGTCGTGAGCATCGTCGGCAGGTGCTTGCGATCCGGGTCGTACGCGTCGGGGATGATCGCCTCGGCGTCCTTCGCGACCCACTGGTGCGCTCCGGCGGGGCTCTTGCTCAGCTCCCACTCGTGGCCGAACAGGATCTCGAGGAAGCCGTTGCTCCACTGCGTCGGCGTGGTCGTCCAGGTGACCTCGAGGCCGCTGGTGACGGTGTCGGGGCCCTTGCCGGTGCCGTAGCCGTTCTTCCAGCCGAAGCCCTGGGCCTCCAGCGGCGCGGCCTCCGGGTCCTCCTGGAGCTTGTCGTCGGGGTGCGCACCGTGGGTCTTGCCGAACGAGTGCCCGCCGATGATCAGGGCGGCGGTCTCCTCGTCGTTCATCGCCATCCGGCCGAACGTCTCGCGGATGTCGCGCGCCGCCGCGACCGGGTCCGGCACGCCCTCGGGGCCTTCCGGGTTCACGTAGATCAGGCCCATGTGCGTGGCGCCCAGCGGCTTCTCCAGGTTGCGGTCCGCGCCGCCGGAGATCCGCTTGTCGCTGCCCAGCCACTCGGTCTCGGCGCCCCAGTAGACGTCGTCCTCGGGCTCCCACACGTCCTCGCGGCCCCCGGCGAAGCCGAAGGTCTTGAAGCCCATCGACTCCAGCGCGACATTGCCGGCGAGCACCATGAGGTCGGCCCACGACAGGCTCTTGCCGTACTTCTTCTTCACCGGCCAGAGCAGGCGACGGGCCTTGTCGAGGCTGACGTTGTCCGGCCAGCTGTTCAGGGGGGCGAAGCGCTGCTGTCCGGCGCCGGCGCCGCCGCGCCCGTCGACCACGCGGTACGTCCCGGCGCTGTGCCACGCCATCCGGATCATCAGCGGGCCGTAGTGCCCGAAGTCGGCCGGCCACCAGTCCTGCGAGGTGGTCAGGACCTCGGCGATGTCGGACTTGACCGCCGGCAGGTCCAGGCTCTGGAACGCCTCGGCGTAGTCGAAGTCGTCATCCATCGGATCGGCGACCGCCGGGTTCTTGGCGAGGACCTTGAGGTTCAGGCGGTTGGGCCACCAGACCCGGTTGGCGTCGCCCTGGGTCGGGTGCGGCATCCGGCCGTCGTGCGCGACCGGGCACCCTCCCGCCGCGCGCTCTTCCCTCGGCTCGTCCACGTCGGTGACGGTGACACCCTGCTCGTTGGCACCGTGCTCGTTCTCAGTCATGCGATTCCTTCCGATCGTGCGGCGTTGTGCGGTCAGGCTCGTTCGTGCCCAGGCACGCTCGCGTGCTCAGGCAAGCTCGGTCTCGGGTCGGCGATGGGCAGCGCACTGGGGGCAGAGCCCCCAGAAGATCACCTCGGCCTCGTCGATCGCGAAGCCGTGGTCGTCGGACGCGGTCAGGCACGGCGCCTCGCCGACGGCGCAGTCCACGTCGTCGATGCGGCCGCAGGAGCGGCAGACGACGTGGTGGTGGTTGTCGCCCACCCGCGCCTCGTAGCGGGACACCGACCCCGACGGCTGGATGCGCCGGACCAGCCCTGCGGCCGTCAGGCGGTGCAGCGAGTCGTAGACGGCCTGGTGCGAGACCTCCGGGAGCGCGCCACGCACGGCGTCGATGATCGACTCGGTGTCGGCGTGCGGGTGCGTGTGCACCGCGTCCAGGACCGCCATCCGCGGCCGGGTCACGCGCAGCGACGCGGTCCGCAGCATCTGCTCGTAGTCCGGTCCCGATGGCATGCCCTCATCCTGCCAGTTTTCTTGAATGAGTCAAGTTTAGGGAGCGGTGTCGACGTAGGCGACCAAGCGCGGGTCGTCGGAGCTGAAGCGATCGACCTCTTCGCCGCCGTCGCAGCGCGCCAGCACCACCGTGACCCCGCCGCCCGACACGGCGACGGTCCACCAGGCTCCCCCGGCCGCCTCCCAGCGCGTGAGCCGCTCCAGGTCGTCGGACGCCTCCTGACCGGCGCCGCGGACCGGACGGTCGCCACCAGCCCCCTGCACGCTCCCCACCCTAGGCCGCGGCCGCAGTAACGTCACACCATGCCTCGCACCGACGCCGCCGAGCGCCTTCTGGACGCCCCGGCTCCCCGGGTGTTCGCCGCCCTCGTCGATCCCGACGCGCTGCTGGCGTGGTTGCCCCCGGACGGCATGACCGGTCGGTTCGAGCACGCCGACATCCGCCCGGGCGGCTCGTACCGTCTCGTCCTGACCTACGACGACCCCTCCGGCGCTCCGGGGAAGGCCACGGCGGACTCCGACGTGGTCGACGTCCGGATCGTGGATCTGATCGAGGGCGTACGGGTGGTGCAGGCGGTCGACTTCGTGGCCGACGACGCCGCGTTCGCCGGCACGATGACGATGACCTGGACGGTCGCACCGCGCGGCAGCGGCGCGCTCGTCTCGATCCGCGCCGACGACGTGCCCGACGGCATCTCGGCCGCCGACCACGCCGCCGGGCTCGCGTCGTCGCTCGCGAACCTCGCGGCCTACGTCCAGGGATAGAGCGCCGCCGCGACGACCGTCCGGACGTACGACTCTCCCCACCGACCGGCTCCCGTCGGGCGCAACGTCGAGAATCGTAGGTCCGGACGGTCGCGCGTACGCTCGGCGCATGATCGAGGCAGTCGTGTTCGACATGGACGGTGTGATCGTGGACAGCGAGGAGCGCTGGGAGGACGTGCGGCGGCGGCTGGTGATCGACAGCGGCCGACCGTACCCGGACGGTGCCACCCGCGCCATGCAGGGCATGAACCCGGCGGAGTGGGAGACGTACCTGTCCGACGACCTCGGCGTTCCGGGATCGCCGCGCGAGATCGGCCGGCGCGTGGTCACCGCGATGGCCGCCTCCTACCGCGAGGACCTGCCGCTGATCGACGGGGCGGTCGACACCATCCGCGCCCTCGCACCGCGGGTACCGCTTGCGGTGGCGTCCTCCTCGAACCGCGAGCTGATCGAGCTCGCGCTCGACCTCGCCGGTGTCCGCGACGCATTCGGTGCGGTCGTCTCGAGCGAGGAGGTCGAGCGCGGCAAGCCCGCACCGGACGTGTATCTCACAGCCGCCGGCCGACTGGGCGTCGCCGCGCAGCGGTGTGCGGCGATCGAGGACTCCTCGAACGGGATCCGCTCCGCGCACGCCGCCGGGATGCGTGTCGTCGCCGTACCCAACCGTGCGTTCCCTCCGGAGGAGGACGCCCTCGCCCTCGCCGACGCGGTCGTCGACACGATCGGTGCCGCGACCCCCCAGGTGGTCCTGGGTCGCTGACCCCGCGGCCGCCGGTGGCCGCCGAAGCCGGCCGCCTCACCGGCGCCAGGCGCGGAGCTTGTCGGGGTTGCGCACGACCCAGACGTGCTCGACGGCGGACCCGCCCAGGGCGAACGCCATCACGGCCGTCGTCTCGCCGCCGAGGGACACCACGAGCCCGGGCTCGCCGTTGACCTCCTCCTCCCGTACGGCCAGGTCGGGGCGCCGCGCCAGGACACCGACGAAGAACGCGGCGATCGCCTCCGCGCCCCGGATCGGCTCGAGCTCGGCGGACACGAGACCGCCCCCGTCGGTGATCGCGGTGGCATCGGGATCGAGGAGGTCGACGAGCGCACGGAGGTCCCCGCTGCGCCACGCCGCCGCGAACGACCGCACGACCGCGGCGTGCTCCGCCGACGCGACCGCGACGCGGCGGGCGTCACCGACCCGGCGACGGGCCGACGCGGCGAGCTGGCGGCACGCGGCCGGCGAACGCCCCACGATCGTCGCGACCTCGTCGAAGGGATACCGGAAGACGTCGTGCAGCACGAAGGCGACCCGCTCGGCCGGGGTCATCGTCTCCAGCACCACCAGCAGCGCCATGGACACCGACTCGTCGAGGCTCACGCGCTCCGCCGGGTCGTCGACCTCGCCGGTGCCCGGCAGGGTGCTCCACCGACCCGGTGCCGGGACCGGCTCGGGGAGCCATTCACCGACGTAGCGCTCGTGTCGTGCGCGCGCGGACCCGAGCATGTCCAACCCGATCCGCCCGGCGGTGCGGATCAGCCACGCGCGCGGCGTCGCGATCGCCTCCCGTTCGCGGTCGCTCAGGCGGTACCAGCGCACGTACGTCTCCTGCACCGCGTCCTCCGCATCGCTCAACGAGCCCAGCAGTCGGTAGCAGATCCCGATCAGCACGCTCCGATCGTCGCTCGCCGCGTCCGGCCCGGATCCGGCGTCGCCCCGTTCCGCTCCACCGGTCATGACCCCTCCGTCCGTCGCCCGGCCCCGACATCCTTCGTACCAAGGACGACGCAGGACCGCGGAGTGTGAGGCGCGCCGCGCCGACCTCACGAAGCGACCGGCTGCGTCGTCTGAGAGGTGGAGCCGACGCCCGTCGCCTCCCCACCTCGAGAGCAGGAGCAGCCATGTCCGATCCCGTGACGTTCATCAACGTCGTCGACGTCGACGCGTCGACGCAGCAGGAGGTCGTCGACCTCCTCCGCGAGGCCGTCGAGGACTTCTTCTCGCACCGGCCCGGCTTCCTGTCGGCGACAGTCCTGGCATCGCCCGCGGGCGACCGGGTGGTCACCGTCGCACGATGGCGAAGCGCCGAGGACGCCGCCGCCAACGGGGAGCAGGCAGCCACGGCCGAGTACGGTCGCCGGCTGAGCGCGCTCGCGACCCCGAACCCCGGCACGTACGCCACGGTGGCCGAGTACGCGGCCTGAGCCGGCGCAGCAGCGGGGGCGGCCGGGTCCCAGGGGGCCCGGCCGCCCGACGCCACGCCTCAGAGGGGAGCTATCGCCCGCCAGAGGGCGTCGCGTGCGCCCGCGAGGTCGTCGTCGGAGAGCGTCAGGTAGTCCTGGCGCTCGGCCTTGAGCAGGTGGACGAACGAGCCCCACAGCATCGCGACGAGCACGTCGGGTCGTACGTCGCCGCGCAGCGCGCCCGCCAGCTGCGCGTGCTCCACACCGCGCGCGATCGGCGCGAGCACGTCGCGCTCGACCTCGCGGCTGGCCTCGTCGAGGTACGGGAGGTGGTCCTGCAGCTCGAGGAACCGGTACGCCGCCGGGTGCTCGCGGGCGAACGCGACCTGCGCGGCCCACAGGTTCGCGAACTGCTGATGCGCCGATCCCGCCGGCCGCGCGAGCGCGACGGCCAGCCGCTGACCCAACGCCTGCTTGTGCTGACGGAACAGCTCGTTGACCAGGCCTTCCTTGCTGTCGAAGTAGCGGTAGATCGTGCCCGTGCCCACGCCCGCCCGCACGGCGATCTCGGGGACGGCAACACCCCGCACGCCGCGCTCGGCGAACACCTCGAGCGCGGCGTCCAGGATCGCCTCGCGCTTGGGTGCGCGAGGGCGGGTCGGGTCGTCGTCAGGCACGGAAGCTCTGGTGCGGCTGGAAGACGCAGATGTTGGTCTGCCCCATCGCGTTGCCGTCGGTCAGCTCGGTGAAGTACACGTACGGAGTATCGCGCGCGAACGGGCTCGTCACCGTGACGCGGTCCCGGTTGAGCCCGGCGGTCGGATCGGTTGCACGCTGGAGGAAGATGTTGTCCCACCAGTGCAGGTTCTGCGTGTCGAACTCGAGTCCGTTCGAGCCCGCGCTGAGTCGGAAGATCGCGTACGCGTCCTGCCCGGCGAGGTCCTTCAGCGAGGTCCAGGTGATGTCGACGGCCTCACGCGGCGCGTCCTCGTCGAGCACGTCGCCCTGGCCGGGGCTGTACGAGTCGTACAGCGCCTGCCGGTTCTCGACGTACGCCTCGACGATCGCCTTGGTCGGACCGTCCTCCTGGACCCGCGACATCGTGGTCACGGAGCCGTCGCGGCCACGCACCTCGATCGTGTACTCGCCGGCGGGCATGAACCCGGCGTCGAGATTGAGCATGTACCAGTGCGCGTCGGTGGTGCGGTCGTAGATGTGACCGTTCTTGTTGGCGGCGGTGAACGGCTGGTTGGCGATCTCGACCGCGTACCCGTCCGGGCCGCGGGCGGTGATGCGTTCGACCAGCTCCGGGGCCGGCGCGCCGCCGGTCGGGAAGAGCGCGACGAGGAACTTGTGCTGCTCCTTGCCGACCCCGGGCGTGCCGAAGTCCCAGTAGACGTTGCACGCCATGATGTCGAAGATCTGAAGCCGGCCGTCGGCCATGCGTCCTCCTGCTGTCGCTGCGGAATGAACATTCATTCCGCAGCCTAGTGAAAGCGGCCGGCGGACACACGCCTGCGCGGCCGAGACGCCGTCTCAGGCTGGTGGCGCACGCGCGGTCAGCGCGCCAGGCGTCGTGTCATCAGGCGGACGTAGAGGCGCGGGAAGAGCCGCGAGACGTACCACGACAGCCGGGCGGTCCGCCCGACCAGGACGCGTTCGCGCCGACGCACCACACCGTCGACCACCGCGCGGGCCACGTCGTCCGACGTCACCTCGGGACCCGACGTCGCGCGCTCCGTCCCCGACGCGCGATCGGCAGCCTCCCCCATCCCCCCGGTCACGAAGGTCGGGTGCACCACCGTCACGCCGACGCCCGACCCAGCGAGCTCCGGGCGCAGGGCCTCGTACAGCCCTGTCGCCGCGTGCTTCGCAGCCACGTACGCCGGCCGCCCCAGCACCGGCGCGAAGCCCGTGACCGAACCGATCAGCACGAGCCGGCCGCGGCTCGCCACCACCGCCGGCAGCGCCGCCTGCGTGCAGGCGACCACGCCCAGGTAGTCGACCTCCATCACCCGGCGGTGCACGTCCACTCCGTGGTCGGCGAACGCCCCGATCGCCGAGATGCCGGCATTGTTCACCAGCACGTCGATCCGGCCGGCGCGCTCCAGGACCTGCTCGAAGGCGCCGGCGACGGATGCCTCGTCGGTGATGTCGCACCCCACCATCGCCTCGTCGTCCCCGACCAGGGCAGGCAGGTCCAGGCCGACGACCACGTACCCGGCCTCGCGGAAGCGGACGACGAGGCGGCTGCCGATGGCGCCTGCGGCTCCGGTGATCACGGCGACGGGCTGGGTCATGCCCGCGACCCTAACCGCTCCTCTGAGGGTGTCGCGCACCCGCAGCGGTCCTGGCGCGATCCGGGCCGCGGTCATGCTCGGCGTTGTGGGACCCACGCCGGCGCCGCCACGCCACAACCCGTGAGGTTGTCGCACCGGACGTACTGCCGGCCGACCCGCTCCAGCGGGCAGTGCAGTCGTTCGGCGGCACCGGTGCGGCCCGTGTCCTGCCCCGGGTCAGGACGGGCCTCGGCACCGACTCCCCCAGCGCCCAGGAGCATCGCCGCACAGGCGGCGACCGCTGCCCAGCGGACCGATCCGCGATGAGTCCCCATGATGCTCGTCCCTTCCTCGGCCGGACCAGGCCGTCCGTCGCGGCCCTGTTCCGAGACTGGCCCGACCCTCGGCCCGGGAGGAATACGACGAACCTCGTATTCCTCCGGCCCGGTCCGGGAAGCCACGATCGATCGCGAAGGGACCCGACCATCGCTCGGCGGTGCTAGGTTCCCCGTAGGGCGAGGCGCCCGACGGGGCGGTCCGAGGGGAGGCGCCGTGGCGCTCGAGACCAGGCTCGCGAAGGTCCTCGACGTGCTCGCACGCGCCGAGCCCGACGAGTGCCCCGGCGTGACGGAGGACGTCCTCACCGCTGTCGGCGATCTCATCGGCGCCGACGTCACGAGCTTCTCCGAGTACGACCCGTACCGCCAGGTCACGATCGCCGACCGCGAGGTCGGACCGGCGGCCGGACCCGTCGACGTGGACGAAGGGATGTTCTGGCGCAACTTCTGGACCGCGTCGTGCTCCTATCCCGAACGCACCGGCGACCACGCGACGGTGTGGCGCGTCTCGGACTTCGCCTCGGCCCGAGAGCTGCGCGCACGGCCGATGTACGTCGAGCACATGCGACCGTCGGGGGTCGAGCACGAGATCGTGATGTCGCTCGGCACGGGCACCGGCACCTCACGCCGTGTGCTGCTCAGTCGCGGGCCGGGGCGGGACTTCAGCGAGACCGACCGCCTCGCCCTCAGCCTGCTCCGTCCCCACCTGGCCGAGTTCGACACCCGCACCCGCCGGGACCGCCGCAGCGCGTGGAGGCTGACCGACCGCCAGCGCGAGCTGCTCGGGCTCGTCGCGAACGGCCGGACGAACGCCGAGATCGCACGCATCCTCGTGGTCTCGCCGCACACGGTCCGCAAGCACCTCGAGAACATCTTCGAGCGCCTCGGGGTCAACAGCCGTACGGAGGCCGTCGCCGCGGTGTTCCTCGACGCACCCCTCGGCGCGCCGGCGGACGCCCGCCCTCACCCGAGAAGTTAACCCTGAATCACATTCTTCGGTAGCGTGGGTGGATGCCCCACGACAGCGCCCCCGACGTCGACGACGACCGCACCAAGGCAGCCGAGCGCCACGCGCTGGACGCGATGGCGACGACGGCCCTGCGCGACTCGGTCAACTGGTTCCTCCTCCTCGCGGGAACGTCGAACGTGATCATGCAGCTGTCTGCGCGGCCGATCGGCCACGGCGTCAAGGACAGCCCGGTGGACGAGGGCAACCTGTTCCTCAACCCCGCGCGCCGACGACGCACGACGCTCGGCTACATCGCGGTCGCGATGCTCGGCGGCGCGGAGGAACGCGCGGCGTACCGGCGGGCGACCAACCGCTCGCACGCGCAGGTGCGCTCGCCCGAGGGCGCGGAGGTGACGTACAACGCCTTCGACCCGGCGTTGCAGCTGTGGGTCGCCGCCTGCCTTTACAAAGGGGCCGAGCACGCGTACGAGCGCGTGCACGGTCCGCTGACGGGCGCGTTCGCCGAGCGGTTCTACCGCGAGGGGATGGTGTTCGGGACCACCCTGCAGCTCCCCCACGCGATGTGGCCCGCGACCCGACAGGAGTTCGAGACCTACTGGCAGACGTCGCTGGACGGGCTCGAGATGGACGAGCCGACCCGCGCGTACCTGATGCGCGTCGTGCGCCTGGAGTACCTCGGTCGCACCGTCTCGCCGCGCCTCCTGCGATGGCGGGAACGGCTGGTCACCGGCTACCTCGAGCCGCGCTTCCGGGAGCTCATGCGCTTCGACTGGTCCGACGAGGACGAGGATCGGTTCGCGCGGTTCAACCGGCGGATGGCGCGGTTCACGCGGGTCTCGCCCCGGTGGGTCCGCGAGCTTCCGTTCCGTCGCAGCCTGCACGACGTCAGGCGGCGGCTCGAAGCCGGTACGCCGCTGTTCTGACGGACGGCCCACGGTCGACCCCGGCTCGGTCGCGCTACGCGTCGAGGCCCCAGAACGAACCGGTGAGGCCGACGCTCCGGAAGTAGTCGGCGGCCTGCGCCGGCTCGCGCCGCTCGTACCCACGGTCGAGACGCCCGGCGTACCACCCGCGCGCGAACCGCCACAACGTCGGCAGGTCCATGACGTAGCCGAGGTCGTTGCCGGTGTCGGCGAGCCAGCGGTCGACGCAGTCCCGTGCGCAGAAGATCCGCTGGTGGCTGCAGGTGTGGACCACGTCGTCCCACATGCGGGCGGTCGGGACGAGGAAGTGAGCGACATGGTCGCCCGGCGGCGGTCCCTGCGTGTCGACGTTCCAGGCGTGTGCGGTGCCGCAGGCCGGACAGCGGGTCGAGACCAGGACGGAACGTCCGTCGATCAGCAGGTCGGGCATCGAAGGTCCCACCAGGTGCGGCAGGGCGAACGAGTCCCACGCACAGCCGCCCCACCACAGCGTCCGGTCCCCCATCACGGCGAACCCGAGCGGGACGGCGCTGAACGGGTGCGCCATGACCACTGCGCCGTGCTCGTCGAGCACCAGGTGGTGCGCGTCGGCCAGCCGGCCGAGTGCGTGGACGATCTCGCTCTCGTCTCGCCCGAGCCGAGCGGCGAGCTCGGCAGGACTCGGCACCCTCCCCACCGTCGCCAGCCGCTCGTACACCGCGACCCGCACGTCCTCGACGTCCACCACGTCCACCCCCGGTGTCATTGTGCAGGCCGATCTTGACGGGCGGCCTCCGCAGGCCTACATTTAACGTGTTGGTTAAGTGAAAGGGGCGACACGTGGCCGGCACCGATCAGCTCAGCGCCGTGTTCTCCGCGCTGGCAGACCCGACGCGGCGTGCGATCCTGGCCGACCTGGCCGGGCGCGACGCGACCGTCACCGAGCTGACCGCTCCGCACCCCATCTCGATGCCCGCCGTGTCGCGCCACCTCAAGGTGCTCGAGCGTGCCGACCTGATCTCGCGGACGCGCTCGGGCCGGTGGAGGGCGAGCCACCTCGAAGCCGCCCCGCTGCGCGAGGCGGCGGACTGGATCGAGCGCTACCGGAGGTTCTGGGACTCGTCCCTCACCCGCCTCGATGCCCACCTCGCTGCCGTGCAGTCCGCCGACCGCGCACCCGACCCCACGGACCCCAGCCTCACGACGTTCACCGCCACCGCCGTGGACCACCAGGAGACCTGATGCCGACGGAGACAGAGACTCCGCAGATCGCCATCTCGCGTGTCGTCGACGCGCCCCGCGAGCTCGCCTACCGCGCCTTCACCGAGCCCGCGCACTTCGCCGCCTGGTGGGGACCGACCGGCAGCTCGCTTCCGCACGAGGAGATCGCCTTCGATGTGCGCCCGGGCGGGCGCCTGCGATGGGTCGAGGTCTCCGCCGACGATCCCACCGTCCGGGTCCGCGTCGCCGTCGACCTCACCGAGGTGGTCGACGGCGAGGTCGTCGACGGGCGCTATCACCTGAGCGGTCGTCTCCCGGGCGGCATCGATGCGTTCGAGACGAGGATCCGCGTCGAGTTCTTCGACGAGCCCGATGGACGGACGCGACTCGAGATCCGCCAGTGGGTGCCCGCCGATGTGTCGAGCGGTGCCGAGGCCGGTTGGCGCGAGGCGTTGACCACACTGGATGCCACGCTGGCCGGCACCCGGACCCCGCCGTCGGGCGTCGAGGCGTCGTGACATGGCCCGGCTGATCTACGCGATGAACGTGTCGCTCGACGGCTTCGTCGAGGATCTGCGCGGCGCCTTCGACTGGGCTCCCCCCGACGACGACGTCCTCGTGGCCATCACCGACCTGATGAGCTCCGCAGGCACCTACCTCTACGGGCGGCGCCTGTACGAGGTGATGGCTCCGTGGGAGACCGACGCCGCCCTCGCCGCGCAGTCCGACCTCGCCGCGGACTTCGCATCCGCCTGGCAGGCGGCAGAGAAGGTCGTGTACTCGACGACCCTCGACGCCGTGCCGACCGCGAGGACGAGGCTCGAACGGCGCTTCGACGCTGCGGCGGTCCGCGACCTCAAGGAGACGGCGACCAGCGATCTCACGGTGGGGGGCCCTCTCCTGGCGGCACGCGCGTTCGAGGCGGGGCTCGTCGACGAGTGCCGGCTGTTCGTCTGGCCCGTCGTCCTCGGCGGAGGCAAGCCGGCCCTGCCGCGCGGCGCCCGCACCGACCTGGAGCTCGCCGACGAGCGCCGGTTCGACAACGGCGTCCTGAGTCTGCGCTATCGCGTCCGGGCCTGAGACCCCAGGTCTGGCCCGCACGGGCGCTCACCACCGGGACCATGCCCCAGGAACGACGAAGGCCGGACGCCCAGAGAGGGGTCCGGCCTGTCGCCGATCTCGGAAGATCACTGGGTGGAGCTAAGGGGATTCGAACCCCTGACCTCTTCCATGCCATGGAAGCGCGCTACCAACTGCGCCATAGCCCCGTGCTCGCATCGCGTGGTCTCCCACTCATCGAGCCGAACTCGATCTTAGCGGGTCTGGCCAACCGATCCCACACCGGGGTCTGCTCCCTCGGTGCCGTCGTCCTCTCGGCTCGCCTCGTCGTCGCTCATCACCGGCTCGGGCAGGTTCCCGGCGTTCCACTCGGTGATCTGCCACCGTGGTCCGCGCTCGGACAGCACGGCCCAGCAGCAGTTCGCGAACCCACCGAACGTCCTCCAGTGCTCGCGCGGAAGCCCGACGAAACGACACAGACCGACCCGGATCACCCCACCGTGCGCGACGACGACCGACGTCTCCCCCGCACCCGTACGCCCGGCCACGTCCACGAGCGACTCGGTGAACCGCTCGGCCGCCGCATCGTAGGTCTCGGCGCCGTCGACCACCACCTCCCGACCCTCGCGGAACATCGCCTCGATCTCGGGGTAGCGGGTCCGCATCTCCTCGCGCGTCAGGCCCTCGCGGTCTCCGAACGCGACCTCGCGCAGGCGGCGGTCCGGCTCGGGCTCCAGCCCGCAGAGCCGGCCGAGCTCCGCGGCGGTCGACGCGGCGCGCGCCAGGTCCGACGTCACGATCCGCGAGGGACGCAACGACGCCAGCCGGGCCGCGGCCGTACGCGCCTGGGTGCGGCCCGTGGCGTTCAACGGGACGTCGGTCTGACCCTGGAGGCGACCCTGGAGATTCCAGTCGGTCTGACCGTGGCGCCAGACGACGATCTGACGGCTCACGCGGACGCGTCCCCGGGGTCGTCGGCCCCCGCGCCCCCGGGAGCCCGGGGCGCGGGGCGCCCGGTGTCGGGAAGACTCACCGTCGGACAGTCGCTCCAGAGCCGCTCCAGGGCGTAGAACGCACGGTCCTCGTCGTGCTGCACGTGCACCACGATCTCGGCGTAGTCGAGCAGAACCCAACGGCCCTCCCGCTCGCCCTCGCGCCGCACGACCTTCGCGCCGAGCTCCAGCAGCCGCTTCTGGACGGCGTCCACGATCGAGCGCACCTGCCGGTCGTTCGGGGCCGACGCGATCAGGAAGACGTCGGTGATCACCAGCTGCTCGGTGACGTCGAACGCGACGATGTCGTGCGCCAGCTTGTCGGCCGCGGCCTGCGCCGCAGCACGCGTCAGCTCCAGGGCGCGCTCGGATGCGCTCACGTGTCCCCTCCGTCGTGGATCGTGGCCGCCCGGTCGGCGGCGTACAGGCGGTGCTTGGCGATGTACTGGACGACGCCGTCGGGCACGAGGTACCAGACCGGCTCGCCGCGCGCGACGCGCGTCCGGCAGTCCGTGGACGAGATCGCGAGCGCCGGGATCTCGACGATCGTGACCCGGTCCTGCGGCAGCTCCGTCAGCGTCCGGGTGTCGATGTCGTGGCCCGGGCGGGTGCAGCCGACGAACTCGGCGAGCTCGAACAGCTCGCTGTGGTCCCGCCACGTCAGGATCTGCTCGAGCGCGTCCGCGCCGGTGATGAAGAACAGGTCGACGTCGCCGCCGTACGCCTCGCGCAGGTCCCGGAGCGTGTCGATCGTGTACGTCGGGCCCGAGCGGTCGATGTCGACCCGGCTGACGGTGAACCGCGGGTTCGATGCCGTCGCGATCACGGTCATCAGGTAGCGGTGCTCCGCGGCGGAGACCTCGCGGTCTGCCTTCTGCCACGGGCGGCCGGTCGGCACGAACACGACCTCGTCGAGGCCGAACCACGCCTGGACCTCGCTCGCCGCGACGAGGTGACCGTGGTGGACGGGATCGAACGTCCCGCCCATCACCCCGACCCGAGGCCGGTGGCCGTCCTCGCGAGGCAGGGTCATCAGCTGTGCTGGCGTCCCTTGCCGAAGGTGAAGAGCCCGAGCAGCAGGAGGACGAAGACGACCAGGACGGCGACGCCGACGAGCCACGGGTTGATCTCGGACTCGGAGCCTGCCTCGGCGGCCAGGACGGCGGCAGCGGTGAACGACATGAAGGACAATCTACCGCCCGAGGTCCGCGCTCACGTCCCCGAGGTCCTCAGCGGACGTGCCCGTCCCCCGTCACGACGTACGTCGTGGTCGTCATCTCCGTCAGGCCCATCGGGCCGCGCGCGTGCAGCTTCTGGGTCGAGATCCCGATCTCGGCTCCCATCCCGAGCTCACCGCCGTCGGTGAACCGGGTCGAGGCGTTCACCATGACGGCCGCCGCGTCGACGGCCTCGGTGAACCGCTGGGCCGTGGCGAGGGACCGGGTCACGATCGCCTCGGTGTGACCAGAGGAGTAGCGCCGGATGTGCTCGACCGCGTCACCGAAGGAGTCCACCACCCGCGCCGCGAGGTCGAGGGAGAGGTACTCGGTCTCCCAGTCCTCCTCCGTCGCCGCCACCACCGCCTCGTCGTGCGCGGCGAACGCCGCGTCGCCGTGGATCGTGACGTCGCGCGCCCGCAGCGCGGGGACCAGGCGCGGCAGGAGCTCGTCGGCGACGGCCTTGTGCACGAGCACCGACTCGGCGGCGTTGCACACGCTGGTGCGCTGCGTCTTGGAGTTGAGGACGATCTCGAGCGCCATGTCGAGGTCGGCGTCGGCGTCGACGTACACGTGCACGTTGCCGGTGCCGGTCTCGATCACCGGCACCTGCGACTGCGTCACGACCGTCTGGATCAGCCCCGCCCCGCCGCGGGGAATCACCAGGTCGACCAGGCCGCGCGCGCGCATCAGGGCCGTCGCGCTGCTGCGGTCCGACGCGTCGAGCGCCTGCACCGCATCGGCCGGGAGGCCGACCGACGCGACCGCGTCGCGCAGGATCTCTGCGATCGCCGCGTTGCTGCGACCAGCCGACCCCGACCCGCGGAGCAGGACAGCGTTGCCGGCCTTGAGACAGATCGCCGCGGCATCGGCCGTCACGTTGGGGCGGCCCTCGTAGATCATCCCGACCACGCCGATCGGCACGCGGAGCTGGCGGACCAGCAGGCCGTTCGCAAGCGTCGACCCCCGGACCACCTCCCCCACCGGGTCGGCCAGCGCGGCGACCTCGCGCGTGCCGTCGGCCATCTGGGAGATCCGGTCGGCGTCGAGCCGCAGCCGATCGATGATGTGGTCGGAGGTGCCCGCGGCACGGGCGCCGTCGACGTCCAGGGCGTTCGCGGCGAGGATCTCGTCACGTCGCTCGACCACGGCGTCGGCCATCGCGTGCAGGGCCGCGTCCTTGGTGGCCCGCGGGACGCTGCGCAGCGTCGTGGCGGCGCTGCGGGACCGGCGGGCGGCGTCGTGCACGTGGGACGAGAGATCAGTCACGCGACCAGGATAGGGCGACGTCCCGCACTCGCGGCGCGGTGCTCGCCCCGCGGTATCAGAACGGGACCGGCACCGGCGCGGCCGACCCCAGAGGCGGCGGGACCGACGTCAGCGGGTCATCGGCACGACGTTGGTACGTCTCTCGATCGAGGACCTCGAGTCCGACGATCTCCCAGTGCGGGAGGCCGGCGGAGTCGCGGTGCTCGTTCCAGACACGCATCGCCATCGCGGCGGCATCGAGCATGTCGCGAGCCTGCTCCCAGTACGCGATCTCGGCCCGGGTGGAGTCGTACCGCAGCGAGTGCAGGAACGCATGCTGCTCACGGAGGCGCTCCATCGCCGTCCGCACGACATCGGCATCGTGCGCGGATCCGGTCACCGTCACCGCGACGTGCCACAGTCGGTCAGTCTCGCCCACCCTCGTCCCCTCTCCGGTCCGGCTCAGCGTACGACGCCCGTGGAGGGCCCGGACGATGTTGATGGAATCCCCCGTTTCGGGCGGGAGCGCGACCTCAGACCAGCACGACGAGGTCGTCGCGGTGCACCAGCTCGCGCTCGTACTCCGGGCCCAGCTCGACTGCGAGGTCCCGGGTCGAGCGGCCGAGCATCTTGGGCACCTCGGTGCTGTCGTACGCCACCAGGCCGCGCGCGACCGCGGTCCCGGCCTCGTCGACGAGGTCGACGGGGTCGCCGGCGTCGAACGTCCCGGCGCACCCCGTCACGCCGGCCGGCAGGAGCGACGCGCGGCCCTCGGTCAGCGCCCGGACGGCGCCGGCGTCCAGCGTCAGCGTGCCCTTGCCCGTCGTCGCGTGCGCGAGCCACAGCAGGCGGGTGGGGCGGCGGCGGCCGGTGGGATGGAAGGTCGTCCCGACCTCACGGCCGCCGTTCAGGGCGAGGTTGACGTTCGCGGCGCTCGTCAGGACCACCGGGATGCCCGCGCCCGTGGCGATCCGTGCCGCCTCGACCTTCGTGACCATCCCGCCGGTGCCCACGCGCGAGGCGCCGGGCGCGGCGATGTCGACGTCCTCGAGGTCGGCCTCCCCGTGCACGTGCCGGAGAAGACGCGCGCCCGGGCGCGACGGGTTCCCGTCGTACAGACCGTCCACGTCCGACAGCAGCACCAGACGGTCCGCGTGCACGAGATGCGCCACCAGGGCGGCGAGCCGGTCGTTGTCCCCGAACCTGATCTCCTGGGTCGCGACGGTGTCGTTCTCGTTCACCACCGGCACCACACCCAGATCGAGCAGCCGCGCGAGGGTGCGATAGGCGTTGCGGTAGTGGCCCCGCCGTACGACGTCGTCGACGGTGAGCAGCACCTGGCCGACCACGAGGTCGTGACGGGCGAACCGCTCGGTGTAGCGGGCCATCAGCAGGCCCTGACCGACGCTCGCAGCCGCCTGCTGCGTCGCGAGATCGCGCGGACGGGTGGGCAGCGTCAGGGGGGCGAGCCCCGTGGCGATCGCACCTGAGCTGACCAGCACGACCTCGTCACCGCGCTCCCGCACCGCTGCGAGGGCGTCGACGAGGCTGTGCAGGCTGGAGAGCTGGAGACCGCCGTCGGCGGAGCTCAGCGAGGACGAGCCGACCTTGACGACGACCCTCACGCGTCCTCGTCCTCCTCGGACCACAGGTCCTCGGCCGCCGACGTGCGCTCGCGCTCCTCGCGCGCGACCCGCTCGTGCTCACGGCGCGCGGCGAGCGCCTCGCGGCGCTCCTTGGTGGTCCGCCGGTGGTTCTGGACGAGCCGCTCGTCCTCCCCGCGGCGTGAGCCGAGAAGCTCGGCCCCGGCGACGACCTGCGGATCGAAGTCGAAGACGACCGCGTCGTCGGTGCTGCCGATGACGACGTCCTCGCCGGCGGCGGCGCCGAGCTCGAGGAGCCGGGCCTCGACCCCGAGCCGGGCCAGCCGGTCAGCCAGGAACCCGACCGCCTCGTCGTTGGTGAAGTCGGTCTGCCGGACCCAGCGCTCCGGCTTCTCACCCGTCACCCGCCACATCTCACCCTGCCGGACCACGGAGAAGTCGTCCCCGCCGTCCGCGGACGGCGGGCTCAGCACGATCCGGCGGGCGGGTGCGGGCTCGACCGTACGGCGCGTCGACGCCACGACCTCGGCCATCGCGTACGACAGCGCAGCCAGCCCCTCGTGGCTGGCCGCGGAGATCTCGAACACCTCGAGGCCGCGATCGGCCAGCTCAGCACGGACGAACTCGGCGATCGTCCTCGCGTCCGGGACGTCGACCTTGTTCAAGGCGACGAGGCGGGGACGGTCCTCGAGCCCGCCGTACGCCGCCAGCTCGTTCTCGATCACGTCGAGATCGGTCAGCGGGTCACGGCCCGGCTCGATCGTCGCGCAGTCGATCACGTGGACCAGCGCCGCACAGCGCTCCACATGACGCAGGAAGTCGTGCCCGAGACCACGACCCTGGCTGGCGCCCTCGATCAGGCCGGGAACGTCCGCGACCGTGAAGGTGGTGTCGCCGGCGACCACCACGCCGAGGTTCGGGATCAGGGTGGTGAACGGGTAGTCGGCGATCTTCGGGCGGGACCGCGAGAGCGCTGCGATCAGGCTCGACTTGCCGGCCGACGGGAAGCCCACCAGGCCGATGTCGGCGACGACCTTGAGCTCGAGCGTGATCGTACGCTCGTCGCCCGGCTCACCCTTGAGCGCGAACCCGGGGGCCTTGCGCTTCGACGAGGCGAGCGCGGCGTTGCCGAGGCCGCCGCGGCCGCCGTTCGCGACCACCAGCTCGGTGCCGGGACCGATCATGTCGGCGAGCAGCTCGCCGTCGCCGGACCGGACCACGGTCCCCTCAGGAACCTCGAGGACCAGGTCGTCGCCGGCCGCGCCGCTGCGGTTGCCTCCGCTGCCGTGCAGTCCCTTGCCGGCCCGCCGGTGCGGCTCGTGGTAGAAGTCCACGAGCGTGGTGACCTGAGACTCGACCCGGAGCACGACGTCGCCGCCCCGCCCGCCGTTGCCGCCGTCGGGGCCGCCGAGCGGCTTGAACTTCTCCCGGTGCACCGACGCGATGCCGTTGCCGCCGTCGCCTGCCTTGACGTGCAGCGTCACCCGGTCGACGAATGTCGGAACCGCCATCGCGTCTGCTCACTCTCCTCTGGGTCGGCCCGGAACGGACGAAGGGGCGGGACCCGCACTCGTGCGGACCCGCCCCTTCCTCGTGAAGTCCTTCAGGTCACTCCGCCGGGACGACGTTGACCACGCGGCGCCCACGGCGCGAGCCGAACTCGACCGCACCGGCGGCGAGCGCGAACAGCGTGTCGTCCCCACCGCGGCCGACGTTGGTGCCGGGGTGGAAGTGGGTGCCCCGCTGACGGACGATGATCTCGCCGGCGTTCACCTGCTGACCGCCGAAGCGCTTCACACCGAGGCGCTGGGCGTTGGAGTCGCGGCCGTTCTTGGTAGAAGCGGCGCCCTTCTTGTGTGCCATCTGCTCGAGCCTACTTTCGCGTCACTTCGAGATGCCGGTGATCTTGACCTGGGTGTAGTGCTGGCGGTGACCCTGGCGCTTCTTGTATCCGGTCTTGTTCTTGTACTTCTGGATGACGATCTTCGGGCCCTTGGTCTCCCCGAGGACCTCAGCCGTCACCGACACCTTCGCGAGGCTGTCGGCGTCGCTGGTCACCGACTCGCCGTCGACGAGCAGCACCGCGGGGAGCTCGACCGAGTCTCCGGTCGCGCTGGCGACCTTGTCGATCTCGATGACGTCGCCGACCGCGACCTTCTTCTGCTGGCCGCCACTGCGCACGATCGCGTACACCGCCGACTCACTTCCTCACTGGTTGCTGCTGCACGTTGTCGAAACTGGGGGTGGTGCCCGGCGAGACCGCTGCGGGCACACAGATCAGCGCGCACGTGAGCGCACCGACGCACTAGTCTACGGAGTCGTCTCGGGCCCGGTCAAAACGGGGTCGGCCGACTCGCTGTTCATCGTACCGGGTGCCTCCACACCGGCCTCGTCGCTGCCGGAGGACGTCGCAGAGGCGGGCTTGCGGCGGGAACGGCGACGCTTCGGAGTGGCCTCCGCGGGCGTCTCCTCGCCGGCAGGCTCGCCCTTCGGCTGCTCGTCCTTCGGCTGCTCGCCCTTCGGCTGCTCGTCCTTCGGCTGGTCGTCCTTCGGCTGGTCGTCCTTCGGCTGCTCGCCCTTGGACTGCTGGTCGCCACCCTTGGACTGGCCGCCCTTGCCCTCGTCCGACTTCGCCTTGCGGTTGCGGTTGCGGCCGCCACGCCGGCCCGATTCGTCCGAGGACTTCTTCGGCTCGATCGGCTCGTCGTGGATCATCAGGCCGCGACCGCCGCAGTGCTCGCAAGGCTCGCTGAACGCCTCGAGCAGGCCGGTCCCGATCCGCTTGCGCGTCATCTGGACCAGACCGAGCGAGGTGACCTCGGCGACCTGGTGCCGGGTGCGGTCACGGCCGAGGCACTCGACGAGGCGCCGCAGCACGAGGTCGCGGTTGCTCTCCAGCACCATGTCGATGAAGTCGACGACGATGATCCCGCCGATGTCGCGGAGCCGGAGCTGGCGAACGATCTCCTCGGCGGCCTCGAGGTTGTTCTTCGTCACCGTCTCCTCGAGGTTGCCCCCGGACCCGGTGAACTTGCCGGTGTTGACGTCGACGACGGTCATCGCCTCGGTCCGGTCGATGATCAGCGATCCGCCGGAGGGCAGCCAGACCTTGCGGTCGAGCGCCTTCGCGATCTGCTCGTCGATCCGGTGGGCGGTGAACACGTCCCCACGGCCCGAGCCGTCCCAGACCTCCACACGGTCCTTCAGGTCGGGGGCGACGTGGCTGACGTAGCCCTCGATCATGTCCGAGGCGTCCGAGCCCTCGACCACCAGGCGCGAGAAGTCTTCGTTGAACAGGTCGCGGACGACCTTGATCATGAGGTCGGGCTCGCCGTACAGCAGCTGCGGGGCGGAGCCGGATGACTTCTTCTCGATGTCCTTCCAGCGGGCGTCGAGCGCCTCGACGTCGCGGGTGAGCTGCTCCTCGGTCGCGCCCTCGGCCGCGGTCCGGATGATCACGCCGGCGTCGCCCGGGAGGATCTCCTTGAGCAGGGCCTTCAGTCGGGCGCGCTCGGTGTCGGGGAGCTTCCGCGAGATGCCGCTGCTGCGCCCGCTGGGCACGTAGACCAGGAACCGGCCGGGAAGGCTGATCTGGCTCGTGAGGCGCGCGCCCTTGTGGCCGACCGGGTCCTTCGTGACCTGCACGAGGACGGTCTGGCCCGACTTCAGGACCTCTTCGATCTTGCGCGGCTTGCCGTCGCCCAGCTTGCTCCAGTCGACCTCGCCGGCGTACAGGACGGCGTTGCGACCCTTGCCGATGTCGATGAACGCCGCCTCCATCGACGGGAGGACGTTCTGGACCCGGCCGAGGTAGACGTTGCCGATCATCGAGTTCTGGGACTCGCGCGACACGTAGTGCTCGACCAGGACACCGTCCTCGAGCACCGCGATCTGGGTGCGGTCCTCGCGCTGGCGGATCACCATCTCGCGCTTGACCGACTCGCGCCGGGCCAGGAACTCGGCCTCGGACACGATCGGTGCGCGGCGACGACCGGCCTCGCGGCCCTCGCGGCGACGCTGCTTCTTGGCCTCGAGCCGGGTGGAGCCGGAGACGCTGGTGATCTCGTCCTCGGGGCTGCGGGGCTCGCGCACCTTGACGACCGTGTTCTCCGGGTCGTCGGGCGAGGACTCCCCCGAGGAGTCGCCACGGCGGCGGCGACGGCGGCGCCGGCGGCTCGATCCGCTGGTCTGCTCGGCGTCGTCGTCCGATCCGGCGGTGTCGGACTCGCTCGCGTCGCCGGACGACGCGTCCGGGCCCGCGGCCTCGTCGGACGTGGCGGCAGGGTCGTCGACGGACTCCCCCGCGCTGTCGGCGTCGTCGGAGCCGTTGCCCGAGCGACGGCGGCGGCGACCCCCACGGCGACGGCGGCGGCGCGCCGGTGTGCCGTCCCCGTCCCCGTCCCCCGTCTCGCCGTCGGCGCTCTGCTCGTCGGAGGACGTCTCGGCCTCGCGGTCCTCGTCCGGCGTGGAGTCTGCGGCCTTCGACTCGCTCGTCTCCTCGCCTGCCGACTCGGCGCGCGCCGGAGCCGTGCCCGGGTCGGGGGCCTGGAACAGCGGCGCTGCTGCTGCGGAACCGCGGCTGCGCTTGCGGGGCTTGCGGGTCGCCTCGGCGGGCTCCTCCGTGGCATCGGCCTCGGAGGCCGGGGCATCCCCGGTCTGTGGGACGGTCGGGTCGTCCGTCGGCTCCTGGTCGTCGCTCGCCGGCTCGGTGTCCGCAGGCGCCGCGGCCTTCTTGGCCGCCGTCTTCTTGCTGGTCGACTTCTTCGCCGCGGCCTTCTTGGTGGCCTTCTTCGGCGGCTCGTCGGCAGCGGTGGTCTCGGCTCCTTCGCCCGCGTCGGGAGCCACCGCCGCGTCGCTGTCCTCCGCGACGGGCTTCTTGCGGGCACGCGTCCGCTTCTTGGGCGCCTCGGCGGCGTCCGAGGTGGCAGCGTCCGAGGTGCCCGCGTCCGAAGCGGCCGCGTCAGAGCTGGCCGCGTCAGAGCTGGCCGCGGCGGCAGCCTGGGCGGTCGCCTTCTTCGAGGCACCGCGCTTCTTCGGCGGGTCGGCGACCGGCTCGGAGAAGACGGCCGCGCTCGGAGGGCCGGCCGGACGGGAGGCGGCCCGTCGCCGTCTGGTGGTCACCGTCGCGGCCGCAGCCGGCTGGTCACCCGACTCCTCAGGGGTGGGAGTGGGTGTGGTGTCGTCGTCGAGCATCTGCTCTCCTTCGCCCCGCTGATGCTGCGCGGCAGCACCTCGAGGTCACGTTCGTCGCCGCGTGCTCCCTGTGGGGCACCGCGGTCGCAAGCCTTCGGTCGGCCCGGGTCCCCGGGCTACGGCGACGCTCCCCAGCTGGTGTCGGCCTGTCACTGGCTCCCCGTCCGCCGCCGCGGTCGACATCGCAGGCTTCAGCGCCTACGACGCGTCGCGGTCGGTCGCGAACGGATCGCCGACCGTGCCGGTCTCCGGATCGAGCGGACCCTGCGCCACCCGGGTCGCCACGGGGACGTCGGAGGGCGCGAAGTCCGCGACGGCGCGAAGCCCGGCGAGAACATCGTCGGGTCGAACGGACGGGGTCCCGTGCCGCACGACCAGGTCCAGTATCGCACACCGGTCCTCACCGTCCGGGTCGGCCGCGCCGACCAGGCTCACCACCGCGGCGCGGGCGTCGAAGCTGCGGAGCCCCTTCTTGGTCATCCGTTCAACGGTGACCTCCGGAGCCTGCATGAACGCCTCAGCCGCCCGTACGGCGTCCTGCGGGGCCACGCCGGTCAGCCGCAGACGCCAGGAGCTGGCCTGGAGCCGCTCGGCCAGCGCACCCCTCCCCTGGGCACCGACTGTGACATCGAGCACATCCAGTCCGGGCGGCAGCGCCGCGTCCAGCGCGCGGTGGACGTCGGCGGGGTCCAGCGGCCGGGTGACGCCGATCTCGAGGTACTCGGCCTCGCTCGCCGCCCCCGTCGGCGCGGCGCCGGCGTAGGAGATCTTCGGGTGCGGCGTGTAGCCCGACGAGTACGCGATCGGCACCCCGGCCCGGCGTACGGCCCGCTCGAAGGCCCGCCCGAAGTCGCGGTGGCTGGTGAACCGCAGCCGCCCCCGCTTCGCGTACCGGATCCGGAGTCGCTGCACGGTCGGCAGCTGCGGGTTCGGCGCCTCGGGATTGGACTTCGTGGGATCGGCGCTGGTCACCGTGCGAGGGTACCGGGCGGCCGACGGGGAGCTCAGCGGCGGCGCAGGGTGTCCTCCAGGGTCGTCCCGCGCGCGACCGGCGTGCCGGCGATCGCGATGCCGATCGCCGCGACCGCGAGCACGGTGATGGGCACGGTCCAGTCTCCGGTGGTGTCGTGGAGCACGCCGGTCAGCAGTGGTCCGAGCGAGGCGAGCAGGTAGCCGAGGCCCTGCACGAAGGCCGACAGAGCCGTGGTGGCCGCGGGTGTGCGGGTCCGCTGCCCGATCATCGTCAACGACCACGTGAAGGCGCCGCTGCCGATCCCGAGCAGGATCGACCACAGCAGCACCAGCTGCTCCGGCCCGAGCAGCACCCCGAGCCAGCCCGCGACCGTCACGGCGCCGAACGTCCAGGGCAGGACGGCAGGGCGGACCCGGTTCATCACCCAGGGCAGTGCGAGCGTGGTCGGGATCCCGGTGCCGGCCAGGATCCCGAGCATCAGGCCGGCGTACGCCTCCGAGTGCCCCTGGTCGACGAGGATCGCGGGGTACCAGCCGAACTGCGCGTAAGCCTGGGCGGACTGCAGCGCGAACAGGGCGACCATCTGCCAGGCCAGGGGCGACGACATCACGACGCGCATCGGCAGGGGCGCGACGTGCGCCGCCGCGCGCACGTCGTCGCGCAGCAGCCAGATCCACGGGACCAGCGTCGCGACCGCCAGCACCGCCCACGAACCCAGACCCACCCGCCAGCTGCCGGCGGCGTCGCTGATCGGGACCGTCACCATCGACGCGATCGACGCGCCGCCCACGATCGCGGCGCCGTAGACCGCGCTCACCATCGGGATGCGGTCGGGGAAGTACTGCTTGACCAGCGGCGGCAGGATCACGTTCCCGATCGCACAGCCGGCCAGGGACAGCGCCGAGGCGAGCACGAAGACCGTGACCGAGGACGTCGCCGCGCGCAGGAGCAGGCCGGCGGCGATCACGACGAGGGCGAGGGCGGCCGTACGGGTGAGCCCGGCACGCCGGATCGCCTCCCCTGCGAACCCGCCGAAGACCGCGAACGCCAGCACGGGCAGGGTCGTGAGGAGGCCGGCGAGCGTCGGTGAGATCGACAGCGCGTCGCTGACCTGGGTCAGCAGCACCCCGAGACTCCCGACGGCCGCGCGGAGGTTGAGTGCCAGAGCCACGATCGCGACGAACGCGATCACCCGCCCGCTGCGAGGCGTCGTCGCCCCGATGGTTGCGTCACTCACCGGACCAGCCTGCCATGCGCCCGTCCCGTCCCCGATCCGGGCACTCCGGGCAGGAATCGGCACCCTTGCTCTTCCCCGGAACGCCCGCATCGGGGACGGTGAGGGTCAGACGACCGACAGCGGCAGCAGCTTCTGGCCCGTCGGGCCGATCTGGATCTCGGTCGACATCTGCGGGCACACGCCACAGTCGAAGCACGGGGTCCAGCGGCAGTCCTCGACCTCGATCGCACCGTCGGGATCGATCGAGTCCTGCCAGTCCTCCCACAGCCAGTCCCGGTCCAGCCCGGCGTCGAGGTGGTCCCACGGCAGCACCTCGGCGTACTCACGCTCGCGGGTCGTGTACCAGTCGAGGTCGACCGGCTCGTCGGCCAGCGCCTCGGCGGTGCAGCGCTCCCACCGGTCGTAGGAGAAGTGCTCGCTCCAGCCGTCGAAGCGGCCACCGTCGCGCCAGACCGCCTCGATCACGCGGCCGACCCGGCGGTCGCCGCGCGAGAGCAGTCCCTCGACCGTCCCGGGCTTGCCGTCGTGGTAGCGGAAGCCGATCGCCCGACCGAAGCGCTTGTCCGACTGCACCGACTCACGCAGCTTGCGCAGCCGCTCGTCGGTGGTCTCGTGGTCGAGCTGCGCGGCCCACTGGAACGGTGTGTGCGGCTTCGGGACGAACCCGCCGATCGAGACCGTGCAGCGGATGTCGCGGCGGCCGGAGACCTCGCGCCCGGTCTCGATCACCTTCTTCGCGAGCTCGCCGATCTGGAGCACGTCCTCGTCGGTCTCGGTCGGCAGGCCGCACATGAAGTACAGCTTCACCTGACGCCAGCCGTGGGAGTACGCGGCCGAGACCGTACGGATCAGGTCCTCCTCGGAGACCATCTTGTTGATCACCTTGCGCAGCCGCTCCGACCCGCCCTCCGGCGCGAACGTCAGGCCCGAGCGGCGGCCGTTGCGGCTGAACTCGTTGGCGAGCGTGATGTTGAACGCGTCGACGCGCGTGCTCGGGAGCGAGAGCGAGGTGTTCGTGCCCTCGTACCGGTCCCCCAGCTGCTTGGCGACGTCACCGATCTCGGTGTGATCGGCGCTGGACAGCGACAGCAGGCCGACCTCCTCGAACCCGGACCGCTTCAGACCGTTGTCGACCATCGACCCGATCGTCTGCAGCGACCGCTCGCGCACCGGGCGGGTGATCATCCCGGCCTGGCAGAACCGGCAGCCACGGGTGCAGCCGCGGAAGATCTCCACCGAGTAGCGCTCGTGCACGGTCTCGGCGAGCGGGACCAGCGGGTTCTTCGGGTACGGCCACGCGTCGAGGTCCATCAGGGTGTGCTTGGCGACGCGCCACGGGACGCCGGGGCGGTTCGGGGCGACGCGCTGGATCCGTCCGTCCGGCAGGTACGAGACGTCGTAGAACCGCGGGACGTACACGCCGCCGGACGCGGCGAGGCGCATCAGCACCTCGTCACGGCCGCCGGGACGACCCTCGGCCTTCCACTCGCGCACGACCTCGGTGATCGCGAGCACGACCTCCTCGCCGTCGCCGAGCACGGCCGCGTCGACGAAGTCCGCGATCGGCTCGGGGTTGAACGCCGCGTGCCCGCCTGCGAGCACGATCGGGTCGTCGTCGGTGCGGTCCGCTGCGTGCAGCGGCATGCCGGCGAGGTCCAGAGCGGTGAGCAGGTTGGTGTAGCCCAGCTCGGTCGAGAACGAGATCCCGAACAGGTCGAACGCCCGGACCGGTCGGTGGCTGTCCACCGTGAACTGCGGGATCGCGTGCTCCCGCATCACCGCCTCCATGTCCGGGAAGACGGAGTAGGTCCGCTCCGCGAGCACGCCCTCGCGCTCGTTCAGCACCTCGTACAGGATCTGGACACCCTGGTTGGGCAGGCCCACCTCGTACGCGTCCGGGTACATCAGGGCCCAGCGCACGTCGACGGCGTCCCACTCCTTGCGGACCGAGTTCAGCTCCCCGCCGACGTACTGGATGGGCTTGCTGACGCTCGGCAGGAGCGGCTCGAGGCGGTCGAAGACCGACGCCGCGCCGGTCGACTCGTGAAGCTGTGCGGACATGGTCTCCAGGGTACGGCGACCTCCGAGGACGAGGAACCCGACCGGTCGACCCGGGCGCGGCGGGATCAGACGCGTCGGATCCGACCGGTCCTGCGGCCCACCGCGACCACCAGTCCCACCGCCATCGCGGCCGAGAACAGCGCCGTCCCGCCGTAGGACACGAACGGGAGCGGCACCCCCGTGACCGGCATGATCCCCAACGACATCCCGATGTTCTGGAACGACTGGAACCCGAACCAGCACGCCACCCCTCCGGCGGCCAGCCGGTCGAACGTGTCGGTCGCCCGTGCGGCGATCCGCAGGCACCGCCACACCACCACGCCCAGCAGCACCACGATCACCGCCGCGCCGACCAGCCCGAGCTCCTCTCCGGCGACGGTGAAGACGAAGTCGGTGTGCTGCTCGGGGACGAAGCCGGCCTGGGTCTGCGTCCCGTGGAACAGCCCCTGGCCCCACAACCCGCCGTTGCCGATCGCGACCCGCGCCTGGATCGTGTTGTAGCCGGCGCCGCGCGGGTCGAGGCTGGGGTCGGTGAAGGCCTCGAACCGGAGCAGCTGGTACTCGTGCAGGAACCCGGTCGCGATCGCGACCGCGATCACCCCGACCCCCGCGGCGACCAGGCCGAGCAGCCAGCCGACGCCGACCCCGGCGAGCGCCAGCACCCCCAGCACGATCGCGATCAGCACCATCATGGTCCCGAGGTCGGGCTGCGCGAGGATCAGCGCCGCCGGCACCGCCGCCGCCGCGAGCGCGATCACGACGTCCGTCGGCCGGACGGTCGAGCGCATCGCCGCCTCCGCCCGCTCGGCGAAGACCAGCGCCATCATCAGCACCACACCGAGCTTCGCCAGCTCCGCCGGCTGCAGCGACAGGCCGCCCACCGCCAGCCACGACTGCGACCCGTTGATCGTGGCCCCCACCCCAGGGACGAGGACGAGCACGAGCCCGAGCACCGCGAGCCCGTAGAGGGTGGGCGCCCACACCCGCAGCCACCGCCGGTCCGTCGCCGCCATCACGGCGCCGAGGGCCAGCGCGATCGCCAGGTTGATGCCGTTGCGGTCCAGGAACGCCGTCGGGTCTCCGCCGGTCAGGTCGTCGCGCGACGCGGTCGCGGACCACACCAGCACCGTCCCGATCACCGCCAGGGCGACCGCCGCGGCGATCAGCAGCACGTCGACACCCGCCACCCAGCCGAAGCCGCGGCGCCGGTCGTCGCCCGGCAGCGCGACCGGGCGGACCGTGCGCCCGACCCGCACCGGGGCGCTCACGGCGACCTCCGTACGCGGCCGTCGGCGTCGACCTTCGGCAGCGCCCGCGACGGCTCGGTGCCCTCGATCAGGGCCTTGTCGGGGCGGACCTTGCCGTTCTTCACCCCGTAGAGGCCCTCCCAGATCGTCCGGACCGCGTCGCCTGACGACCCCGAGCCGGTCCCGCCCTGCTCGATCATCATGACCACGACGAAGTTGCGGTCGTACGTCGCCAGCCAGCCGGTGGTCTGCCGGCCCTGCACCTCCGCGGTGCCGGTCTTCGAGCGGATCGGCACGTCGTCGAGGGGGAAGCCCGCGAACTTCCACGAGGAGGTTCCGACGCGTGCGGTCCCCTTCAGCGCCCGGTCGATGTAGCGCAGGTGCCGCTTCGAGACCGGGACGCGGCCCGCCTTCGACGGCTTGATCCGCCGGACCACGTCACCGTCCGCGTCCAGGACGGCCTTGCCGATCCGCGGCTCGTACAACGTCCCGCCGTTCGACAGCGCTCCGTACGCGACCGCGAGCTGGAGCGGCGAGAGCAGCGTCTCGCCCTGCCCGATCGAGAAGTTCACCGCGTCGCCGGCACGGTAGACGTAGCCGTCGGCGCAGAACTCGCGTGCGAACAGCCGCATGTACGCGCTGTCGATCTTCTCCGGGTTCCTCGCAAGCTTGCAGTACTGGGCCTTGTTGGCCTCCCAGTAGTCGCGCCGCCACGTCCGGTCGCCGATCCGCCCCGCGGTCTCGCCCGGCAGGTCCACCCCGGTCCGGCTGCCGACACCGAAGTCCCGCGCCATCCGCACCAGCGGGTCCGGGGTCTTCACGCCGGCGTCGCTGCCGCCCTGCTTCACCCAGTTCGCGTACGCGATCCGGTAGAAGAACGTGTCGCAGGACAGCTGGAGCGCCCGGTCGAAGGTGAGCGAGCCGTACGACGCCGACTCGTAGTTCTTGAACCACCGGTTGCCGACCTGCAGGCCCGACGAGCAGGCCAGCCGGGTCCCGGTGTCGTACCGCGCCTGCTCGAGCGCGCCCGCGGTCACGATCGGCTTGAACGTCGACCCGGGGGCGAGCTGGGCCTGGGTGACCCGCGACAGCAGAGGCGTGCCCGCGCGCTCGGAGTAGAGCGACTTCAGCCGCCGCGAGCTGATCCCGCCCACCCAGCTGTCCGGCTCGTACGACGGGTAGCTCGCCGCGGCGATCAGCCGGCCGTCGTTCGGGTCCATCACCACGACCGCACCCGCGCTCGCCTCGTAGTTGCGTCCCGTGACGTCGTCGTGGGTCCGGCGTGCCGTCATGATGGCCTTGCGCAGCTCGGTCTCCGCCAGCGACTGCACCGTCGCGTCGATGCTCGTGACCAGCGTGTCGCCGGCCTGCGGAGCCACCGCGTCGCCCTCCGAGACGACCCGGCCCCGGCTGTCGACGGCCTTGCCGGTCGTGCCCGGCACACCGCGCAGGTCCGCGTCGTAGCTGCGCTCCACGCCGGCGCGTCCGATCGCCGCCGACGGGGTCAGCGGGTCGTCGGAGTCCAGCGACGCGTCGTACTCGTCGGCCGTGATCGGACTGACGTAGCCGAGCAGGTGCGCAGCGTTCACGCCGGACGGCGCCGGGTAGTCGCGCACGTACCGCTGCTCGACCCCGACGGCCGTGAAGTCCTCCGGCCGCTCCGCGATCGCCAGCGCCAGGTCCCGCGGCACGTCCTCGGCCACCGGCACCGGCTCGTACGGCGAGCCGTTCCAGCACACCGGCGGCTTCGGCGCCCCGTCCTCGCCGCACAGCTTCGTACGGTCGACGACCCGCTGGTAGGAGGTGTCGAGGAGCGTCGCGAGCCGGCGCAGCACCGCGACCTGCTCGTCGACGTCGGTCACGGCGAGCGCCGACCGGTCCACCGTGACGACCCAGGACACGCGGTTGGTCACCAGAGGGCGGCCGGCGGCGTCGACCACCAGTCCGCGCTGCGGCTGCACCGTCACCAGCCGGGTGGTGTTGCTGCGCGCCTGCGCGGAGTACGCGTCGCCGCCGACGACCTGGACGTACCAGAGGCGCCCCAGCAGCGTCGCGAACAACGCCAGCGTCAGGACCTGCACGACCACGAGCCGCCCCGAGAGCCTGCGCTGCACCGTCACCACCCCCGCACCGGCGTCGGCTCGACCCGGTCGAGGGCAGCACGGACCAGCGGCAGCACGAGAAGACCGAGCACCGCGTCGTAGGCCACCGCCAGACCGACCACCGACGACGCGACCGCGAGGTCGGCGCCGGCGAGGCCGAGGACGATCGAGGACAGCGCGAAGATCGAGACCCCGACGAACGCCGCCGCACCGGAGACCACCAGGTCCAGCCACCGCGTCGAGCGGCTCCCGCGGTCGACGGTGCCCGCGAGCAGCCCGACCACGCACAACGCGAGCGCCCACTGTCCCATCAGGTCGTCCGACGGCGGCGCCAGGTCGATCAGCAGGCCGCCGGCGAACCCGGTCCACGCCCCGGCGACCGCGCCGTCACGCAGACCCACGGCGGCGACCACGAGCAGAACGACGTCGGGCACGACCGCGGTCGGGAACAGCACCGGCGCCACGCTCAGCTGGACGAGCAGCGCGACCACCAGCAGCGCCGCGATCACCAGCGTGCGTCCGGCCGCCACGTCAGCGCTCCCGGCCGATCCCGGTCACCACGGCGACGACATCGAGGGACGACGCGTCGACGAACGGCGCGACCGTGACCTCCGTGCTCTGCTCGCGCGGGGAGAACGTCGTGCGCTCGACCCGCCCGATCGGCACCCCGGCGATGTACGGGACGCCGCGCGGCGACCCCCACGACACCACCGTGTCACCCACGTCCGGCTCGACGGTCCCGTCGAGCAGGGTGAGGGTGAGCCGGCCGGCGCCGGACAGGTCCCCGTCGCCGCTGAGCATCCCGAGCTCCGCGTCGGAGCCCAGGCGCGCTCCGACCCGGGACTCCGCGTCGGCCAGCAGCAGCACCGTCGCGTGCGACCGTCCCGCGACCAGCACACGACCGACCAGCCCGTCGGCCGCGACCACCGTCATGTCGACACGGACGCCGTCGGCGGTGCCGGCGTCGATCGTGACGGTCCGGCGGAACGACTGCCCGGGCCCGTAGGCGACGACGGCGGCCTGGACGGTGCGCAGGTCGGCCTCGCGGGTGTAGCGGGCCAGCCGGTCGTACTCGCCGAGGCGCTGCGCGTCCACCCCGGTCGAGGCCAGCCGACGGCGCAGCGAGGCGTTCTCCTCCTCCAACCGCACGTTCTCGTCCTCCAACGCGGTCCGGTCGGCGAACACGTCGAGCCCGAATGGCTCCATCACCCGCGCGACACCGCCCTGGAACGGACCGAGGACGGTGGAGGCGACCGTACGGACCGGGCCGCCGGCGCCGGTCAGGTCGAGCGTGATCAGGGCGACCGCGGCGAGCAGGACGAGCAGGACGACGGGTCGCGGCCGCGGGTCGCGGTCACGACCGCGGGTCCGGGTGCTCGCCACGGTCTTCACCGGCGCGGCTCGGTGGTGAGCAGCTGGCTGAGCGCGTCGAACTCCTCCACGCACTTGCCGGCGCCCATCGCCACCGAGTGCAGCGGATCGTCGACGACGTGCACCGGCACCTCCGTCTCGCGCCGGATCCGGTCGTCGAGGCCGCGCAGCAGCGCCCCGCCGCCGGTCAGCACGAGTCCACGGTCCAGGATGTCGGCCGCCAGCTCGGGCGGCGTCACGTCGAGCGTGTCGCGGACGGCGTCCACGATCCGGGAGACCGGCTCCTCCAGCGCACGGCGCACCTCGGCCGCCGTCACGTCGATCGTGCGCGGCAGCCCGCCGACCAGGTCACGGCCGCGGATCGAGACCATCGGCTCGTCCGCTCCGGGGTACGCCGACCCGGCGTCGATCTTCAGGTCCTCGGCGGTCTGCTCACCGAGGAGCAGGGCGTGCTCCTTCTTGAACCAGTCCACGATCGCGGCGTCGAGGTCGTCGCCGGCCGTCCGGATCGACTTGCTCGCGACCACGCCGCCGAGGGCGATCACCGCGACCTCCGTCGTACCGCCGCCGACGTCGACGACCATGTTGCCCGCAGGCTCGTGCACCGGCAGCCCGGCACCGAGGGCGGCCGCCATCGGCTCCTCGACGACGAAGACCTGCCGCGCACCGGCCTGGTAGCCGGCCTCGCGCACCGCCCGCTGCTCGACCGACGTGATCGCGCTCGGCACGCAGACCACCAGTCGGGGCTTCGCCAGGTGACGACGACGGTGCACCTGCTGGATGAAGAGCCGCAGCATCTGCTCGGTGGCCTCGAAGTCCGCGATCACGCCGTCGCGCATCGGCCGGATCACGGTGATCGCACCCGGGGTGCGTCCGTGCATCCGCTTCGCGTCGGACCCGACGGCGAGGATCGCACGGGTGCGGGCGTTCAGCGCCACCACGCTCGGCTCGTCGAGCATGACGCCGCGCCCTCGGACGTAGACGAGGGTGTTCGCGGTGCCCAGATCGACGGCCATGTCCCGGCCGAGGACACTGCGCACCGACCGATGGCGGTTGGGGAAGGAACCTGCCATGCGATCAGGCTAGGGGCGGCGGCCCCCCGGACAGGGCCGACACGCCCGACGCGATCGCGCCGTGACCAGCACGGACGCGGTCCGCAGGTCAGCCCTTGATCGCCCCTCCGAGCCCGCCGCCGCGCAGGAAGAAGCGCTGGAAGACCAGGAAGAAGGCGATCGGGACCGCGGTCGAGAGCAGCAGTGCGGCGAGGAACACGTCGAGCTCGGTCACCGGTGCCAGGGTCGGCAGGCGCACCGACAACGGCTGCATGGTGGGGTCGGGCAGGACCAGCAGCGGCCAGATGAAGTCCTTCCAGGCGGCGAGCACCGCGAACACCGACACCACGCCCAGGATCGGACGCGACATGGGCAGCACGATCGAGAAGAACAGCCGGAACGGTCCCGCGCCGTCGACCCGCGCGGCCTCGATGATCTCGCGCGGGAGGCCGTCGAAGAACCGCTTGACGAGCACGACGTTGAACGCGCTCGCGCCCGCCGGCAGGAATGCGCCCCAGAACGTGTTGATCAGGGACACGTGCACGACCGGCAGGTCGAGGGCCGTCAGGTAGAGCGGCACGAGCAGCACGACGGCGGGCACGAAGAGCGTGCACAGCACCGCTGCGTAGACGATCCGGCCGTAGCGCGGCCGCAGGACCGACAGGGCGTATCCCCCGGTCGTGGCGACCACCATCTGCGTCACCCACGAGCCCAGCGCGATCACGACGGTGTTGACGAAGTACAGCCGCAGGTCCAGGTCGACCCAGGCCGTGCGCAGGTTCGCCCAGTCGGTCCCGTTCGGGAAGAACGCCATCGGGGTGCGCAGGATGTCCTGGGTGGGGGTGATCGCCGCCTTCGCGAGCCAGAGGATCGGACCGAGCGCGACCACCACGAGGAAGAGCAGCAGGGCGGTGTTCAGGGTGCGCCGCCCCCACCGCACGGCCGGCCGCCGACGGTCGGACTCCGACGTGATCGAGCGGGTCGACTCGGCAGGGCGCCGCCGCCGCGGGGCGCGGGGAGGTTGTGCCGGCACAGGCGGCGTCGGCCCCAGCTCGTCCTCGGTCGGACGGGCGGGCAGCTTGAGGCTCATGTGTCGCTCCACGATCGGGTCAGGCGGAAGTACAGGGCCGACAGGACGGCGAGCGCGACCGCGAGCATGAGGCTGAGCGCCGTGGCCTTGCCGTAGTCGCCGCCGAGGCTGTTGCCGAAGGCGTAGTCGTAGACGAGCAGCAGGATCGTGGTCGTGGAGTTGTCAGGACCGCCGTCGGTGAACAGGTAGGGCTCGAGGAACACCTGGACGGTCCCGATCACCTGGAGCACGAGCGTGATCAGCATGATCGCGCGCATCTGCGGCAGCGTGACGTGCCAGACCTTGCGCCACACCCCGGCGCCGTCGATCTCGGCGGCCTCGTACAGCTCCGGCGGGACCGACAGCAGCGCGGCCAGGTAGATGATGACCGTCCCGCCGGCGGCGGCCCACGTCGCCTCGATCACCAGGGACGGCATCGCCCAGCTCGTGGACTCCAGCCAGGGCACGGGACCGAGCCCGACCCAGCCGAGGATCGTGTTGAACACACCGTTGGGTGAGGCGTCGTAGAAGAAGCGCCACAGCAGGACCGCCACCGCGGGCGGGACGACGACCGGCAGGTAGACCAGCGTCGCGTAGATCCCCCGGGCGCGTCGCAGGTCGCTCATCAGGACCGCCAGCACCAGCGGGACCGGGTAGCCGAGCACGAGGGCCAGCAGAGCGAACCACAGCGTGTTCTGGGTCGCCGTCCACAGCATCGGGTCGTTCAGCACCGCGGAGAAGTTGTCCCAGCCGACGAACTCCGGCGGCGTCACGAGGTTCGTCACCTGGACGCTCATGACCACCGAGCGGACGATCGGCCACCACGAGAACAGGCCGAAGACGACCAGCAGCGGGAGCAGCATGACGAGGGTGCTCAGCCCGCCGCCGCGGACCCAGGTCGCCGGGCTGCGACGAGGACGTGGTCGCGACGACGGCGGTGCGGCGGTGGTCATGGTCCTCCCGGTGGATCGGGCCGACGCGTGCCGGCCGGGTGGTGCTCACCGGCCGGCACGCGTCAGGGGCGGCGTGCCGACCGGTGGGCGGTCGGGTGAGGCTACTGCGCGAGCACGGCGTTCGCGTCGTCGTTCGCCTTCGACAGCAGCGCCGCGATGTCCGCGTCCTCGTCGCTCAGGACCTTCTGGACGACGCCGTCGAGGATCGCGTAGACCTCCTGGGTGTGCGACGGCGGCTCGGGCACCAGCGTCTGGTCGAAGATGTTGTCGGTGAAACCGGTCATCTGGTCGACCGGCACGTTGATGTAGTCCGCGATCCACTCACGCTGCTGCGTCCACGTGTCCTCGTCGAAGACCGGGAGCAGGGGCGTGCCGATCGGCTGGTCGCTCGCGGCGAGCGTCTCGGCGTCGAGCACCGCTGCCTCCTCGTCGACCAGCTTGCGCACGCGGAAGAAGTCGTTCCACGCCACGGCCGCCTCCTTCTCGGCGTCGCTGGCGTCGGCCCGCACCACCGAGACCGAGCCGCCGCCGAGGATGCCGGCGTCGGGGTCGTCGGCCAGCGGGACGGTGGTCAGCCCGTAGGTGTCGGGGTCGATGTCGTTCGTGGTGACGAGGGCGTTGTAGACGTCGGAGCCTCCGACGTACATCCCGACCTTGCCGGCGGCGAAGGCCTGGTTGATGCCGGACCAGTCGAGCAGCAGGTTGTTGCCCATCGAGCCGTCCTCCCACCGCATCCCGTGCAGCATCTCGAGCACCGCCCGGGTCTCGGGGTTGTCGATCGTCGCCTCGGCCCCGTCCTCGCTCTCGATCCGCCCGCCGAAGGCGTACGTCAGCGTGGTGAGCAGCCAGCCGCCGGTGTTGTCCTTGGTCATCTCGGCGTAGCCGGGCTGACCCGTGCGCTCGGTGATCTGCTTCGCAGCGGCGCGGACCTCGTCCCAGGTCGCCGGCGGATCGTCGGGGTCCAGTCCGGCCTCGTCGAACAGCGCCCGGTTGTAGTGGAGTCCCATGCCGTAGACGTCGCTCGGCAGGCCGTAGATCCGTCCTTCGGCGTCCTGCGCCGCGGCGAGCACGCTGGGGTTGAAGCTGTCGGCGTACGGCAGCGCGTCGACCTGGTCGGTGACGTCGGCGATCTGCGAGCGCTGGACGAGCCCGAGGGTGTCGGTGAACGGCACCCGGAACGTCGTCGGGAGCGTGCCGCCGGCGAGCTGGGCCGGGAAGGTCTCGGCCTTCCACTCCCACTCGACCGGCTCGACGACGATGTCGGGGTTCTCCTTGTTGAACTCGGCGACGAGGTCCTTGACCGAGTCGGCGGTGGCCTGCTCGTCGCCGGGTCGCCACCCCTCGACGGTGATGGTGGTGGTGCCCTCGGCGTCGGCGGAGTCGCCTGAGTCGCAGGCGGCGAGGACGCCGGCCGCGGCCACGAGGGCCAAGGCGGCGGCGAACCGCTTCCGGTGGTGGTGCATGGGACTGCTCCTTCGGGTGGCGGCGCCGTTGCCGCGGCGTCCGCGTGTCGGGTTGGGGTGGTCGGAGGGGCGCTGGGGTGGGAGACGGTCTTGTACGGCGTGCTCAGGCGGTGCCGGGCAGCCGGATCCAGGCGGCGGCGTCCGCCGGCAGGCGACCTCCTTCCGGCGGTGTGCTCGCGAGCCACACCTGGTCGTTGGGCGGCAGCGCGATCGGTGAGTCGGTGAGGTTGGCGACGCAGGCGAAGCCCTCGCCACGGGTGAAGGCCAGGACGCCCGCTCCCGCGTCGAGCCACTCCATCGGCCCGTCCCCCAGCGCGGGGTGCGTCCGTCGGACGAGGAGGGCCATCCGGTAGAGCGAGAGCATCGAGGTCGGGTCGGCCGACTGCGCCTCGGCGGTCAGCGTGGCCCAGTCGTCGGGCTGCGGGAGCCAGCTCGCGGCCGGGCCCGGGCTGAAGCCGTACGGAGGGGCGTCCCCGGACCACGGCATCGGGACGCGGCACCCGTCCCGTCCGGGGTCGGTGCCGCCGCTGCGGAAGTACATCGGGTCCTGCAGGCGGGCGGGCGGGATGTCCTCGACCTCGGGCAGGCCGAGCTCCTCGCCCTGGTAGATGTAGTACGACCCGGGCAGAGCCATCGCGAGCAGCGCGGCCGCACGGGCGCGGCGTCGGCCGAGCTCGAGATCGGTGGGGATCCCGAACCGCTTCCGCTCGAAGGCGAACGTCGTGTCGTCGCGCCCGAACCGGGTCACCGGTCGGGTCACGTCGTGGTTCGACAGGACCCAGGTCGCGGGTGCTCCGACCGTGCGGTGCACCGCCAGCGTCTCGTCGATCGAGGTACGCAGGCGGTCGGCGTCCCAGGCCGCGGAGAGGTAGTCGAAGTTGAACGCGGTGTGCAGCACGTCGGGCCGCAGGTAGCGGGCGAACCTCTCGCTGTCGGGCAGCCACAGCTCGCCGATCAGGGCACGGTCCGGCCCGTACGACTCGGCGATGGCTCGCCAGCTGCGGTAGATCTCCTGCAGGTCGTCACGGTCCACGTACGGGTGGCCGCCCGGGCCGGGCTCGTTCGGGACCTCCGGCAGGGTCGCGTCCTTCGCGAGGAGCGCGGCGGAGTCGATCCGGACGCCGGAGACGCCCCGGTCGAACCAGAAGCGCAGCACGTCCTCGTACTCGTCGCGCACGTCGGGGTGACCCCAGTTCAGGTCCGGCTGGGCCGAGGAGAACAGGTGGAGGTACCACTGCTCGGCAGTGCCGTCGCGGCGCACCACGCGGGACCAGGCCGGTCCCGAGAAGTTGGACACCCAGGCGTTCGGTGGCTCGGCGCCGTCCACGCCGACCCCGTCGCGGAACCAGAACCGCTCCCGCTCGGGCGATCCCGGCCCCGCGGCGAGCGCCTCGCGGAACCATCGGTGCGCGTCGGAGACGTGGTTCGGAACCACGTCGACGATCGTGCGGATGCCGAAGTCGAGCGCGTCCGCGATCAGCGCCTCGGCCTGCTCGAGGGTGCCGAAGGCAGGATCGATCGCCCGGTAGTCGGCGACGTCGTAGCCGCCGTCCGCCATCGGCGAGGGGTACCACGGGGTGAACCAGATCGCGTCCACACCCAGGTCGCGCAGGTAGCCCAGGCGGGCCCGGACGCCGGCGAGGTCGCCGGTGCCGTCCCCGTCGGCGTCGGCGAAGCTGCGCGGATAGACCTGGTAGATCGTCGCGCTGCGCCACCAGGTGGCGTCGGACGGCTCGATCCGGGCCTCCGGTGCGGCCGGCACGCGCTGGAGCGCGGTCACCGCCGAGTCGCCGTCCGCCGCACTGACTGCAGTCACTGTGATTCCCCTCACGTCGCTTGACGGTGAGGAACGCTACGCCGATACGACTTCAGCGCGCAAGAACTCGACAGAATGTAATTATTTTCGTGACTTTGCAGGGCCGGTTGAGCGACGGACCACGAGCTCGGGCTCGAAGAACAGCTCCTCGGGCGCGGTCGTCGCACCCGAGATCTGCCGCATCAGCAAGGTGATCGCGGCCCGGCCCATCGCCTCGATCGGCTGACGCACCGTGGTCAGGGGCGGTTCCGTACAGCTCATGAAGGCGGAGTCGTCGTACCCGACCACCGAGACGGACTCGGGCACCGGCAGACCGCGCCGGCGGGCGGCACGGACCGCGCCCAGCGCCAGCGGGTCGCTCGCGCACGCGATGCCGGTCGCACCGCGCTCGAGCAGACGCGCCGCAGCCGCCTGCCCGCTCTGCAGCGAGTAGAGGCTGCGCTCCACGAGCACGTCGTCCAGGGGCGCCCCGGCCTCCTCCAGCACCTGGCGCGCCGCCTGGAGCTTGCGCTCGGACGGCACGTGGTCGGACGGGCCGAGCACCAGGCCGATCCGGGTGTGCCCCAACGACAGCAGGTGACCGACCGCCTGCTCCGCAGCCATCGCGTCGTCGCAGACCACACGGGGGAACGGCATCGCATCGACGCCGGCGTTGATCAGCACGACCGGCAGCCGACGGTGGACCAGGCGGTCGTAGTGGCCGTGGTCCGCATCGAGCTGGCTGTAGGTCCCGCCGGCGAAGACGACACCGGCGACCTGCTGGCCGAGCAGCAGGTCGACGTAGTCGGCCTCCCCCACCCCGCCCGCGGTCTGGGTGCACAGCACCGGCGTCAAGCCCTGCTGGGCGAGGTGCGACCCGATCACCTCCGCGAGTGCGGGGAAGATCGGGTTCTGCAGCTCGGGGAGCACGAGACCGACCAGACGGGCTCGCTCACCCCGCAGCTTCGACGGGCGCTCGTACCCGAGCACGTCCAGCGCGGTCAGCACCGTCGAGCGGGTCGCGTCGGAGACCCCGGGCTTGTCGTTGAGCACGCGACTGACCGTCGCCTCGCTCACCCCGGCACGGGACGCGACCTCAGCGATACGTCGAACCATGACGGAAACCTAGCGCACCCGGACGGCATCTGTGTGCATTCCTCTTACAGTACTTACGCAAGAAGTCGACAAGAACCTCGTTCCGGCTCCACGCAGATGCCTGCACATCGACCAGCAGGCGGTATCGAGCGCAGGCAGGTCCGTGGTGGCACGTCGAACGCAGGCGCGTCCGTACGGGCGACCACGACCGAGATCAGTCGGCGACGAGCGCCGCCGTCTCGTCGAGTGGCGCACCGGCCCGCAGACCCGCCAGCCCGATCGCGACGTACCGCCGCCAGCCGCCGCCGTCGCGGAGCAGCGGAGAGACCGACGCGACCGCGCCCACCATCATCGCGACGCCGACCAGGTCGCTGGCCGTGGCCCTCGGATGCAGGAAGCCGTCCGCGCGGGCTCGCATCACGAGCTCCGTGAACGGTGGGACGAAACGAGCCCCGGGAACGTACTCGGGGTCGTAGGTCTGCATGGCGCGCAGGATCGCGTGCGACCCCGGCACCGAGACCAGCGCCTCGCTCAGCCGGGTCACCAGCAGGACCACCGCCTCGTCGGCGGGCCCCTCCCAGTCGGCCTCGGCAGCGATCGCGTCGGCGCGCGCAGCGACGCGCGCGGTCAGCGCCCGGACCAGCGACTCGCGATCGGGGAAGTGGCGGTAGAGCGTGGCGCTCGAGACCTGGGCCCGACGGGCCACCTCGTCGAGCGCGACGGCCGCGCCCCGAAGCTCGAACAGGACCTCGGCCTCGTCGAGCAACCGCTCCCGGTTGCGTACAGCATCACGTCGCACGTACCGCCTCCCCTCCGGCCTCGACAGGCCCCCTACGTCGGCTCCACGCGTTGCCGACAGGGACACGATACGACCGGGGACCTCAGACGAGGTCCGGGAACCACAACCCGATCTCGCGCGTCGCGGACTCGGGCGAGTCCGAGCCGTGCACGAGGTTCTCCCGGTTGGACAGCGACAGGTCGCCTCGGATCGTGCCGGGAGCCGCCACGCGGCCGTCGGTGGCGCCGTTGAGCAGACGCACGACGTCGATCGCGGACTCCCCCGACAGCACGAGCGCCATCATCGGCCCGGACGTGACGAACGTCCGCAGCGGGGGGTAGAAGTCGCGCTCGACGTGCTCCGCGTAGTGCGCGTCGGACGTGGCCGCGTCGATCTGCCCGAACCAGGTCGCCTCGATGGACAGGCCCTTGGCCTCGTACCGCGACAGGATCTCTCCGACCAGTCCGCGGCGGACGGCGTCGGGCTTGAGCAGGACCAGGGTGCGTTCGGACATGGCCCGAGCCTAGCGAGCGTGGCCCTGGTGGCCCGCACGCGCCCGGTCGGGCAGGCCGGGCGCCGCGGCTGCGCGGCCCGTCAGGAGGCGTAGAACTCCGGGTTCGCCGCCCGGTCCTGGGCGATCTTGCGGCCGATCAGGATCGCCCCAGCCCACAGGGCGGCGAAGATCCCGCCGATCAGGAACGCCGACGGCATCCAGAACCCCATCGCGACCGCCAGCACCTGGACCAGCCAGCCCAGGCCGTACGCCCAGGAGAACCGGAGCAGCCCCGCCGTCACCAGCGCCAGCGCGCTCAGCCCGAGGCCGTACGCCAGGGCGAGCCCCGTCGGGACGTCCTCGACCATGATCAGCACCGGCACCGCCAGGCCCATCACGATCGCCTCGAGCGCCAGCACGGTCGCGCACATCGCCCGCATCAGTCCGTCTCCTCCCGCGAGAGCAGCAGGCGCGCCTCGCCGGCGGTGACGACCGACCCGGTCACCAGCACGCCACCCGTGCCGACCGCGTCTCCGTACCGGGCGCTCTCCGTCAGCCGGACGGCCGTCTCCAGCGCGTCGGGCAGCCGCGGCGCCCGGTGGACCCGGTCGGCGCCGAAGATCCCCTCGGCCAGGTCCGCGAGCTCCTCGGCCGGCAGGCTGCGGTCCGAGGTGTTCTGGGTGCAGACCACCTCTGCGGCGACCGGCTCGAGCACCGCCAGCATCTCGTCGGCCTCCTTGTCGGCCATCACGCCGAGCACCGCGACCAGCGGGGTGAACGCGAACGCCTCCTGCACCGCCGCCAGGCTCGCCTCCATGCCGGCCGGGTTGTGGGCCGCGTCGACGAGGACCGTCGGGCTGCGTCGGACGACCTCGAGCCTTCCCGGCGAGGTCACCTGCCCGAAGGCCTCCCGGACCAGCTCGACGTCGAGCTCCTTGCCTCCGGTGAGCGCCTCGACCGCAGCCAGGGCGTAGCTCGCGTTGCGCGCCTGGTGCTCGCCGAACAACGGCAGGAACACCTCGTCGTACGTCGCGCCGAGACCGTGCAGCCGCAGCACCTGGCCGCCCAGACCCGGCACCCGCTCCTCGATCCCGAAGTCGGCGCCCTCGCGCAGCAGGGTCGCTCCGACCTCGACCGCGCGGGCGACGATCTCGGCCGCGGCGTCCTCCGGCTGGGCCGCCATCACGACCTGTGCCCCCGGTTTGATGATCCCGGCCTTCTCGACCGCGATGTCGCCCGGCGCGTCGCCGAGATAGCGCGCGTGGTCCACGGCGATCGGCGTCACCACCGCCACCTGCGCGTCCGCGACGTTCGTGGCGTCCCAGCGGCCGCCCATCCCGACCTCGACCACGGCGACGTCGACCGGGGTGTCGGCGAAGGCCTGGTAGGCCATCCCCACCATCAGCTCGAAGAACGACAGCGGGTGGGGCTGGGAGTCGTCGACGACCTGGGCGTAGGCGGCGACGTCGGCGAAGGCCTCCACGAACAGCTCCGGCGACAGCGGCTCACCGTCGATGCTGATCCGCTCGGTCATCGAGACCAGGTGCGGGCTGGTGAACCGGCCCGTACGCAGGCCCCGGGCTCGCAGCAACGCGTCGATCATCCGGCCCGTCGAAGTCTTGCCGTTGGTCCCGGTGAGCTGGACGACCGGGTAGGACTGCTGGGGGTCGCCCATCAACCGGCAGAGCGCGCCGATCCGGTCCAGGGACGGCTCCAGGCGGGTCTCGGGCCAGCGCGCCAGCAGCGCCTGCTCGACCTCGGCGTACGTGGGATTGCTCATCGCCGTCCAGTATCCCCGATAAAAACGATGAGTCCTTCGGCCCGGTGCCGTCCTACCGTCGAACCAGGCCGTAGAGACGGCCCCACACTCCTGGGGGACAACACGATGACGCAGTCGATCGCTGGGTGGATCAGCCACCGCTGGACGAAGTACGCGGTGATCGCGTTCTGGTTGGTGCTCGTCGCCCTGCTGGGCCCGCTCGCCGGCCAGCTCACCGACGTGCAGGAGAACGAGGCCGAGAACTGGCTGCCGTCGAGCGCGGAGTCGACGAAGGTGCTCGACGCCGCCTCCGCCTTCTCCTCACCGAACGTCATCCCGGCCGTCGTCGTCTACGAGCGCGACGGCGGTCTCGCGCCCGGGGACATGGAGAAGGCCGCCGCCGACGCCGAGGAATTCGGCGCGCTCGAGGGCGCCGGCGAGGTCGTCGGCCCGATCCCGTCGGAGGACGGCGAGGCGATCGAGACGATCGTGCCGCTCGACCTCGGACCGGACGGCTGGAACGAGGCGCCCGACGCCGTCGACGACATGACCGCCACCGCCGACAGCACCGACGGCCTCGACGCCTACGTGACCGGACCGCTGGGCCAGGCCGCGGACTCGGCGGCGGCGTTCGAGGGGATCGACAGCACGCTGCTGCTCGCCGCGGCCGGGGTCGTGACCGTCCTGCTGCTGCTGACCTATCGCAGCCCGTTCCTGTGGCTCCTGCCGGTGATCTCCGCCGGGGTGGCGCTGACCGGCGCCCAGGCCGTGATCGTGCTCCTCGCCAAGCACGCGAACCTGACGGTCGACGGTCAGAGCGCGGGCATCCTGACGGTCCTCGTCTTCGGTGCCGGGACGGACTACGCCCTCCTCCTGGTCGCCCGCTACCGCGAGGAGCTGCGCCGGCACGAGGACCGGCACGACGCGATGGCGCTCGCCCTGCACCGTGCAGGACCCGCGATCATCGCCAGCGGCGCCACCGTGGCGATCGGGATGCTGTGCCTCCTGCTCGCGCAGATGACCTCGACCCGCGGGCTCGGCCCGGTCGCGGCGATCGGCATCGTGGTCGGTCTGATGGTGATGCTGACGCTGCTCCCGGCGCTCCTGGTCGTGCTCGGACGCTGGGTCTTCTGGCCGCGGATCCCTCACTTCGGGGACGAGGATCCTGCCGTCCACGGCTTCTGGTCACGGATCGGCACCCGGATCTCCCACCGGCCACGCCGGGTCTGGGTGGTCACCTCCCTGATCCTGCTCGCGCTGACCGCGGGCATCACCCAGCTGAACGCCAACGGTCTGACCGTCGAGGAGTCGTTCCGCGGCACGCCGGCCTCCGTCGAGGGCGAGCAGGTGCTGTCCGACCACTTCCCCGGCGGCGCGGGCAACCCGGTGGTCGTGGTGACGCCGGACGGCACCCAGGACGACGTCGCCGCCGCTGTCGCGCAGGCCGACGGAATCGACCCCGCGAGCGTGACCGATCCGCAGGTCGCGGACGGCTGGGCGTACTTCGAGGCGACGCTCGACGTCGAGCCGGACAGCGACGCCGCGTACGACGTCGTCGACGACCTGCGCGCCGACCTCGACGACGTCGGCGACGGGGAGGCGCTGGTCGGTGGCGGGACGGCCATCAACCTCGACATCCAACGGGCGTCGGCCGCCGACAACCGGGTGATCATCCCGGCGGTCCTGCTCGTCGTGCTGCTCATCCTCATGGTGCTGCTGCGAGCGGTGACCGCACCGCTGATCCTGCTCGGCACCGTCGTGCTGTCCTTCGCGGCCGCCCTCGGCGTGAGCGCGCTGATCTTCACGTACGTCTTCGACTTCGCCGGCGCCGACAGCGCGTTCCCGTTGTTCGTGTTCGTGTTCCTGGTCGCGCTCGGGATCGACTACAACATCTTCCTGATGACCCGTGTCCGCGAGGAGTCGTTGCGGTTCGGGACCCGGCGCGGCGCGCTGATCGGCCTGACAGCGACCGGTGGCGTGATCACGTCCGCGGGGCTGGTGCTGGCGGGCACGTTCCTCGCCCTCGGCACGCTGCCGCTGGTGGCCTTCGCCGAGATCGGCTTCGCCGTGGCCCTCGGCGTGCTGCTCGACACCCTGGTCGTACGGTCGGTGCTGGTGACCGCGCTCAACCTCGACGTGGGTCGGCACATGTGGTGGCCGAGCGCGCTCGGGCGGGTCGAGGACGTCGAGGACCCGGGCGAGACGACCGGGGGCGAGGCCCTCGCCGACACGCGGGCGTGACGACGGTCTCGTACGCCCGTGACCTGGTCGTGACCGGGTCACGGGCCTGAGCGCCGGTGCTTCTAGACTTGGCGCATGAGCAACGTGCCCGAGAAACCCGCCCTCGAAGGCCTCGAGGCGAAGTGGTCTGCGCTCTGGGAGGAGCGCGGCACCTACGCCTTCGACCGGTCCAAGGCGCGGGAGCAGGTGTACGCCATCGACACCCCGCCGCCGACGGTATCGGGGTCGCTGCACATCGGGCACGTGTTCTCCTACACCCACACCGACCTCGTCGCCCGCTACCAGCGGATGAGCGGCAAGGAGGTGTTCTACCCGATCGGCTGGGACGACAACGGTCTGCCGACCGAGCGCCGGGTCCAGAACTACTTCGGCGTGCGCTGCGACCCGTCGCTGCCGTACGACCCTGACTTCACCCCGCCCGAGAAGCCGGACGCCAAGCGTCAGATCCCGATCAGCCGACGCAACTTCATCGACCTGTGCGAGGAGCTCGTCCAGGTCGACGAGAAGGCGTTCGAGGACCTCTTCCGCACGGTCGGCGTGTCGGTCGACTGGGACCACACGTACACGACGATCGGTGAGGTGTCGCGGGCGGCGTCACAGCGGGCGTTCCTGCGCAACCTCGCGCGCGGCGAAGCGTACAGCTCCGACGCCCCGACCCTGTGGGACGTGACGTTCCAGACCGCGGTCGCGCAGGCCGAGCTGGAGGCGCGTGAGTACCCGGGCCACTACCACCGCGTCGCCTACCACGGCGCCGACGGCCCGGTGTACGTCGAGACGACCCGTCCCGAGCTGATCGCGTCCTGCGTCGCGCTGATCGCACACCCGGACGACGAGCGGTACGCCGAGCTGTTCGGGACGACGGTGCGTTCGCCTCTCTTCGACGTGGAGATCCCGGTGCTGGCGCACCCGGCCGCGGAGATGGACAAGGGCGCGGGCATCGCGATGTGCTGCACCTTCGGCGACCTGACCGACGTGCAGTGGTGGCGCGAGCTGGAGCTGCCGACCCGCACGGTCGTGGGCCGCGACGGGCGGCTGCACCGCGAGGTCCCGGAGTGGATCACCTCCGAGGCGGGCGCCAAGGTGTACGAGGAGCTCGCCGGCAAGACGGTGTTCTCGGCGCGCGAGGCCGTCGTGGCCGCGCTCCGCGACTCCGGCGACCTCGACGGCGAGCCGAAGGCGACGACCCGTATGGCCAACTTCTTCGAGAAGGGCGACAAGCCGCTCGAGATCGTCTCGACCCGCCAGTGGTACATCACCAACGGTGGCAAGGAGCCGGAGCTGCGCGGCCAGCTGATCGCCCGCGGCCACGAGATCGACTGGCACCCGCCCTACATGCAGCACCGCTACACGAACTGGATCGACGGGCTGCACAGCGACTGGCTGATCTCGCGGCAGCGGTTCTTCGGCGTGCCGCTGCCGGTCTGGTACCGCCTCGACGGCGACGGCGAGCCGCTCTACGACGATCCGATCGTCCCCGACGAGGCCGACCTGCCGATCGACCCGCAGTCTCAGGCGCCGGAGGGCTTCGCCGAGGACCAGCGCGGCGTGCCCGGCGGGTTCGTCGGCGACCCCGACGTGATGGACACCTGGGCGACGTCCTCGCTGACGCCGCAGATCGCGGCCGGCTGGGAGCGCGACGACGACCTGTTCGCGCGCACGTTCCCGATGGACCTGTGCACCCAGGCCCACGACATCATCCGGACCTGGCTGTTCTCCCGGGTCGTCCGCGCGCACCTGGAGAACGGCGCGGTGCCGTGGGGCCATGCGCTGATCTCCGGCTTCGTGGTCGACCCCGACCGCAAGAAGATGTCGAAGTCGAAGGGCAACGTCGTCGTCCCGACCGACATCCTCGAGAAGTTCGGCGCCGACGCGGTGCGTTGGCGTGCCGCCGGTGCGCGCCCCGGGGCGGACTCGCCGTTCGACGAGGCGCAGATGAAGGTCGGCCGCCGGCTCGCGATGAAGGTGCTGAACGCCTCGAAGTTCGTGCTCGCCGCACCCGACGCGTACGGCCTGGGGGCCGGCGTCGACGATCTCGCACCCGAGCGGGTCACGGTGCTGCTCGACCTCGCGATGCTGCGCCGGCTGCGCCAGGTCGCGCAGGAGGCGACCGAGGCCTTCGAGACGTACGACTACACGACGGCTCTCGAGGTGACGGAGCGGTTCTTCTGGGACTTCTGCGACGACTACCTCGAGCTCGTCAAGGAGCGGGCGCGCCGCGACGACGAGGGCGGCACGTCCGCGCGCTCCGCGTTCGCGATCGCGCTGTCGGTCCAGCTGCGCCTGCTCGCGCCGTTCCTGCCCTACGTGACCGAGGAGGTCTGGTCGTGGTGGCGCGAGGGCTCGATCCACCGCGCTTCGTGGCCCGAGGCGGCGCTCGAGATCACCACGACGCCGCACGACCCGGCGCTGCTCGTCGCGGCCGGCGAGGCGCTGGCGGGGATCCGCGGGGCGAAGTCGACGGCGAAGCGGTCGATGCGCACCGAGGTCGACGCGCTGGTGATCCGCGGGTCGCAGCAGAGCCTGGACCTCGTGGAGCGCGCCATGGACGACGTCCGCGCGGCCGGCCGGGTGACCGGTGGGGTCGAGCTGATCGTCGATCCGTCGCAGGAGGGCGGCTCACTCGCGGTCGAGGCGCAGCTCGCCGAGCCGGAGGAGAAGCCGGCCGACGCCTGACAGGCGAAGCGGATGGCGGTGCGTTGTGACGAATGCACAGCCCGTCCATCCGTCGCCACGCACCGACACCGACCCGGGCCGTACGGCGTCAGCCGGCGAGCCGGAAGTCGGCGAAGTCGAAACCGGGACTCACCAGGCAGCTGACCAGCGCATCCGCGTCGGCCGGGACGGTGCGCTGCCAGGTCCCGGCCGGTACGAGGGCCTGCGGGAGCTGACCCGATCCGACGTCCGTCCCGAGCACGACCCGTTCGGCAGGCGCAGACGGCGCCGGCTGCTCGCCCGTGCCGCCGAGCTCGAGCGTCACGGTGCCGACGTTCGCGATCCAGACCTCGTCGGACGCGACCACGTGCCACGCCGACGACTCGCCGGCGCCGAGCGCGAACAGGATCAGCGTCGCAGCACCGCGCGTACGGCCGTCCGTCGTCGTCACCGTCTCCGGCGACGCGAACGTCTGGCGGAACCAGCCGCCCTCGGGGTGCGGCTGGAGGTCGAGAGCCTCCGCCAGGCGCGGCCGCGCGGTGCCGGTCACAGCGTGCGGAAGTACGGGAGCCGCTCGAGCAGCGCCTCGCCCATCGCCACCGCGGTGGTGACTTGGCCCGCGACCTTCGGCACGTCGTCGTACGCGAGCGCCATCAGCGACTCGCCGAGCATCACGGCGGTCTCGGTGTAGCCCGGGTCGCCGCCGCGGGCCTCGGTGACGAGCGTACGAGCGCCCGAGCCCTCCCCCGCGCTGGCATGGAAGCGCACCCGGAACCACGACTTCGCGCGGGTCTGCTCGCTCGGCCCCTCCCCCGGCGTCTTCACCCGCAGGAGCGCGTCGCGCAGCGGCGGAACCTGTGCCGCGCCCAGGACCACGGCGCCGCCGACCCCGGCGCCGACCACGGTCGTCAGCCGCTTCACGTGGGCGAAGTGGCCGTACCCGAAGTCGTCGCCGTACTCACCGAGCGCACGTGCAGAACGCAGGACGATCTGCGGGTCCAGCGTCGGCAACGGCAGCGCGTACCCGCCGTCGGGCGCGCGCTCGGGTCGTCCCGACAGCCCGCGGACGCGGCGCCCCTGCTGACGCGGCTCGGCCGCGCGGCGCTGCTTCGCGAGCTGCCGCGACTCCCGGAGCCGCGAGAACGCCCGGACCGCCGAGTGGTAGGTGCCGCCGGAGAACTGCGCCGACGCTCGCACGTACCCACGAACCCGGATCGGCGTCCCCTCGTCCGTCCCGGCCTCGCGCAGCGCCTTGATCGTGTTCAGCACGCCGATGTCGTACGGGATCGAGTCGAACCCGCACGCGTGCACGAGCCGCGCGCCGGTCCGTTCGGCCTCGGCGTGGTGACGCAACCAGGTGCGGTCGACGAACTCGGGCTCGCCGGTCAGATCGCAGTACGCGATCCCGGCGGCAGCCGCAGCAGCCACGGCCGCCTCGCCGTACTCGACGTACGGGCCGACCGTGGTGCCGAGCACGCGCGTGCTCTCCGCGAGGTCGCGCACCGCGGTCGCGTCGGACACGTCGGCCTCGACGACCTGGGGCACGTTGCCGCCGGCGTCGGCGACCGCCTGCGCGACCGCCTCCAGCTTGGCTCGGCTGCGACCGGCGATCGCCCAGGACGCGTCGTCGGGCAGATGGGCAGCGAGGTGCTCGGCAGTGAGTCGTCCGGCGAAACCGGTCGCGCCGAGCAGCGCGATGTCGTGGCTCATCTGCGCGAGTGTAGAGGGTGGGCCCGGTGCCGTCCGGACGCGCGTCTCGACATCGCCGTGGATCTCGACACGGCTGCCGCGGCTACCGTGCCACATCGAGATTCACCTCAAGTGACATCAGGTCCCGACACCTCCGAACCCTTTCGATAAGGTGCCGCGCATGCCCGCGACCGGAAGCTCGTTCGTCCGCGCCGAGCACTACCTCGACGTCGGCAACCCCCAGGCCTGCGTCGACGTCCTGGACGAGGTCGCGTTCGACCAGGACCCGGTGCGCGCCTTCGAGCTCCGATCGCTCGCCCTGCTGCGCCTCGAACGTCACGACGACGCGCTCGAGGCCGCGCACCAAGGACTGAGGCTCGATCCTGAGAACGCAGCGCTGATGTTCTATGCCGCCCAGGCAGCCGGCCGGCTCGGACGCCCTGATGCGGATGACCTGTTCGCCGCTGTCCTCCGCGTGGCCCCGGGTGACGCCGTCACACGATGTGCGTACGGGTTGTACCTGACGGCCGAGGCTCGCCTTCCGGAGGCGATCGAGCAGCTCGAGGCAGCCCGGGACCTCGAACCGAGCTCGAACGACGTCACCCTGCTCGAAGGCAGGATCGCCTTCCACCGGGGCGACTGGTCGACATGTCGAACCTGTGCCCAGGCGGTCCTCGCGGAGGATCCCGAGAACGTCGAGGCCCTGCTCCTCGATGGAGCCGCGGCGGACGAGCAGGGCGACATCGCGGGAGCCGCGCGCCGGATCAGCCAGGCTGCGGCCGCCACTCCCGACGATCGAGCACTGACCGGCGTCGCCCACGAGACGCAAGCTCAGGCCCACTGGATCATGCGCCCGTTCGTCCTGGTCACGAGGGTCGTCCCGTGGTGGTTGCAGATGGTCGCGATGTTCCTCACCGTCCGCGGGGTCCAGCTGAGCGGATCGGAACGGGCCTTCACGATCGTGCTCCTGCTCGCGCTCGCCTGGGGTCTCTACGGCCTCGGGGTCCCGGGCCTCCTCGAGCGACGATCCATGAGAGGCCGCCGATGAGCGGCCAGGTGGGGGTCGCAGTCCCGTCAGCAGTCGGACGATAGGGTGCCGCGCATGCCCGCGACCGGAAGCTCGTTCGTCCGCGCCGAACACTATCTCGACGTCGGCAACCCCCAGGCCTGCCTCGACCTCCTGAACGAGGTCGCTTTCGACGAGGACCCGGTCCGCGCCTTCGGGCTGCGGTCGCTCGCGTTGCTGCGCCTCGGCCGGAACGAGGAGGCACTCGAGGTAGCCGAGGCCGGTCTGGCGCACGAGGAGAGTCCGGCTCTCCTGTTCTACGCAGCTCAGGCGAGCGAGTCGATGAGGCGGCCCGAGACCGGGACGTACTTTCGGCGTGCGGTGGAAGCGTCCCCGTACGACGTTGCGATCGTCTGTCGGTATGGCTCGTTCCTGATCGACGCGAATCACCTCGATGAGGCCCACCGGATGGCGGCGACGGCCGAGCAGCTCGATCCGACCTCGACGAACCGGCTGGTGCTCGAAGGAGAGATCGCCCGCGCAGAGGAGGACTGGCCGCGATGCCGCTCCTACGCTCAGGCCGTTCTCGCCGACGATCCCGAGAACGTGCAGGCGCTCGTCCTTATGGCTGTGAGCGCGGATGCCCAGGGTGACTTCGACGGCGGCGCACGGCGGCTGGGCCAGGCGGCCGCCGCGAACCCCCAGGACCGAGGACTACGCAAGGCTGCACGGCGGGCTCAGGCTGCAGCAGCCCCCGCTCTGCGCCCGGTCCGGCTCGCCAGCGAGGCTCTGCCGTGGTGGGCCCAGGGTCTCATCCTCGTGATCACCTTCCGGATTGCGCGGCAGCTCCCGGCGCCGGCGAACCTGATCCTGGGCACCCTTGTCCTGAGCTGGGTGGCCTACTCATGGATCGCGACCGGTTACGTGGCGTTTCGCGGCAGGCGGAGCCGCCGATGAGCGACCGGATCGACGGGCTCCGCGACGCGCTCGAGGCGAGTCCCGGCAACACAACCATCCGTCTCATCCTCGCGGAGGCGTTGCGCGACGGGGGTGAGGCCGCCGAGGCGATCTCGCACTACGAGATCCTGCTGGCCGCGGGCGGTCTCACACCTGTTGACGCTGTCGCCGTCGCCCACTTCTCGCTGGACCACGGCCGCCTCGACGTTGCCCGCGGCTGTCTCGAGTCGGCTCGCGAACGCGGCGAGATCGACGGGATCACCGAGGCCGACGCCCGCCTCGCCGCCGCGATGGCCGCTATCACGCGGACGGGCCCTGCTGTCGAGTCCGATGCGCCCGGGGACCCGTTCGATCACCTGGCCGCGGGCCAGCTCGGCCCAGGCTCCGTACCGGCCGCCGAGCTGCTCCGCGAGGAGTCGGTACGCTTCGCCGACGTCGGCGGGTTGGAGGACCTGAAGAAGGTGCTCCACCGCCTGATCGTGATGCCGTACGTCCGCCCCGACCTGTACGCGAAGTACGGACGTCGCGCGGGCGGCGGCGTGATGCTGTACGGGCCTCCCGGCTGTGGCAAGACGTTGATCGCGCGGGCGATCGCGGGCGAGTGCGGGCTCCCGTTCTTCCCGATCCGTATCGAGGACGTCGTGTCGGAGTACTTCGGCGCCTCCGAGCGCAATCTCGCCGACATCTTCGAGCAGGCCCGCGCGAACGCGCCATGCGTCGTCTTCATCGACGAGATGGACGCGATCGCGTACAAGCGCCACCGCGCCGGTGGTGACTCAGCACGACGCCTGACGAATGTCCTGCTCCAGCAGCTCGACGGCGTCGGATCCGACACGACCGACATGCTCGTGGTCGGCGCTTCGAACGCTCCGTGGGACGTGGACTCTGCACTGTCCCGACCGGGTCGCTTCGAACGTCGTGTCTTTGTGCCACCCCCAGACGACGACGCACGGCGGGCGATCGTCGAGACGCTGCTGCACGGCATCCACGCAGACGCGTCCGGCGCCACGGCGCTGGCAGCCCGAACGGACTTCTACTCAGGAGCGGACCTGCGGGCGGTCGTCGATCGTGCGGCTGAGTATGCCATCGAGCATGCCCTCGACACCGGCGACGACCAGCCGATCGGCACGTCCGAGCTGCTCGGGGCCGCGGCCGAGGTGCGGCCAACGACACTCGACTGGCTGCGACGAGCGCGCGACTTCCTCGAGTTCGCGGACTCAGACGAGTGGGACGACGTTCGCACATTCCTCAAGAAGCGGCCGATCCGCAAGCGGCTGTGACCACGTCAGCGACACCGCGAACGGACGTCCCGCGTGCGGACTCGCGTCCGTCGGTCGCCTACTCGCTCGACTGTGCGTAGCGCGGCGCCATCGCCTCCATCTGCTCCATCACGAGCGAGATCGCAGCCGGCTGCTTGTCCGGCGGGTAGCCGTGCCGCACGAGCAGCCGCTTGATCGACGACCGCAGCTTGGCCCGGACGTCGTCGCGCACGGTCCAGTCCGTACGGACGTCGCGGCGCATCACGCCGACGAGGTCGCGTGCGATCTGCGCGAGCACGTCCTCGCCCTGCTCGCGGACCGCCGACTCGTTCTCGGCGACCGCGTCGTAGAAAGCGAGCTCGTCGGTGTCGAGAGGCGGGTCGAAGTGGCGCCCCCGGTCGGCTTCGTCGGCGACCTCCTTGGCCAGCGCCACGAGCTCCGCGATCACCTCGGCTGCGGTGAGCTGGGAGTTGGTGTACTTGCGCATCAGCTCGTCGACGCGGGCGGAGAACGCGCGGGCGCGCACCTGGTTGTGCGACGTGGCCTTCCGGGACTCCTCGGCGACGAGCGCACGCAGGGCCTCGATCGCCAGCTGCGGGTTGCGGGCGTCCTTCGCCTGGTCGGCGAACGCAGGGCCGAGCTGATCCAGCGTCGGGCGCGGCATCCCCGCGGCCTCGTAGATGTCGAGCGTCTCCCCGGACGCAGTCGAGGTCGCGATCAGATTGGCGAGCAGCCGGCGGATCTCGTCCGGCACCGGCTCTCCGCGGGACCGACGGTCCTCGGCGTCGTACTTCGCCATCCACACCCGGACCTCCTCGTAGAAGGCGATCTCGGGCCGCAGCTCGGACAGGGTCTGCGCTCCCCCGGCGAGCGCCCACGCGCGGGCGAGCTGCGCAGATGCACGGCGATACCGGTCGGCGAGGCTCTCCTCCCCTTCGGCGACCTGGTTGCCCGGGGTCGCGGGACTGCGCAGGTAGTTGACCGTGCTCTGGGCAGCCGCGAGGTACGCGCGCCTGCCGCCCGACTCCAGGGTCGCCTTCCAGTTGTGGTCGGCGAGCATCCCGCGGATCCGGTCCACCAACGTCTGCACCAGCGAGACGGCCTCGTCCACGTTGCGCCCCACCGGCTTGGTCTCGCGATCGGCCTGTGTGTACTCGGCGAGTGCGGCCTGGAGGTTGTCGACGAGCGGCGCGTAGGCGACCAGCAGGCCGTCCGGCTTGCCGCGGTACGTGCGGTTCACGCGTGCCAACGTCTGCATCAGGAGCGCGCCCTTGAGCGGACGGTCCAGGTAGAGCGTGTGCAGTGGCGGCGAGTCGTAGCCGGTCAGCATCATGTCCTTCACGATCACGATCTCGAGCGGATCGTCGGCGTCCTTGAGCCGGTTCTTGATCACCTTGTTGAACGAGTCGCGGCGCACGTGGTTCGAGATCGGCGGCTCGTCGCTCGCGGTCCCGGAGTAGACGACCTTGATGACACCCTGGTCGAGCTCGTCGGAGTGCCATGTCGGACGCAGCTTCACGATCGCGTCGTACAGGTCGGCGCAGATCCGCCGTGTCGCGCCGACGATCAGGGCCTTGCCCGGGGACTCGATGTACGGGCGCATCGCGTCCCGACGTCGTTCCCAGTGCGCGACGATGTCCTCGGCGAGTGCGTCGATCCGCTCCGGCGCCCCGTACACCGCGTTGACGACGGCGACGCTCTGCTCGATCCGCGCCCGTTCGGCGTCGTCGAGCCCGATCGTGGCCTCGTCGGCGGCCAGATCGATCTGCTCGGTCGTGACGTCGGTGGCGTAGTCGACCTTGATCAGTCGCGGCTCGAACGTGACGGGGACCGTTGCGCCGTCCTCGACGGCACGCGTCAGGTCGTAGATGTCGATGTAGTCGCCGAAGACGGCCTGGGTGTTGCGGTCGTCGAACGAGATCGGCGTCCCGGTGAACGCGATCAGCGTCGCGCGCGGCAAGGCGTCGCGGAGGTGCCGCGCGTACCCGTCCAGGTCGTCGTAGTGACTGCGGTGCGCCTCGTCGACGACCACAATGATGTTGCGGCGATCCGACAAGAGCGGGTGGTCTACGCCCGCGTCCCGCTCGTCGCGGCTTCGTCCGAACTTCTGGAGCGTCGTGAAGTAGATGCCCCCGGTCGTACGGCCCGACAGCTCGTCGCGCAGCTCGCTGCGCTTGCGGATCTGGCGGGGCTTCTCGGGGAGCAGCAGGCTCTTCTGGAAGCTCTCGTAGAGCTGACCGTCGAGCTCCCGACGGTCGGTGATGACGACGATCGTCGGGTTCAGCAGGCGTGGGTGTCGCAGGGTGAGCGCGGCGTACAGCTCCATCTCCATCGACTTGCCGGAGCCCTGCGTGTGCCAGACGACGCCGGCCTTGCCGTTGCTGTCGAGCGCGGCGACCGTGGCGGCGACCGCCTTGGTGACCGCGAAGTACTGGTGCGGCTTCGCGATCCGCTTGACGAGTCCTTCGTCGGTCTCGTCGAATGCGGTGTAGCTCCGCATCAGCTGGCCGAACCGCTCCTGGTTGTACAGGCCGTACAGCGCCGTCTGCAGCGCGACGTCGGTGCTCTCCGCTGGTCGAGGCGCGAGCGCCCCTCCTTCCGCCGGTCGAGGCGCGAGCGAACCTCCCTCCGCTGGTCGAGGCGCGAGCGGAGCGAGCGATCGAGACCCCTCCCCCACCGGCGCCCCGTCGTCGTCGACGTTCCACGGCGCGAAGTGATGCAGCGGTGTGAAGGGTGTCCCGTACGCGGCGGTGATGCCGTCGGAGACCAACACGAACAAGCAGAACCGGAACGCCAGCGGGAACTCGCGGAGGTACGTCTGGAGCTGGGCGTGTGCGCCCGCGAGACCGGTGTGGGCGTCGCCGGCCTTCTTCAGCTCGATGATCGAGACCGGCAGGCCGTTGCAGTACAAGACGACGTCGAAGCGGCGGTCATGTTCCCCGCGCACGATCTTCACCTGGCGGACGGCGAGCCAGTCGTTGTGACCCGGGTCGGCCGCGAGGAGCTGGATCGTCGGGGTCGTCTCGCGCCCGTCGGCGTCGACGTAGGTGATGCCGCGGTAGCCGTGGACGAGGTACTCGTGGAGTCGCTGGTTCTCGGTGATCGCATCCTGCGACCTCGCGGCGACGATGTCGGCCGCGGCCTGCTGGAGGTACGGCTGCGGGACCTCAGGGTTGAGCCGCTGGAGCGCTGCGAGGAACCGCGGGCGGATCACGAGCTCGTCCCACGAGTCACGCTCCCCCGACCCCGGCGCAATCTCCTGTCCGGTCCCGGTCGCCCAGTCGAGCTCGGCAAGATCCTCCATCGCGAGGTCTTCCCACTCGGCCTCCGACATCACCATCAGGCGTCCTTCCGTCGCTTCGTGCTGTCGGACCCATCTTGGCCGACTGTGGGCGCGGGAGGTCGTCAGACGGTGATAACCCGGGTGATCAGGGTTCCGCGCGGCCAGGACCGCGTAGGACGCACCTGGACCTAGGCTCGCGGGCCCAGAACCAGTCGTGCCTTCTCGATGCGGAGCATCTCGTAGGTCGTGACGTGCTTGACGCCGACGCCGATGCACGCATTGGGGATCTTGATCTTCTTAAGTGATGGCGAGAACACCTCGTGGGTGACGACAACGTGCTCGCCTGCGAGAGCCTGAGCCACGAGGTAGAAGTCTGCGACCTGGAGGAACGTGTTGACCGCCGATGGTTCGTAGCCCATCCCGGCCACCCAGGTCGCGACGGCGGTCAGACTCGCGCTGTCCGTAGCGTCCGCAGGCTCGAAGAACGTCGCGGGTCGCCCGGTGGCCCAGGTGGCAAGGTCGTCGCCACCGGCCTTCAGCTCGTCACCAACCTTCTCGATGGAGAGCACCACTCCTGCATCGTGGGCCTGGACGATCCAATCCCAGAAGCCGGGCGCGAAGTCCATGCCGTAGTGAAGGTTCTTCGCTTGGATGAAGACGTTGGCGTCGAGAAGGTAGGCCATCAGGCAACGCCCATTCGACGAGCGAGCTCCTCGAACGCCGCTTCCTTCTTGAATCCGAGCATCCGGAAGGCATCGCGGTAGAGGGTCCGACCTTCGAGCGTGTCTGCGATGAGCGCACGGGTGAATCGCTTGCTCGTACGCACGGGCTGGGTGTTGTAGAAGTTCCCTCCTCCGCCTCTGGAGGACGCCAACCTGAGGTCGGCGAGTCGGGCGCGCTCGGCTTCGTAGCGGCTCCAGTAGAACGCCCGACCGATGCTCCCGAGGTCAAGCAGCCGACGGAGGACGACGAGGGTGCTCACCCGAAACTCGGCCGCGAAAGCATCGAGCTCTGCAGAGTCGAGCGCGCCGAGATCCCGCTGGGTGAGAGAAGACGCGGGCACGAGCAACTCACCCGCGACCGCATTGCACCACTGCTCAGCGGCTTGCGTGCCGATCGAAGTTGGATCTGCGTCGTCGAGGGCGGAGCCGCCGAGCCACACGTGGGCGAGCTCGTGGGCGAGGGTGAAGATCTGAGCAGCTTTACTGTCGGCACCGTTGACGAACACCACCGGAGCCAAGCGGTCGACGAGCGCGAAGCCGCCGAACTCGTCGGGGTCGAGTGGCCGGTGGGTATTGCTTCCCACGATGCCGCTGACCATGACGAGGATGCCGAGGTCCTCTGCATGCTCGCTCAAGCGTCGGAAGGCCTCGCTCCAGGAAGGTCCGCGGCTTCCCACCTGGTAGGCGAGGGTCTCGCGAAGTCGAGCGCCTGCCTCGGCCGGATCCACATCGATGGTCAGAGAACCGACGATCTCGACTTCATCCTCGCCATAGATCACCGCGAAGTCGCGATACCACTCCTGGCGGGCCTCGCACGCGTAGATGGTGTCGAGCAGATCGGGGCTCGCGTGCTGCACAGCCCGCCCTCCCCGGGTCCGAAAGTCCTGGACGGGCAGCGGTTCGTCGGGGGGCTCGGGGAGAAACAGATAGCCGAATGGCGTGTGGGTGGTCTTGGCGAACCTCTCCAGCTGCTTCAGCGTGGGGTGGGTGGTGCCGGACACCCACTCGCTCAGCTTCGGAAACTTGCGCGCGAGATCTTCGGCGGGCAAGCCAGAACGTTCACTGGCCCACGCCAGCAGGTCGCCGGTCACAGCCACTGTTGCGCTCACCCTGCCATTCTCTCGGTTGCGGGTCGCGGATGCGCCATTTGGCCGACGCCCGTGTCATGTTGCGATTCACTCACACGTCACCGACAGCCTTGACCGTTCGGCGTCAATCCGCTTCCGTCCACCGATGCTTCCAGCTACGGTGAATCACAGAAGGTGGTGAGTGATTCATGGCGATCTCTGGACGTTTAGGCAGGCTGCGCGAGGATGCGCATCTCTCGCAACGCGCGCTGGCGGAGGCCTCCGGTATCTCCCAACCGACGCTTTCGCGGATCGAAAGCGGAGCCCGCGAGCCGCACCTCGGCGAGCAACTGGCACTCTCGGCAGCCCTCGGGCTCACGCTCGACCAGCTCCGCGGCACCTCTCCGGTCGCCGAGCGGGTGACGTGCGCGGCGCGTGCGACGGGCGACGCCACGATGACGACCCTGCGCGACAAGCTCGTCGAGTATCTGGAGCTTGCCGACTACCTCGCCGATCAGGCGATTCCCGAGCCCACGTGAGCAACGAGCACGACGGGCGCCTGCTCGCCCAGCAGTTCCGGGATGAGAGCGAGCTTGGGAACGCCCCGATTCGCGACCTGATCGACCTCGTGGACTCGAGGTGCGGTGTGGACGTCGCGATCGTTCCGGCTGAGGCTGACGAGCACGGTATGACCGTGTCAGACCCACAGCGGCGCCTTCGGATGATCGCAGTCGCGACGACGACGAGACCTATGCGACAGCGAAGCACGATCGCACACGAACTCGGTCATGTTCTCGCTGACGACTGTGCACCCGCCGCCGGGAACGGCTGGGCGGAACGCAGCGACGAGGAAATCCGGGCGGACGCGTTTGCGCGGCACCTCTTGGTCCCGATCACCGCGCTTAAGGGCCGCTTTCCCGAATCGCGACCGCTGACGGAGGCCGACCTGTCGTACGTCGTCCGGATCTTCGGCGCATCGCCGATGATCGCGGCGATTCAACTCTACGGCGCCGGCCTCATCGACGACCGAACGAAGAGCAGTTGGAAATTGCTCACCACCCCGGCGCTGGCCAGCCGGTTTGGGTGGCGTGACGAGTACACCGCCCTCCAAGCAGAGTCGCGGACACCGCGGCCTCCCCGCCGACTCACCGCCTGGGCTACTGAGGGATACATCGAGGGCGTGGTGTCGATCGAGACCGTCGCACGAGTTCGCGGGCTCTCGACCGACGAGGTCCGAGCCGAGTTCGCCGACGCCAGGATCGAGCCTCGGCCTGCCGTTCCACCCGGGGCTCCCCTGAGCGCATTCAGTCGCGATGTCGACCTGAGTGAGTTGGATGACGATGGGTGAGCCGGTCGTCATCGACGCCGGCCCGGCGCTCAACTTCTTCGCCACGAACAGCGAACGCCTGATGTTCAGCGTCGTCGGCCAGATCGCCGTGCCCGAGACCGTGGTGGGCGAGTTGCTCGGGAAGGCGCGACTTCCGCGGTTCGCGCATGCGGAGAAGGTGTGGCGCAAAGTCCAGCCGACGAAGCTGGTTGAGGTCCTCGATGACGATCCCGACGACGACGCTCTTGACCGGGCGGTCCGCCGTCTGAGCAGCATGCCGATCGAGCAGAGACTGCGCCATCCCAAGGACGCCGGCGAAACCATGGTGATCGCACATGGTGTCGTCCGTGCCGAAGCGGGCGCCGACATCGTGCTGCTCATCGATGACGGAGGCGGTCTCGACCTCGCCGCGCGCGAGGCCGCCCGCCTGCAGAGGCTGGCGAGGTCGGATGACCGTACGGGCGCCTCCGCGAATGCGACGACGGCTTGCCTCCGATCGGGGCGACGGACCTGCTGTCGGCGGGAGTCTGGCAGTCTCCGCCGGATTCATGAACGGTCCAGCGGCTCCGGAATGTCGGCCCGTTGCGCAAGTGACAGGTCGGCGTCTCGACCGAGCGCCCAGAGGTAGTCGGCGAGCGTGTTCACTCGCACGTTGCCGTCCCCGCGGAACACCTGAGTGACCGCGGACTTCCGAACGCCCAGCTTTGCCGCCAGCTCGGTCTTCGACATGCCGCTCTCTTCCAGAGCCTGATGGAGCAGCTTCAGGGCTTCGCACCTGAGGCGTGCCGCAGCGAGATCTCGGGCGCCGTCAGGGACCGACGTGATCCTGTCGCGGAGGGTCATCCCGGCACGGTGACACGACGAGGGTGTTCAGTCAAGACTGAACTGATTGGCCTGGCTGATGGTTCAGAGCTCATGGCTCGACAAGGCCGCGACGTTCCCATTCACCGTAGGTGGCACCGTCCTCGGCGATCCACGACTGCCGCCCGTTGCAGGAGCGCCCAGTAGCGATCGCGCCCGCCGTCGACGGCGAGCCGAAGGGGATGTCGCGGGTCACCGTGGCAGGGGTCACTGTCGCATCAATCGCGCCGTCTTCGCGGAGCTTCTTGTGAATCGCTTCGTACCCCGCGTACGCGGCCGCGGTCGAGGATGCATACGAGGCCTTGGCTCGGATGGACGAAGCAACCAGGGAGCCCGCCAGGAGAGTGAACTCGCCGTCGATCTCCTGGGCCCGCGCCTCGACCCCTGCGCGCGGCACCGTCAGGGTGAAGAGCGGCGAGCGCGGGATGGAGCTCGCGACGGGCTCAGCCTCCGCGCTACCGCCGAGCGCCTTTCGGCCGCGCAGCACGTTGACGCCGAGGACCGGCAGGACGATCTTCAGGTACGCAATGAACTCGTCCATGTCCGAGACGTCGGCCTCGGGAAGCCGGGGAGGGTCTGGTGTGGTCCCGTTCTCGAGCGTGCATCGCGCAGCATCAGACGCGAGGGCGATGAGACGAGCTTCGAGATAACGGGCGTGGGCCTTGGTGAGGTTCTCGTCCTTCGACAAGATCAGAACGGCACGATCCCAGAAGTCCTTGCCGCGACCGCTCGCGTGCTCGCGCAACCTGGCGCCGATCACGTCCGCCTCGCCGACGTAGCACCGCAGCCCTCCGACCGCCTCGGGATCATCGCCGAGCAGGAGGTACGCGCCGGTTCGCGCGGCTTCGTCGCGTCTCAGGACAACGCCGAGGTCGGATCGCGGCGCCTGCACGATCTTCCCGGTCCAGTTGATGATCTCGGCGGTCGTGAGCCCACCGGCTGTGCCGTCCGCCAGGAAGAGCCGGACCTGCTTCCCCGCCATCAGACGACCTCCTCGACTTGCTGGATCGCGTCGCGCACGCGGAGGCGGCCCGACATCAGCTGAGGCAACAACGTGTCTCGCAGTTCGGCGAGGGTGCGGTTCTCTTCGATCGCAGAGGACGCGCGCTCGTGCAGCCCAGCCGCGTACGTCTGAAACGCGTGCATCGTCGAGTTGTCTGCGAGCCGGACGGGGAGAAGCTTGAACCGCCCCCTGCTCAACTCGAGGAACGTTGCGCCATTTGCGTGGGCGACGAAGTCATCGACGCGGGAACGCATCTCGTGGAAGATCCACATCGACACGTCCGGGTCATGGGGCTGCACGACGATGAAGCCTTGATTGACGCTCGTGGGGTGCTCCGCAATTGCGAACGCACCGATCGTCGCTCGTGACGTCATGAGGATCGAGCCTGCGGGGTACAGCTTCGATGAACACGCGCCGAGCCCGCTCTCGGTAATCCTCCGTGCCGTGTCGAACAGGTACGGGCCCACGAGCCCTGTGACGTCAGTAGGCGTTGCCCATCGGACGTCCCCGCCCCAGTACTCCTCGATCTTCGTCTTCGGCGTACCACCTCCACCCACCTCGGCCACGTCGCCAAAGGTCGCGGGGCCCAAGTTCGCATGTTGCACCTGCCTATCGAACTGCGCGGAAGCGACTGAGTCCGCTGTAGCAGCGACGGTGGTGTTGGCGGCGATCTTGTCGTCGAGGGCGCCGAGCACCTCAGCGATCGCCTGCTGCTCGGGGAGGGGTGGGACAGCCAGACGAAGCCGCTTAAGGTCCGAGAGGTTGAGTGTCGCCTGCACTGTCGTGTTGAGCGCAGAATGAAGCTGGGTCTGAACCGCGGGAGCCTGCAGCGCGTACGCAAGCCATCTCGTCACGACATGCGCAGGACGCAGCACGGCAATCGCACGCGCTACGTTCCACCCTCGGAGCGAGTCGGGCACTACTGCGACTTCCCCCACGGTGCCGACGAGTGAGACCAAAACCTCACCACCGCCAAGCCTCGTTCGGTCGTGCTTTGCCTCAATACCATTCGCAACTCTTAGGGGGTCCCCAGCGTTTATGGCTCCGCCCCGAAGGTCCTTCACCCGCAAGATCGGAACACCTTGTTCGTCGTGTGCTCCGGGTTGGACGATCCCGTAGGTAGCCTGCCCGTCGCGAAGAAGGCTACAGAGTTCTACTGTCGACCAGCCTGCCTTCACCTCCCTCACGACACACGTCCCAACTGCTCGCGGACGACCGCTGCCAGGCGGGCGGACTCGTCGAACTGCGCCTCGAGCTCCTTCGTCAGCCGCGCGATCTTCTCCTCGATCGGCTCGCCGTCGTCCTCGACCTCCGCAGCCCCGACATAACGCCCGGGCGTCAGCGCGTAGTCGGCCGTCTTGATGTCGGCCAGGCTCGCGGACTTGCAGAAGCCCGGCACGTCCTCGTACGCGATCCCTCGCTCAGTGGCCGACCGCGTCCCCCGCCAAGCGTGGTAGGTGTCGGCGATCCGGGCGATGTCGTCGTCGGACAGCCAGCGCTCGGCGCGATCGACCAAGTACCCCAGCTCGCGCGCATCGATGAAGAGCACCTCGCCACTGCGGTCGACCGCACCCTGCCGCCCGGGGGCCTTGTCCTTCGCGAAGAACCACACGCACACCGGGATGCCGGTGCTGCGGAACAGCTGTGTCGGCAGCGCAACCATGCAGGACACAAGATCCGCTTCGACGAGCTGGGCGCGGATCTTGCCCTCGCCACCGGAGTTCGAGGACATCGACCCGTTCGCCATCACGACGCCGGCTCGGCCGTCCGGAGCGAGCTTGGACAGGATGTGCTGGATCCACGCGTAGTTCGCGTTGGTCGCCGGCGGCACGCCGTACCGCCAGCGTGCGTCGTCCTCGTTGCGCACCCAGTCCTTGATGTTGAACGGCGGGTTCGCCATCACGACGTCGGCGCCGTTCGCCCCGCTCAGGTCCGGGTGGATGTCGCGCGCGAAGGTGTCCTGCCACCGCGAGCCGAGGTTGGCCGCGAGCCCGTGGATGGCGAGGTTCATCTTCGCCATCTTCCAGGTGCGCTCGTTGAACTCCTGCCCGTAGACCGAGATCGCCGTCCGGTCGCGGTCGTGCGCCTCGAGGAACTTCTCGGTCTGCACGAACATGCCGCCGGACCCACAGCACGGGTCGTACACCCGGCCGCTGCTCGGCTCCAGCACCTCGACGAGGACTCGCACGACCGACTTGGGCGTGTAGAACTCGCCGCCACGCTTGCCCTCCGCCCGGGCGAACCGCTCGAGGAAGTACTCGTACACCTCCCCCAGCAGGTCCCGCGCCTTGGTCGCGCCGTCCCCATGGAAGCGCGCGCCGTTGAGCAGGTCGATCAGCTCGCCGAGCCGCTTCTGGTCGACGTTGTCCTTGTTGTAGATCGTGGGGAGCGTGCCGTTGAGCGAGTCGTTGCCGCGCATCAGCGCATCCATGGCCTCGTCGATGAGCTGACCGACGGGCTTGCCAAGCACACCGCCGGACGGCGCCAGGCCCTTCGCGTTCTGCGCGAGGTAGCCCCATCGGGCCGACTCCGGCACCCAGAACACGCCGTGCCCCGTGTACTCGTCGGTGTCGTCGATCAGCTGCGCGACCTGGTCCTCGTCGAGACCCTCGGCCTCCAGCTCGGCAGCGAGCGCGATCCGCCGCTCGTCGAACGCGTCGGAGACGTACTTCAGGAACACCAGCCCGAGGACGACGTCCTTGTACTGCGCGGCGTCCATCGAACCGCGTAGCTTGTCGGCCGCCTTCCAGAGCAGATCCTGCAGCTCCTTGACCGTCGACGGTGCACTCGGCGTCGCCGCTCGCTTCTTCGCCATCCTCAACCCTCTTCCTCGAACCTGATGCTCATGCTGCCGTCCGACGGCGTCGCCTCGCCGGCGATCTCCAACGACACCGTCCCCGACGTCACGCCGTCGACCAATCGCGCCGACAGCCCGTCCAGGCGCCGCGCCTGCTCCCGCGCGGCCTCGCGCGACGTACGCACCGCCGCGAGCGTACTCGCGAGCGCCGACCGTTCTGCCTCCGCGACACGGCGAAGGCGCCACTGCCGCCATGCGCGGGCGCTCGGCGGCTGCTCGTTGATGTCCACCGCCACGATCTCCGCGTGCAGCCCAGCGGGATCGGCAGGATCAACCCGCAGAACCCTTGCAGGCGCCATCACAACCGACGACCCCTCGTCATCGACGATCGCGGCCGGACGCGGCGCCGTACAGAAGATGACGTCACCCGGCTCGGTGAGTCCAGCCGATGGGTACGAAGCAGCGAGGACCAGCGCTGCGATCGCACGGACTCCCGGCCGTCGTACGCCCATGACCTCATCGGGTCCGATCACTCGCAGACCACCGCCGACACCCCCGAGGTCCTCCTCTGCGAGGCGCGTGCCGGGAACCACCCGCAGGTGACGGCCGTCGAGCGCATCCGTGACCTTGATCGGTCGCAAGCCGCGCCCCGACCCCGTCCGCATCCCCGGCGCCATGGGGGCAGACAGGTCCGCCAGCCCGCCGTACGCAGCCTGGAGACCGCGTGCAGCCTCGACGATGTCGGTCATGCGGAGAGGTCGGCCCGCAGCGGCGTCGGTCAACCGGCGGGCCGACAGCAGCGAGCGGAGCGGCACCGGGTTCAGGTACGTGTACGCGTGCCGCCGCGCAAGGTCGACGTCGGCGGTGGCCGCAACAATGACGTCAGTCACGAGCTCATCGATCGTCGTCGCGTCGATCGGATCATCGGACAGGTCCACGGTCCAACAGACGTCCTCGGCGACGCCTGCCCGAAGGTCCGGTGCGCCCAGCACGTACAGCGCTAGTGCCTGTCGCGAGCGAGCAGTCACCAGCCCCGCCGGAAGCCGGACGATCGCCCGGACACGGCCACCGCGCAGCAGCGCGGACCGGGTCTGCTCGGCCGAACCACCCGACGCATCGGTCAGGGCCGACGCGGGACCGACGACCACCGCACGCTGCGTGTCGTCCATCTGCAGGACGATCTGATCGAGCGCATCCACGACCTCGGCAACTGTCATCCGCGGACGACCGGGCGCTGGAAGCTGAGTCACGATCGTCGACTCCGGAGCGGCGACGAACTCCCCGTCCGCGCTGACGTCGAGCTCGCTGCGCGCGGCGCCGTGGGTGAGCATGCGCCGGCGTACGAGCCGCTCGGCGCGTCCCTCCCCCGACGGGATCACGACCTCGGCCGGACCACGCTCCCCGTGCTCGGCGAGCACCGCCACCAGCAGGTCGCTCGAGCCAGGACGCGGGTCGACGTACGTCGCCGAACCGTCAAGCCGCGCATTCACACCGACCGCGACCCGGGCGACGAGGGTCGCGATCTCCGGCTGGAGCGCGACTGCGACGTGCTCGTCGAGGCTGCTGCGGAAACGATCCGCCATCAGGATCTCGAACGCCGCGGCAGGCGACAGCGCGGCATCCGCGCGCTGCACGGCGGCGTCGATGATTACCGGGAGACGCTCGCCCACCTGCTCGAGCTCACGGAATATCGCGGCATCGTCCGGGTCCTGTTCGTCGGCCAGGTCGAGCAGCTCCTCGGCGTCGAGCTCTCGAAGATCGTCGGGCACGGTCGCGAGCAGGCACAGGACCGCCGTCAACGCATCGAAGACCAGCGGATCGTCGTGCGGCGCGTCGCGGTCGATCCCGTACGCCGTGATCTCGTCGGCCGCGTCCGGGTTGTTGCCGCGCCCGGTGTCGCGCAGCCACGCGGCGATCTCGTCTGCGACGAACAGATCCTGCTGGCCACGGCGCTCGTACGCCGCGGGAAAGGGGTACGAGCTGGCGGCGCTGCGTGACCGCCACATCGAGACGACCGGTCGCTGCACTCGGGTGACAGCGGCGATCTCCGGCATGCCGACGAGCCTCGGCGTACGCCCGCTCTCCTCAATCGACATGCACAGTCCCCTTTCTGATCGGTGATGTGACCGTACCGAAGAACGTCGTGATGCGGCTGCTGACCTTGATAACCCGTCTTATCGCACTTCACGTGCTGACCCGCGAACAGCGGCCGTACGGTCCTGTCCGGCGTCGCGAGTCCATCTCGGGGGTTCGCGACGCCGCCACCGTCCACGAACGACGTTCCGCACACAGAACAGGAGCACGACCATGAAGATTCGTACCTCCCGCCCCGCCATCCTCGTCGCCAGCGCCGTGCTTGGCGTCGTAGCCCTGGCCGGCTGCGCGAGCTCGTCGGAGACCCCGGACACCACCGAGGCGGCGAAGGAGGCAAAGGACGCCCTTGCGGCCTCCGACGAAGAAACCCCAGAGTCGGAAGGCGACGCCACTGACGACGCGTCGGACGCACCGCTCGACGGCTCGAACAGCGGCCTCCCGCCGTCACTGGATGCCACGAACGGGCAGAGCGCCCTCTTCGGCGGCCAGTACACCTACGGCGACGGGCTGATCGTGAGGGTCGGAAAGCTCAAGCCGTACAGCGTCAGCGACAACTGGCTGCTCGATCACAAGAAGTGGCCGCAGGTGACGTTCCAGGTCACCGTATTCAACGGCACCGACGATCGGTACGACCCGTCCGGGATCTACTCGACGGCTTCGTCCGGTGGTCGCGAAGGTGAGGAGATCTTCGACTCGGCGAACGGCATCGACGGTACTCCGAGCACCACCCTCCGGCCCGGCAAGAAGGTCTCGTTCGATCTCGCCTATGCCGTCAAGGACGCCGACGACATCGACCTGGAGATCTCACCCGGGTACGACGACGACTTCAACGAGTGGGCGCCGATCCTTTTCACCACGAGCGCTTCGTGACGTGCATCCGGCTCGATTCGTCGAAGCCGGCTGACACACCTGAGGGGTGGGGAGCCGGTGCGCTCCCCACCCGACACCACAGGGGGGACACCATGAAGGGATCGACCAAGATCCTGGTTGCGATCACGGCGATGATCGCGATTGCAGTGCTCGGCGTCGGTGCGTACGTCATCGGCTCGATGGTCCAGACGCAGCGCGCGGAGGTGGCGAAGCAGGAGCGAGCCGCGGCTGAGCAGGCAGCGCAGCAGGAGGAACGGGAGACGTGCGAAGCCGCGCTCCGCCCCTACCTCCGTGCCCTGCAGGACATCGACGCACGGCTCGATGTCGGCATGACCCAAGCCGACTTCGGCGCGGCCGTCGGCGACGCATCCGTCGCGCGCAACCGCGTGGACACGACCGCGCTGTCGTCCTGGTGCTCGGGTGTGCTCGCCGATGCCGACCAGGCGCTGACCGCGTACACCACCACGAACTCGGAGTGGAACGACTGCATCTGGAGCTCGTACTGCGACACCGACGACCTCGACCTCCAGGGTCCGTGGTCCGAAGCGTCGACGCAGCTCACCGGCGCCGCCGCCTCGTTGCGCGACGGCACTCCTGGCACGCCCGGCTAGTGGGCAGATCTCGTCGTGCTAAGCCGCACACGTGTCCGATTCGTAGAGGTGACTCCGGTTGGAGGCCCGATCTTCAATCTGGTAGTGGCTCGGATCGTTAAAGTAGTTGTTCAGCTCCTGCTGGGTCCATCCCAGGGAGAGCGCTTTCATCTTGGTGCATCGCCACTCGTAGCCTGGTTTGTGGCCATAGTCGAACTTTCCGTAGCTGGGGATCACCTTTCCCGTGTTCGGGTCGATGAAGTCGCCCTCGGCAGTCTTCTTGGCCTCGGCGCGAACCTGGCTCTTCGTCGTTGCCCAGACGTTGGGGCGGACACGCAGACTGTCGGCGGTGACTACTTTCGCCATCGTGTTCTCGGGCCCGACAGCCGCCCGAATCGTGGTCGCAACCTCCGCAATATCGTCGGCCTCTGCAGCCGCCTTCTCCGCGGTTACGCCCGCCTTCACGCCCGTGGCGATCTTCGTAAAGGCGAGGCCCGGCACCGCTGCGGCGAGTGAGAGACCGGCCGCCACGTAGTCGCCGTCGATCGCATACCAGGTCGCGTTCGTCACCGCGGCGGCAACACCGACGGCTGTGAAAGGCGGCGGGGCGAACGTGGCACCCGCAAGGATGTCCAGGGTGAGGTGGCCCCAATCCTGGATCCATCGCCACACGGACTCCGCTACGGCTACAGCACAGTGCCAGTAGTCGAGCGGATTCCATGAGCAGCCGTTCTCCTCGCTCAGATCCTTCGCCAGGTTCTGCAGGACGAGGACGTCGTGCACGGGGCCGGCGCTGGCCCGCGACGCCGAAGTGGACGTGTCGTCAGCATCCGCGGCCCCGTCCGTAGCCTCGATCGCTGAGGACAACGCCGTAAGGGTCGCGGTCCTACCCGCGCCCTCGCCGTCGGACGACCCGGGGAAACGATGCTCGAACATCAGGTAGTGGGTGAACCTGCCAATGGCATAGTTCGAGCCGTCGATCTCCTCGGTGCCCGGCTGAAAGTCTGTGAACGCCCAAGCGCTGGCTTCGGCGTTCGCGGTCAAAGCTGCGGTGAGGGCGAGAATCCCGTCGGTGAGGTACTGACCGGACGGCGCCGGCGCGTACTTCGCATCCTCGAGCGACGTCCCGGACCACGCGTCGTCGCCCTGGTCGAGGTCGTACAGCCAGTAGGCGTCGGTCACTGCCTGAAGGAACTCTGTTGACCAGTAGCCGCGCGACAGCAGCAGCAGGAGGTTCTGCTTGTTCGCGACATCCTGATTGGAACGGACCTGCTCCGAGACGTCGGCACCGTCGCTCTCGTCGCCGTACAACTCCTCCGGAGTCGTCGTCGCGGTGATGAAGTCATCCGTCCAAGCGGCGGCCAAGGCACGGTCGCCTGTACCGAACGTCGCCAGGCCGAGGGTGCCCGCCAGATCAGCCAGGGTGAGGGCGTAGGCGTGGGCGTCGACGTCCTCCCGCAACGGAGTGTCGTCGCTCTCGCCGGCGGCGGTGGAGAGCGCGTCGCCGAGAGCGCGCGGTGTGGTCTCCGATGTGAAGTAGTAGGCGAAATCGGCCTGACCGCGGTTGGCCGCCAACTGCGCCTCGAGCGCGACAAGATCGCCAGCGTCGAGAGCTTTGATCGCTGCCTGAGCGTCGGCGCGAACCTCGTCAAGCGGATCCTTGATGAACGGCAACTGCGTCGATGCCCCGACGAGTCCAGCCACGACGCACAGGGCGAGTCCTGTGCGTACGATCAGGAGTCGCCAGCGCCGGTCGGTCCCCGTTCGTACGGAGGTGCGCCCGGGTCGCAGCTCGTCGGTTGTCGCACGCTGCCGGCGGCGGGAGTACGTACGTCCCAAGTCTGGCTCCTCGTACCGCTCGCCGCCGCAGTCCGGCGCTTCCGGGCCAGCCCTCCCCGTGTGGGACGCCGCAAGCTCGCGCTCACGCTACCGAGTCCCTCGAACGCGATGGGCTGAAACTGCTAAACCTGGCAGCGGCGATTCCGCATCACGTACCGACGGGAGCCTTGATGACGCGCGGCGAGGCCGGGCGCCCGCTCGGACACCGGCCTCGCCGCGTACGTCAGGGTCAGGCGGTCGTACCGCCCTCCGACGGCGGCGGTCCGGCGTGCGCGGGCGCCGCCGTACGGGCGCCGACGTCACGCATCCCGAGTCCGATCAGGACGAACAGCAGGCCCATCGCCGCCGCCATCGCGGCGACACCGAACGCGACGACGGAAGTGAACAGCGAGGCCTGGAGGAACGCCGAGTCCATGGCCGTCTCACGGACCGGGTCGTCCTGCTCCAGCTCGGCGTACGTCTTGCCGCCGGTGGCCTCCATGGTGTGCTTGTCGATCACGTCGGCCTGGCAGTAGGCGCTGATCGGCCCGTTGACGGTGTCACCGGCCGCGCAGTCGGCGTCGTCGGAGACGGTGATCTTCTGGTCGGCGAGCGTCGTGGACACGACGATCCAGGTGATGATCGCGGCGACGATCATGATCACGCCGAGCACGATCGAGGCGATGGAAGCGGTCTTACGCATGGGACGTCCCTCTCGGAGAGCATCGATCCGGAAACAGAGTGCTACGTCGGGGATACCGAACTTGGCGAACACTCTGCACCCGACACGCCGGGGTTGCACTCCGAGTTCACTGCGCGGGGAGCCGCCGTTCAGCGCAGCAACGGGGCGACGGCGTCCCGGATCGCCTCGGGGATCGGTGTCACGGTCCGACCCTCGCGGGTCACGTACACGTGCACGAACCGCCCGACCGCCGCCGGCTCCCGCGCATCGCCCTGGAACAGCCCGATCTCGTACACGATCGACGACCGCCCGAGCCGCTCGACCGCCAGCCCCACCTCGACGTCCGTCGGGAAGTCGAGCTCGCGCAGGAAGCGGCACCCGGTCTCGGCCACGAGCCCGACCGCGTCCAGCGCACGGATGTCGGTGCCGGTGGCATCGACGAGGTAGCCGTTCACGGCGGTGTCGAAGTACGAGTAGTACGTGACGTTGTTGACGTGCCCGTAGATGTCGACGTCGGCCCAGCGGGTCGTGATCGTACGCAGGACGTTGAAGTCGTCACGGGTGGGGTTCTCGCTCACCCGGGCGACGATAGCGGGGTCGGGGGTGGGACCGGGTCTCGATCCTCGCTTCCCTCAGCCGGTTCTCGAGGCGTGAGCGCAGCGAACGATCGAGAGGCGACCAGCCGGGGGATCCCTCGGCCGGTTCTCGAGGCGTGAGCGCAGCGAACGATCGAGAGGCGACCAGCGGCGTCGACTACGCCGGCTCCGCCTCGCGCATCCGCTGGCTGATCACCGCGGACACACCGTCACCGCGCATCGACACGCCGTACAGCGCGTCCGCGACCTCCATCGTGCGCTTCTGGTGGGTGATCACGATCAGCTGCGAGTTCTCGCGCAGCTCCTCGTAGATCTCGAGCAGGCGACCGAGGTTCGTGTCGTCGAGCGCCGCTTCGACCTCGTCGAGGATGTAGAACGGGCTGGGCCGCGCCTTGAACAGCGCCACCAGGAACGCGACCGCGACGAGAGACCGCTCGCCGCCGGACAGCAGGGACAGCCGCTTGACCTTCTTGCCCGGCGGCCGCGCCTCCACCTCGATCCCCGTCGTGAGCATCGAGGAGGGGTCGGTCAGGACCAGCCGTCCCTCGCCGCCGGGGAACAGCCGCGAGAACACGCCCTCGAACTCGCGCGCCACGTCGGCGTAGGCGTCGGTGAAGACCTGCTCGACCCGCTGATCGACCTCGTCGACGATCCCGAGGAGGTCGCGGCGCGTCTTGCGCAGGTCGTCGAGCTGCTCGGAGAGGAACTGGTGCCGCTCCTCCAGCGCCGCGAACTCCTCGAGCGCGAGCGGGTTGACCTTGCCGAGCAGCGCGAGCTGCTTCTCCGCGGCCCGCAGCCGCTTGGTCTGCTGAGCGCGGTCGTACGGGACGGGGTCGGGGTCCGGTGCTTCCTCGTCCGCGTCGGCGGGACGTGGCACCGGTACGAGCTGCTCGGGGCCGTACTCGGCGACGAGCGCATCGACCTCGATCCCGAGCTCCTCGAGGCTGCGCTGCTCCAGCGCCTCGATCCGCAGCCGCTGCTCGGCCCGGGCGACCTCGTCGCGGTGCACGGTGTCGGTGAGCCGGGTGAGCTCGACCGACGTCTCGCGGACCCGACGCCGCAGGTCGGCCAGAGCACGCTCCCGGTCGGCGCGGGACGCGGCCACCGCATCGCGGGCCTGCTTCGCCGCGGCGAGCGAGCCGTCGATCCGACGCAGCACGACTCCGGACGCCTCCCCCACGGCCGTCGCTGCCTCGGCCTCCCGGCGCAGCCGCTCGATCCGCTGCCGGTCGCGCTCCCGCGCCGCGCGCTCGTCGGCAGCGCGGCGTCGCAGGCCGGTCGCCCGGCCGTGGATCGCGCGGCCGCGCTCCTCGGCCGTACGCAGCGAGAGTCGGGCCTCGGTCTCCGCGGCGCGGCGCTGCTTCGCCTCCTCCGCCAGGCGCTCCATCGCCGAGGTGTCGGGGTCCTCCTCCGGCGCCTGCTCGGCGTCGGCGAGCCTCCGCTCGAGGTCGGCGAGGTCGTTCGTCGCGGCCTCCCGGCGCTGCTGGGCCGCGTCGATCTGCGTGGTGAGGCGTTCGGCCTCGCCCTTGCTCGCCCGCACCGTCGACCCGAGCTGGGCGAGCTCCTCGGTCAGGGCGGAGACCTTCGCGTCGGACTCGCGCTGCTTCGCGGTCGCCACGTCGAGGCGCTGCTGCGCGGCGTCCCGGTCGGTCCGCAGCCTCGCCACGTCGGCCTCCAGGGCCTCGTGGCGCTCGCGGACCTCGTCGAGGTCGGCCGCCGCCTGGTCGACGGCGGCCTGGGTCTCGATCAGGCTCGGCGCGTCGTGCGAACCGCCGGAGACGAGGTGCGCCCCGACCAGGTCGCCGTCGCGCGTCACGGCGACGACGTCCGGGACGGCCTCGACCAGCCCCCGCGCGTCGTCCAGGTCCTCCACGACCGCGATCCGCGTGAGCAGGCGACGCAGCGACGCCCGTACGCCGTCGGGTGCGTCGACGACGTCCACGGCGTACGTCGCGCCGGCCGGCAGGTCGGGCCACGCAGCGGCGGGGTCACCGTCGGGACCGGCCCCGAGCACGAGGGCCGCACGCCCCTGCGCGTCCTGCTTGAGCACCGAGACCGCATCGAGGGCGGTGCCGAGCCCGTCGACCGCGACCGCGTCGGCTGCGGGGCCCAGCGCGGCGGCGAGCGCCGTCTCGTACCCCGGCCGTACGGTGGCGACCGCCGCGAGCGACCCGAGAACGCCGGGGAGCCGGTCACCGGCCGCCAGCACGGCACCGGTGCCGTCCTTGCGCGCGAGACCCAGCTCGAGGGCCTCGCGTCGGGCCTGCAGCGCCGCTGCCTCGCGGTCGGCGACGTTGCGCGCCTCGATCGCCTTGCCGAGCTGGTCGGCCAGGTCCTCGACCTCGGCCCGGGCTCCGTCGATCTCGGCAGCCAGCCCGGTCTCGCCGGAGTCGAGTCCGGCGACCTGCGTCTCGAGGGCGGTGTGCTCGTGCTGGGCGCGGGCTGCCCGCTGCTCGGCGGCGGTGCGGTGCTCGGTGAGCCGGCCGATCTCCTCCTCGGCCGCGCCGACGCGGGTGCGGAAGGTCTCGACCTGGCCGGCGAGGCGCGCGAGCCCCTCTCGGCGGTCGGCGGCGGCGCGCACGAGGTCGGCCATGCGGCGCTCCTCGGACTGGTACGCCTCCTCGGCCCGCGAGCGGTCCGCCACCGCCTCGTCGAGTGCGGTCTGGGCGGTCGCGACCTCGGCGGCCGTCGCCCGCTCCTGCTCCTCGAACTGCGCGGCCTCGGCCTCGAGCTCCTCGGGGTCGCGGCCGCGACGCTGCTCGGCGGGCTGGTCCTCGGCGTTGCGGATCCGCTCGGCGGCGAGCGCGGCGACCGACTGGATCCGGTCGCGCACGCTCCCCAGCGCGTACCACGTGTCCTGGGCGGCCTGCAGCCGCGGCGCGTCCTCGCGCAGCGCCTCCTCGAGCCCGGCCTCGGACTCGCGCAGCTCGGCCAGCGTCGCCTCGACGGCGGTGCGCTTCGCCTTCAGAGCCTCCTCGTCGGCCAGCTCGGTCGCGAGCTGCGTCCGCGCGACGACGACGTCCTCGGCGAGCAGCCGGGCGCGCGCGTCCCGCACGTCGGCCTGGACCACCGCGGCCTTGCGAGCAACCTCGGCCTGGCGGCCGAGCGGCTTGAGCTGCCGCCGGATCTCGGCCAGCAGATCCTGGAGACGGGTGAGGTTGCCCTCCGTGGCGTTGAGCTTCCGCAGCGCCTTCTCCTTGCGCTTGCGGTGCTTGAGGACGCCGGCCGCCTCCTCGACGAACCCGCGTCGGTCCTCGGGCGTGGCGTGCAGGACCCCGTCCAGCTGGCCCTGGCCGACGACGACGTGCATCTCGCGGCCGATCCCGGAGTCGCTCAACAGCTCCTGGACGTCGAGCAGGCGGCACGGGTTGCCGTTGATGGCGTACTCGGAGCCGCCGTTGCGGAACATCGTCCTCGAGATCGTGACCTCGGAGTAGTCGATCGGGAGAGCACCGTCGGTGTTGTCGATCGTCAGCACGACCTCGGCGCGCCCGAGCGGCGGACGCCCGGACGTACCGGCGAAGATGACGTCCTCCATCTTGCCGCCGCGCAGCGACTTCGCGCCCTGCTCCCCCATCACCCACGACAGCGCGTCCACGACGTTGGACTTGCCGGAGCCGTTGGGACCGACCACGCAGGTGATCCCGGGCTCGAGCTGGAGGTGCGTCGCGGACGCGAACGACTTGAATCCTCTGAGGGTCAGGCTCTTGAGGTGCAAGCCGGGGCTCCTTCACGCGACGGTGGTACGGGCTCTGTCGACAGCGGACGGACTGCCGACAGCGGGGAAGGTGCCGCTCTCAGGGTAGGCGACCCCGTCGACGCCGGAGTCGATCTCGGTCCCGGCGCGTCGGAAGGCGCGGGACCGGCGGGTGGCCCGGAGGCCACCGGCCTCGGGTCAGGAGCCCGCGGGCTCGAGCAGGTCGGCGGTGCTGAACTCGGCGTCCGAGAGGGAGTCCGCCGCTGCCAACAGCTGGTCGTTCTCGCTCTTGAGCCGGAGGATCTCCGCCTCGAGGTCGGCGATGCGACGGCGGAGGTGGGCCTCTCGCGCCAGGTTCGGGTTCGGCGCCACCACGGAGCCGAGGAGAGCCTTGGCCATGGAAATCCTTCTGATCTCGATGATCTGAACTCAGGGTCTGGGCGGTCCGCGTCGCGCTCTCAGTCGCCCTCGGACCACGACGAGGCCGTGAACCCGACGCGCGGACTGCGCCGTCTTCCAATATCCCACCCGGGGTAGGTCCCGGTCAATCCGGGCCGGTGTGACGTCTGCGGCACGCCGTACGGCGGGCGGGGCCGGGTCGCACGCCGTCCGGCGCCCTTCCTCCCGCTGCCGTTGATGGCCGAGCACAGGCCCTCGAACGGCACCGAGCGCGCCCTTCCGACTCCGAGCGCGCCGCGCAAGGCGCGCCCGGAATCGGCAAGGTGCGCTCGGACCTCGGTGGCCAGTCGAGAGCGCAGAGTCGGTCCGACCGCCCGTACGGCGGGCGGTGGACGACCAGGGGCCGCGGCCGGCCCCATCCGCACGCGAGCGCCTCCGCATGAATCCGAAGATAACGAAACGGGAACGGACCTTGACCGAGGTTTGTAAGTAGGCTGAACTAACAACATGCTCGAGCGGACGACTCCCCCCAGCGGCGAACGCACGATGCCGCCGTTGCGGCCTCGTTCGACCCGCCGTTCCTCCGACAAGGTGCTGCCGGCCGACACCCGCCGCCACCACCTGTCGCTCGTGCTCCAGTGCCTCGTCGACGACGGGCCGCTGAGCCGTGCGGACCTGGCCCGCGCCACCTCGCTGACGCGGGTGACGGTCTCCGACCTGGTCTCCGAGCTCCTCGCCGACGGTCTCGTCGCCGAGCTCGGCACGAAGCCCGGCGTCCGCGCCGGCAAGCCCGCGACGCTGATCGGCCTCGTGGACGACGCCGCTCTGATCGTCGCCCTCGACCTCTCCGACGACGCCACCCTCCACGGCGCTCTGCTCGACCTGCGCGGCGCGGTGCTGACCCGTGAGGCGGTCGCGCTGGACGGCGCCCGCGGTGACGACGCGGTCGACCTCGTCGTCGCGCTGGCGCAGCGGCTGGTCGCCGACGCCGAGCACCAGGTGATCGGGGTCGGCATCGGCACACCCGGTGTGGTCGACGACAAGGGCGTGGTGCGCCAGGCCCCGAACCTCGGGTGGTACGAGCTGCCGCTCGCGCAGCTCGTGACGGACCGGCTCGGCCTGCCGGTCTCCATCGCCAACGACGCGAACATCGCCGCGCTCGCCGAGTGCACCTTCGGCAGCGGGAACGCCCACGGCCTCCTCCTGGTCGCGGTCGGGCACGGTGTCGGTGGCGGCATCCTGATGGACGGCGCCGTGCTCGGCGGCCCTCTGATGTCCGCGGGCGAGATCGGCCACGTCGTCGTGGAGCCCGGCGGACTCCCGTGCGCCTGCGGCAACCGCGGGTGCCTGGAGACGCTCCTGGCGGTCCCCCGGCTCCGTGCCCGTCTCGCCGGGTGCGACGCCGACGAGCGAGCAGCGGAGCTCGCAGCGGTCGGCTCGACGCTGGGAGCGGCGCTCGCCCCGATCGTCACCACGCTCGGGATCGCCGACGTCGTGCTCTACGGCCCGACCGAGCTGCTCGACGGGCCTCTCCTGGAGGCGGTCCGCGACGAGGTCGCCGGCCGCAGCATGCCGGTAGTGACCGAGAGCCTGGACGTGCGGATGGCGTCGCTCGCGCGCGACGTCGTCCTCACCGGCGCGGCGGCCCAGGTCCGCTTCGCCCAGCTAGGGGTGGTCTGACGTCGGACACCCCAGCCGCTGACCCCGGACCCAACGAACGACCAGCACCGATCAACACCAGCACGAATCAACCCCAGCAACCCCACAACCCCCCACAGGATCGAGAGGGAACACTCACCATGAAGCTGACACGACTGGCGGCCCTGGGCGTGGCCTCGGCGCTCGCCCTGACCGCGTGCGGCGGTTCGGACTCCGACGACACCGCGTCGGACACCCCGCCGGAGACCATGAAGCTCTGGCTCGCGGGCGAGACCGACACGCCCGAGGAGCTCGTCAACTGGCTCGAGAGCACCTACGAGGCTGACCACGAGGGCACCGACCTCGAGATCCAGCAGATCGACTGGGGCGAGCTCATCCCGCGTCTCCAGACCGCGCTGTCGAGCGAGGACCAGACCCCGGACGTGTTCGAGGTCGGCAACACCCAGTCGCCCACCTTCACCGCGGCCGGCGCCTTCACCGACCTGAGCGACAAGATGGACGAGCTCGGCGACAACATCGGCCCGGAGGGCTTCCTCGAGGCCGGTGCGTACGAGGGCGCGCAGTACGCGGTCCCGTACTACTGGGGCTCGCGCTACGTGTTCTTCAGCAAGAAGGCCTTCACCGACGCCGGGATCGAGGTCCCGACCACGCTCGAGGAGTTCAGCACCGCCGCCGCGGCGCTGAAGAAGCAGGGCAACAAGGACTACTCGGGCTTCTGGCGTCCCGGCCAGGACTGGCGCAACGGCATCTCCTGGATGTTCGCCAACGGCGGCGACATCGCCACTCTCGACGGTGACACCTGGACCGGTCAGCTCTCGTCGGAGGGCTCGGTCGCCGGCCTCGAGCAGTGGCAGGCGCTCGGCGACACGACGACCGCTCCGGTCGACGGTCTCGACTCCGAGGCGTGGGTGCCCTTCAACAACGGCGAGGCCGCCATGTTCATGGCGCCGAGCTGGGCCCGCTGGAGCGTCGAGGAGAAGCTCGCCGACGACCTGGGCGCGCTCGCGCTGCCCGGTGTCGACGGTGACGCCGCCCCGGTGTTCGCCGGCGGCTCCAACATCGGCATCTCGGCCAAGTCCCCGAACCAGGACGAGGCCTTCGAGCTCCTGCAGCTGATCTACAGCGACGAGTACCAGCAGATGCTCGCCGAGAACGGCCTCGGCCCGGCCAACTCGGACTTCACCTCGGCGATGGGTGACGACGAGTTCGCGCAGGCCGCGATCGCCGCGGCCTCCAACGCCAAGCTGACGCCCGCGTCGCCGGCGTGGACCGACATCGAGACCTCCGGTCTGATGGAGGAGTTCTTCGGCAAGATCGCCGCCGGTGGCGACGTCGCCGCGCTCGCTGCCGAGTACGACGAGAAGCTCGAGGCCGCTCTCAACGGCTGATCGAGGCTCGGGTCTGCCGGCCCGCACGTGATGGCCGGCCGGCAGACCCGTCCCACCGTGGGGCCCGTCGTACGCCCCCCGAGAACGACGGGCCCCACCCCTTCCCTTCCTCGCTCACGGAGCCTGCTCGGGCCGTTCCGACGAGCGCACTGACCACGACAGGTGCACGATGTCCCAGGCGATGACTGACGACGGAGCCGTGCGCGCCCCGCAGCAGCCGGCGGCCACGACGGCCGGTCCCGACCGCGGCGGGAAGCGCCGCACGCGACGTCGGCCCGGCGGCTACCTGCTGCTGATCCCCACCCTCGCCGTCCTGATCCTCGGCCTCGGCTACCCGCTGGTGCGCCAGGTCATGATGTCGTTCCAGGAGTTCGGCCTCGCCCAGCAGTTCGGCACCGCCGATCCCGGGTGGATCGGCCTCGGCAACTACGTCGAGATCCTCACCGACCCGACGACGTGGGCCGTGATCGTCCGCTCGGTCGTCTTCTGCTTCGTGTGCGCGTTCGTCACCATGACGATCGGCATGGCGGTCGCGCTGCTGATGCGGCAGGTCTCGACGGCCGCCCGCATCATCCTCCAGGTCTCGATGCTCGCCGCGTGGGCGACGCCGCTGATCGCGAGCCTCACGGTCTGGAACTGGCTGTTCGACCAGCGGTACGGGGTCGTGAACTGGCTCCTCGTCAAGGTCGGCTTCGAGCGGTTCGACGACTACAGCTGGCTCGCGAACTCCACGACGTTCTTCCTCGTCGCCGGTGTCATCGTCATCTGGATGAGCGTCCCGTTCGTCGTCTTCAGCCTGTACGCGGCGCTGACCCAGGTGCCCGAGGAGACGATCGAGGCCGCGCAGCTCGACGGCGCGTCGCGGACGCAGCGCTTCCGGCACATCATCCTGCCGACGATCCGGCCCGTGCTGTCGATCGTCATGCTGCTCCAGATCGTCTGGGACCTGCGCGTCTTCGCCCAGATCAACTACCTCCAGAGCGCCGGCGGGATCCGGAGCGAGACCCACCTGCTCGGCACGTACCTGTACCAGCTCGGCATCGGCCAGAGCGCGTACGGCGTCGCCTCGGCCGTCGCCATGGTGATGCTCGCCCTGACGCTGGCGCTGACCTTCGGCTACGTCCGCTCGCTGCTGCGTGAGGAGCGCGCATGACCACCACCACCGTCCGCCGCCGGCGCAGGACCGGGCGCCGCGCGCTCTCCGCGTTCGCGATCGTGCTCGCCCTCGTGTGGGCGTTCCCCGTCTACTGGATGGTCAACAGCTCGTTCCAGCCCGTCGGCAAGCTCCGAGCCCCGACCCCGGCGTGGGTCCCGTTCGGCAGCGGCACCAGCGGCGAGGCGTACGGGCGGGTGCTCGACGCCGACTTCTGGGACTCGATGCAGCTGTCGCTGACCGTCACGTTCCTCTCGGTCGCGGCGGGGCTGGTGTTCGCGTTCCTCGCGGCGCTCGCGATCTCGCGCTTCCGGATCCGCGGCAAGGCGACGTTCATCGTGGTGATCCTGGTGGTCCAGATGATCCCCGCGGAGGCGCTGTTCATCAGCCAGTACAAGATGCTGTCCGGGTGGGGTCTGTTCAACTCCGTCGCCGGCCTGACGCTGCTCTACCTCGCGATGATCCTGCCGTTCACGGTCTGGATGCTGCGCGGGTTCGTCGCCGGCGTCCCCGCTGAGCTGGAGGAGGCAGCGATGGTCGACGGCTGCAGCCGCTTCCGCGCCTTCTTCACCATCACCTTCCCGCTGCTGGCGCCCGGCCTGGTCGCCGCCGGCGTGTACGGGTTCCTCCAGTGCTGGAACGAGATCACGCTCGCGACCGTCGTGATGGACCCGTCGAACCGTACGGTGCCCCTGTGGCTCCAGGGCATGACGACGGTCTCCAACGAGGCGATCGACTGGCCGGCCGTGATGGCGGGCGCGACGCTGGTCGCGGTCCCGGTGATCGGGCTGTTCATGTTCGTCCAGAACAGGATGACCTCGGGCATGGTCTCCGGAGCGGTCAAGGGATGAGCTCTGCGACCTCCGACTCGGTGCGCCGCGACGCGCTCCGGGTGATCATGGGTGCCTTCGAGGGCGAGGCGATCCCGGAATGGCTGCCGGCGCTCGTCGACGACGGCCTCGGCGGGATCTGCTTGTACGGCAACAACCTCGGCGACTCGAGCGAGTCGGTGCTCGACCTCGCGCGGCGGGTCGGGGCGCTGTCCGACGGGCTCGTGCTCACGCTCGACGAGGAGGGTGGGGACGTCACGCGGCTGCACTACGGCCACGGCAGCCCGTACCCGGGCAACGCCGTCCTCGGCCGCCACGACGACGTGGAGACGACCGCGCAGGTCGCCCGTGGGATCGGCGAGGAGCTGAAGTCGGGCGGGATCTGGCTCGACCTGGCGCCCGACGCCGACGTGAACTCCAACCCGCGCAACCCGGTGATCGGGACCCGCAGCTTCGGCGCCGACCCTGCACTGGTCGCGCGGCACACCGCGGCGTGGGTGACGGGGCTCCAGGCCGCCGGGGTGGCCGCGTGCGTGAAGCACTTCCCCGGCCATGGCGACACGGAGGCGGACTCGCACCTCGCGCTCCCCCGCGTCGACGCCGACGCCGCGACGCTGCGCGAGCGCGAGCTCGTCCCGTTCACAGCGGCCGCCCGGGCCGGCGCCGCCGCGGTGATGACCTCGCACATCGTGCTGCCCGCGCTCGACGCCGAGAACCCGGCGACGATGAGCCGGGCGGTCCTGACGGGCCTGCTGCGCGACGAGCTCGCGTACGAAGGGCTGATCGTCACCGACGCCCTCGACATGGCGGGCGCCAGCGCGACGATCGGCGTCCCGGCGGCAGCCGTACGCGCGCTCGCGGCCGGAGCGGACCTGCTGTGCATCGGCCCGAACCTGCGGGGCCGCGGTGTCGAGGACATCGTCGACGTCGTGGATGCGATCGTCGCCGCCGTCGACGACGGTTCGTTGGCGCGCGACCGGCTGCGTGACGCCGCCGCCCGCGTGGACGCCCTCGCCGCGACGTACGGGACGGGCGCACGCGCGGCCGACGCCGACGTGGTCGCTGCCGGGCTCGCGGCCGGTGAGGTGGCCGCGGCTGCGGTCCAGGACGCGCTCGGCCCGCTCCCGCAGGGGACGCCGCGGGTCCTGCAGGTCCGCGCGCACGCGAACCTCGCCGTCGGAGAGGCGGCCTGGGGCGACCTCGGCCTGGAGGGTGTCGTGCCACGCGTCGTGGACGCCGACACGCTGCCTGCGGCCGACGAGTTGGCTGCCGGCGACGGCCCGCTGGTCGTCGTGACCCGCGGCGCGACCAACGTCGCTCTCGTGTGGGACTGGCTGCGTGCCGTCACCGAGCGTCGGCCCGACGCGGTCGTCGTCGAGACCGCCTGGCCGTCGCCGGACCTGCACGCGCTGCCCCGCGTGCTGCGCACCTGGGGCTCGTCCGTCACCGCGACCCGGGCCGCCGGGCACGTGATCGCGGAGGCGCTGGCCGGAGCGGTCGACACCACGGGAGCGCACCGATGAGCGCGCCGCGGACCGCCGTACGGATCGGGCTCGACATCGGCGGCACGAAGATCCACGGGGTCGCCGCCGACGCCGCGACCGGTGCGGTGCTCGCGGAGACGCGAACGGCCTCGCGCCGGGGACCGGGCGGCGTGGTCGCCTCCGCCCTCGACATCGTCAAGCGGCTCGTCGACGAGCTCCCCGACGACACGAGCCTGCTGTCGGTCGGCGTCGGGGTGCCCGGAGCCGTCGACGCACGCGGCGTGCTGACGAACGCCGTCAATCTCGACGTCACCGCGCCGCTCGACCTCGCCGGCGAGCTCACCTCGGCCCTGTCCGTGCCGGTCACCGTGAACAACGACGTGAACGCCGCGGCACGCGGTGCGGCGACCTGGCTGGCCGGTCTCGGTGAGCCGGAGGACGTCGCGCTGCTGTCGGTCGGCACCGGGCTCGCAGCGGGGTTCGTGCTCGGCGGACGGGTCCGCCGCGGCGCGAGCGGCCTGGTCGGCGAGATCGGGCACCTCTCCGTACAGCCCGACGGGCCGCGCTGCTCGTGCGGCCAGAACGGCTGCCTCGAGCTGTACGCGTCGGGCAGCGGCCTGGCGCGGCAGTGGCCGTACGACGGGTCGGTCCCGGCGCCGGTCGCGCTGTTCGACGCCGCCGACACCGGGGACGAGGCCGCGATCGCGATCCGCAGCTCGTTCATCGGCTGGTTGTCCGAGGCGATCCGGATCGCGACGCTGTCGGTCGATCCGGCGCGGGTCGTCCTCACCGGCGGCGTGATGCGCCTCGGCGACCGGATCATGGAGCCGCTGTTCGAGCGGCTCGACGTCGACGAGACCGCCTCGCCGTTCGTCGCGAGCCTGCGGCTGCGCGAGCGGACCATCGCTCTGCCGCCGGACCACCCGGCGGCCGCGCTCGGAGCGGCCGAGCTGTCGGTCGGCTCGGACCGCGACGACACCACAACCGAAGGAGAGTCCCCGTGGAGGTCGTGATCTGCTCGTCGGCCGAGCAGATCGGTGCGCACGTCGCCGACGTGTACGCCGAGGTGCTGCGCGGAGACGACCCGGTGATCGGGCTGGCGACGGGCTCGTCGCCGCTGGTCGCGTACGGCGAGCTGATCCGCCGGCACCGTGAGGACGGGCTGTCGTTCGCGCACGCGACCGCGTTCCTGCTCGACGAGTACGCAGGGCTCGCGCGGTCGCACCCCGAGTCGTACCACGCGGTGATCCGGCGCGAGCTCGTCGACCACGTCGACATCGACCCGGCACGGGTGCATTCCCCCGACGGCGAGGCTCACGACCTCGCCGAGGAGTGCCGGCGCTACGACGCGGCGATCGAGGCCGTCGGCGGCGTCGACGTGCAGCTGCTGGGGATCGGGACGGACGGCCACATCGGGTTCAACGAGCCGATGTCGTCGCTGTCGTCACGGACCCGCCCGAAGACCCTGACGCAGCAGACCCGCGAGGACAACGCACGGTTCTTCGACTCGATCGACGACGTGCCGCACCACGTGCTGACGCAAGGCCTCGGGACCATCCGTACGGCCCATCACCTGCTCCTGGTCGCGACCGGCGCCGGCAAGGCCGACGCGGTCGCCGCAGCGGTCGAGGGTCCGCTCGCAGCGCGGTGCCCTGCATCGATCCTCCAGCTGCACCCGCACGCGACGGTGTTCGTGGACGAGGCAGCGGCATCGGGACTGGAGTACGCCGACTACTACCGCTACGCGTACGCCCACAAGCCCGCCTGGCAGACCTTCTGACACAGTGGCCGCCACTCCGCGATGTGGCGTGATCGCGCGCCTGAAGTAGGCAAGCACCGTACTGCCCGATTCGACGGGTTCGCCACCGAAAGCAGAGTCCGGATCGGTGGGGAACCCGTCGAATCGCGGGCGCGGACCGGGTCGGGGTCAGGCGCCGAGGCGCTGACCGGTCTTCGAGCTGAAGGCGTGCACGTGGTCCGCGTCGACGGCGAGGTTGATCTTGTCGCCGATCCGCGGCGGGGTCCGCCAGTCGACGCGCGCGATGAACGTCTCCTCCGAGCCGTCCACGGTCGTACGGCCGTAGGCGAACGCGTCCGAGCCGAGCTCCTCCACGACGTCGAGGACCATCGCGATCCCGGCGTCGGCGATCTCGACGTCCTCCGGGCGGATCCCGACCGTGATCGACGGGCCGTCGGCGGCCGCGAGCACGTCCCGCGCCACCGGCACGACGGCGTCGCCCACCCGTACGCCACCGTCGACGATGGGCGCGTCGAAGAGGTTCATCGCGGGCGAGCCGAGGAAGCCGGCGACGAAGACGTTGTTCGGCTTGTCGTAGGTGTGCCGCGGGGTGTCGATCTGCTGGAGGACACCGTCCTTCATCACGGCGACACGGTCACCGAGCGTCATGGCCTCGACCTGGTCGTGGGTCACGTAGACGGTGGTGGTCCCGAGCCGGCGCTGGAGCTGGGCGATCTGGGCGCGGGTCTGGACGCGGAGCTTCGCGTCGAGGTTCGACAGCGGCTCGTCCATCAGGAACACCTGCGGGGAGCGTACGATCGCGCGGCCCATCGCGACGCGCTGGCGCTGACCGCCGGACAGGGCCTTCGGCTTGCGGTCGAGGTACTCGGTCAGGCCGAGCATCTCCGCGGCCTCGGCGACACGCTGCTTGATCTCCGACTTCGCGGTGCCGGCGATCTTGAGCGCGAAGCCCATGTTCTCGGCGACCGTCATGTGCGGGTAGAGCGCGTAGTTCTGGAAGACCATCGCGATGTCGCGGGACTTCGGGGGGAGGTCGGTGACGTCGCGGTCGCCGATCAGGATGCGACCGGAATCGACCTCCTCGAGGCCGGCGAGCATCCGCAGCGACGTCGACTTGCCGCAGCCCGACGGGCCGACGAGAACGAGGAACTCCCCGTCCGCGACCTCGAGCTCGAGCTCGTTGACGGCCGGGCGCTCCTGGCCGGGGAAGACACGCGATGCTTTGTCGAACGTGACAGAAGCCATGACAAAACCATTCCCTTCACCGGCAGGTACGTGCCGGACGATCCGTTGTGAAGTGGACGGCTCGGGTTCGAGCCACGCTTATTGTTGCCGAGGACGACATATCCCGTCCAGGGTTCGTCCGGATCGTGATCCGACCGAGATCGCCGCGGCCGGATCACGATCGCGGCCGCTCAGGGCACGACCAGGCTGAACCCCAGTGGCTCGGCCCCTGCCCCGACGGAGTCGAGCAGCCAGGTCGACACGTCGAACCACCCCGCAGGGCAGTTCGGCGCGCCGAGCCCGACGTACGCGACGGTCCCCGGGCCCCCGAGGGCCCGCACCTGCGCGGCCCGCAGCCGGGTCACCGGCAGCGAGACCGCGGGCTGGACGCAGAACTGGTGCGCCGCGTTCGGCTTCGTGACCGCCTTGATCCGGTACGACCCGGAGGCGATCGTGCCGTCCTCCGCGACCACACCCCACATCGACGAGGTCCCGGGGGCGCCCCGCGGGCCCCTCGGTCCACGCGGGCCCGCGGGACCGCGTACGGCGATGGCCTTCTTCGTCGTCCTTCTCGGGCACGTGCCGTTCTTGTTCGCCGAGCGCACGACCTTGGACTTGGTGACGCAGACCTTCACGGTCTTCTGCGAGGACACCGCGTACGTCGCGGTGCCCCCGACCAGCAGCCCGCACACCACTCCGGCGGCGAGGAGAACGACTCCGTGCTTCGTGACCATCCTTGATTGTCGGCCCGCGGGAGGGCCCTCCAGGGACGCATTGTTCTCGCCACGGTCGATAGGGTCGAGAGTGTGGAAGCGATCTTCTCCCCCGGCGCGGCCTGGCACCCGGTCTCCGAACGACTGCGCACGATGCGGCGGGTCCTGATCCTCGTGTGGTCGGCCGTCCTCGGGATCACGGCAGCTGTGGCGATCGGCCTGCTGCTCGGCTGGTGGTGGCTCTCGGCGATCATCGTGCTGGTGTCGGCCGGCTCAGCGGTCTGGGGGTGGTTCTGGGCGGCCCGCAACCAGCGCGCATGGGGCTACGCCGAGAACGACGACGACCTCTACGTCCGCAGCGGCGTCGCGTGGCGGCGCATCGTCGCGGTCCCGTACGGGCGGGTGCAGTTCGTCGACGTGGAAGCCGGCCCGCTCGAGCGTGCGTACGGGATCGCGACCGTGAGCCTCCACACAGCCAGCTCCGAGACGTCCGCGCAGATCCCCGGCGTCCCGGCCGACGAGGCGTCGCGGCTCCGCGACCGGCTGACCGAGCTCGGGAAGACGCATGGCGCCGGGATCTGATCCGTCGCCCGAGGCCGGAGCCCCGACCGTGCCGCCGACGAGCCAGGGCCTGCGCACCCATCCGGCGAGCGCGCTCGTCCGGGTGTGGATCTGGATCGTCGCGGGCCTCGTGGCGTTCGGCCGCAACGTCCTCGAGGAGCAGACCGCGTTCGGCCAGGTCATCGTGTCCTTGCTCGCGATCGTCGCCGTCGCTGCCGTCGTCGGGGTCGCGTTCGGTTACCTGACCTGGTGGTTCACGCGGTTCACGATCGACGGGCGCGAGATCCGCCTCGAGTCGGGCATCCTCACCCGCCGCTCCCGGCGGGCGCCGTACGAGCGGATCCAGTCGGTCGACATCAACGAGCCCTTCGTGGCGCGCATCTTCGGTCTCTGCGAGCTGACACTCGAGCTGGCCGGCGGGTCGGACTCGCAGCTCAAGCTCCAGTACCTCAAGCGCCCGGAGGCCGAGCGCCTCCGGGGCGTGCTGCTCGAGCGTGCACAGGAGGCGACCGGAGAGCCGGGCGCGGCCACCGATCCGGCGTACGGCGGTCCGGCCGCCGACCTCGGCACGTCCGCGGTCGGCACCCCCAGGGACGGCGCGTCCGAGCTCGGCACGTCCGCACCGGCGGATCCGGCTGCGCAGCCCGGGCAGCCGAGCGGCCCCTACTCCCCCGACCTCGCTCCGCCGATCGTCGTGGTGAAGCCCGGGCGGCTGGTCCTGGCGACGCTCCTGTCGGCCGAGTTCCTGATCCCGGCCGTCCTGACGCTGGGCGTGCTCGCGGTGGGCGTCTTCGCCCCCGGCATCGTGATCGGGCTCGTGCCGTTCCTGTTCTGGATGGGACAGGTCGTCTTCAACCGCGTGGTCGCGCAGTGGGAGTTCACCCTGCGGCGCCACCCTCGGGGACTGCACGTGACGCGCGGGTTGCTGACGCGGGTCTCGCAGACCATCCCGTACGACCGGGTGCAGGCGTTCGTGGAGCACCAGGCCGCGCTGTGGCGGCCGTGGGGTCTGGTCCGGGTCGAGGTCACGGTCGCCGGGCGTCCGACCGACTCCGACGGGCGTCAGTCCACCGCGACGCTGCTGCCCGTCGCGACGTCCGCCGAGACGCAGATGGTGATCGCTCAGCTCTCGTCGCGGGTCGACCCGCCGTCGGTCCCCCGGGTCGCTGCGCCTCGGCGCTCGGCGTGGCTGGCGCCGATCGGGTGGCGGTTCCGGGCTGCTGGTTCGGACGAGGCCGCGTTCGTCGCCGACCGTGGCTGGGTCTCCCACCGCACGGACGTGGTCCCGCACGCGAAGACGCAGTCGGTCTCGGTCACCCAGGGTCCGCTGCAGCGGCTCCTCGGCGTCGCCGACCTGCGCGTGCACACCCCGAACGGCCCCGTCGACGCGCACGGTCGCAACCTCGCTGCGGACGACGCTGCGGAGCTCGCGCGGCAGCAGGTCGCGCACGCCCGGGCGGCCCGCACGGACTGACTCGGCGGCCGCCCGCTGCACGTTGGGCCTGGCTGTGGCCGCGGGTTTGCGTTGCCGGCAACGCAAACCCGATCTGGGCACCGCGGAATCACGCGTGTCTTCGGTGCCCTGAACCAGGCTGCGTTGCCGGCAACGCAATCGCGCAGACGTGACGCGGGTGGCACCGCCACAGATGACTCGCGACGCCGCCACGGCTGACTCGCGAGGGCGCCGGCGGTGACTCGTCAGCCGCCGGACGTGGCGTCCTCGGCGGCGGCGTCGATCGCGTCGACCTCGCGGGAGCTGAGCCAACCGTCCGGGAGAGCGACGCGCTTGGCGCTCCCCTGACGGCCGCGGGGCTTGCCGAGCTCTTCGAGCGGGTACGGCTCGTCGGGGTCCAGATCGGCGAGGAGAGCGTCGAGCTCGGGCAGCGAGCTGATCGTCGCGAGCGCGTGCCGCATCCGACCACCGGCGCGGAAGCCCTTGAGGTACCACGCGACGTGCTTGCGGAACTCCACGCAGCCGCGCTCCTCCCCCAGGTGCTCGGCCAGCAGCTCGGCGTGACGACGCATCCGCGCGGCGACCTCACCGAGCGTCGGCAGGGCCGTCACCGGCTCTCCGGCGAAGGCCGCAGCGAGATCCCGGAACAGCCACGGCCGGCCCAGGCACCCGCGCCCGACGACGACGCCGTCGCAGCCGGTCTGCTCGACCATCGCGATCGCGTCGGACGCCTCCCAGATGTCGCCGTTGCCGAGCACCGGGATGTCGACGGCGTCCTTGAGCGTCGCGATCGACTCCCAGTCCGCCGTGCCCGAGTAGTGCTGCGCGGCCGTCCGGCCGTGCAGCGCGATCGCCGCGCAGCCCGCCTCCTGGGCGATCCGGCCGGCGTCGAGGAACGTCAGGTGGTCCTCGTCGATCCCCTTGCGGGTCTTCATCGTCACCGGAACGCCGTACGGCTCCGCGGCGCCGACCGCCTCGTGCAGGATCGCGCCGAGAAGCGTCGCCTTCCACGGCAGCGCGGCGCCACCACCCTTGCGGGTGATCTTCGGGACCGGGCAGCCGAAGTTCAGGTCCACGTGCGCCACCCCGTACTCCTCGCACAGGATCCGCACCGCCTTGCCGATGTAGACCGGGTCCACGCCGTACAGCTGGACCGAGCGCGTCGTCTCCGTCGCGTCGAACGTCAGCATCCGCAGGCTGATCGGATCGCCCTCGACGATCCCGCGGGACGTGATCATCTCGCACACGTACAGCCCCGCGCCCTCCTCGGCGCACAGCCGCCGGAACGCCGCGTTCGTGACCCCGGCCATCGGCGCGAGCACGACCGGCGTCGGGACCTCGAGGTCCCCGAGACGCAACGGACGGGCGGGAGCAGTGGTCGCGGACATGGCGTCCATTGTCCCAGGGGCGCGCAAGAGGGTCTCGATCACTCGCTGCGCTCGCGCCTCGACCACCGAGGAATCACTCGCTGCGCTCGCGCCTCGACCCCCGGGGAATCACTCGCTGCGCTCGCGCCTCGACCACCGAGGAATCACTCGCTGCGCTCGCGCCTCGACCCCCGCACGCGCGACAAGCCCCAGGCGACCAGACCGACGACGGCGCCGACCAGCACGCCGGTGAACAGACTGCTCACGAACGCCGCCGCCCGGGTCACGATGGCGTGGGTGCTGTCCGACACGTCGCTCAGGTTGCCTCCGAGCCGAGGCGGGTCGTCGCCCCACACCGAGTCCCAGAACAGCTGGTGCCCGACCGCGAGCAGCACCCCGTACAGCGCTCCGATCACCAGGACGGTGAGGAAGGGGTTCGGTACGCGTGCCGCCAGCACGACCACGACCCAGATCACCGGTGGCAGCACCGCCAGCAGCACGGTCAGCACGCCCTGCGGCGGAGCGAGGTCGAGATCGTGGACGACGACCCGCGGGAACGCGAGCGCGGCGAGCCCGAGGAGGGCCAGGAACGGCAGGCCGAGTCCGCGGCGCGCCGGCCGCGGGTTGGCCGGGTACGACGGGTTCGGCGGGTACGACGGGTTCGACGGGTTGGGCGGGTACGACGGGTTGGGTGGGTTCGACGGGTTGGGCGGGTTCGACGGGTTCATGACGTCGACGCTACGAACGCCGCGCAGGGCTCGGGAGCGTCGCGCGTCCCTCGTCGGATCGCCCGCGGGCGACGCCGGCGTCGCCGGTGAGCGTACGCACGGAGGCGCCCGCGCCCGTACGCTCGGACCATGTCCCGGTTCGCGGATCGCCCCGTGCTGGTCGACGCCGCGCTCGGCACCGGGGTCGCGCTGGTGATGTCCTTGGTGATCAGCTCCGGGCAGGCCGGGGACCCGCACCCGGTCGCGTACTTCTGGGCGGTCGGCCTCGGCGCGCTCATGCTCGCCCGCCGGCGCTACCCGGTGATCGTGCTCGCGGTGACGGTGCTCGGCCTGTTCGCCTACTACGCCGCCGGCTACGCGGCCGTCGGAGTCGCGCTCCCGGTCGTCGCCGCCCTGTACTCGGCGGCCGAGGCGGGACGGACGTGGGCCGCCGTGATCGCGGCCGCCGTCGTGCTCGCCACGTCGCTGACCTTCCGGCTCGCCGTCGGACAGGACGCGGCGTACGTCGTGGGGTACGAGCTGGCGTCGCACGTCGCGCTGATCGCGGCCGCGATCGCACTGGGTGACAGCGTACGCAGCCGCCGCCGGCTCCAGCAGAAACAGTCCGTGCTCGACGACCTGGACGAGGCTCGCCACGCCGCCGACGCCGAGCACCGTCTTCAGGACCAGCGCCTGGCTCTCGCCCGGGAGCTGCACGACTCCCTCGGCCACCAGATCACCGTGGTCAGCCTCCAGGCCGAGGTCGCGCGCGAGGCGCTGCGCGACGACCCGGATGCCGCCGAGGCGGCCGTCGGACGGATCCGGCAGGCCTCGTCGGCGATGCTGGGCGAGCTGCGCCGGACCGTGCGGGTGCTCCGCAGAGCCGCGGAGCCGAGGCCCGGTGGTTCACTGGCCGCCGCCAGCGACGTACTCGACGCTGCCCGGGGCACGGGACTCGAGGTGAACCTCGAGGTCGACGGCGACCTGGCAGCGCTGCGCAGCGACGTCGACTCCGCGGCGTACCGCGTGCTCCAGGAGGCGGTGACGAACACCCTGCGGCACGCCGGCGCGGCCACCATCTCCGTCCGGATGGCCGTGGACGCCGGGACCCTGCGGCTGCACGTCGTCGACGACGGCGGCTCATTCGAGGGTCCCGTGGTCGCGAGCGGCGGGCTCGCGGGCATGGAGGACCGGGCCCGCGCGGTCGGCGGGAGCCTGGCCGCGCGGCGCGGGACGGACGGCTTCGAGGTCGATCTGGTGGTCCCGGAGGCAGTCCGATGATCCGGGTGCTGCTCGCCGACGACCAGGAGCTCGTCCGTACGGGCCTGCGCGCGCTGCTCGCGCGCGACCGCGACGTGGAGGTCGTCGGGGAGGCCGCGGACGGTCGCGCCGCGATCCGCCAGGCCGTCGCGCTGCGGCCCGACGTGATCCTCATGGACCTGCGGATGCCGCTCGTCGACGGCATCGCCGCGACCGAACGCATCACGGGCGATCCCGCGCTCGCGTCGACGCGCGTGCTCGTGCTGACCACCTTCGACGACGCGGACGAGATCGCCGACGCCGTCGCCGCAGGCGCCGCCGGCTACCTCCTCAAGGACACCGGCGCCGACGAGCTCCGTACGGCCGTGCGCACCGTCGCGGACGGCGGCAACGTGCTCTCCCCGACCGTGGCGAGGCTCGTCATGGAACGGATGGCGCGCACACCGGTGGCGGCCCCCGACCCGCGGATCGCCGACCTGACCGTGCGCGAACGTGACGTGCTCGCGCGGGTCGGGCTCGGCGAGTCCAACGACGAGATCGGCCGCGCGCTGCACCTCAGCCCGGCGACCGCCCGTACCTACGTCAGCCGGCTGCTCGGGCACTTCGACCTCCGCGACCGCACCCAGCTCGCGCTCCTCGCGCAGCGGTCGGGCGTGTCGGCGGGCGACGCGGACGCCGGCTGAGCCGGTGTGCCTCCCCCGGTCGTCGGCGACCAGGGGTCTCGATCACTCGCTGCGCTCGCGCCTCGACCCTCGGCATCGCCGAGCGGAGCGAGGATCGAGACGCGACCTTCCCCCGGCCGTCGAGGCCGAGCGGAGCGAGGATCGAGACGCGGGGGGTCAGGTCCAGGTCGACAGGAACGACGCGATGCGCTCGATCGCGTCCTCGAGGTCCTCGACACGGGGCAGGGTCACGAGCCGGAAGTGGTCGGGGTCGGGCCAGTTGAAGCCGGTCCCCTGCACCACGAGCAGCTTCTCCTGACGGAGCAGCTCGAGCGCGAACTGCTCGTCGTCCTTGATCGGGTACACGTCCGGGTCGAGCCGCGGAAACATGTACAGCGCGCCCTTCGGCTTGACCACCGACACCCCGGGGATGTCGGTCAGCAGCTCGTACGCGCGGTTGCGCTGCTCGAGCAGGCGCCCGCCCGGCAGGATCAGGTCGTGGATCGACTGCCGGCCGCCGAGTGCCGTGGCGATGGCGTACTGGCTCGGGACGTTGGGGCACAGCCGCATGTTCGCGAGCATGTTGAGGCCCTCGACGTAGCTGTGCGCGTGATGCTTCGGGCCGGACAGCATCATCCAGCCGGTCCGGAACCCGGCCACGCGGTACGCCTTCGACAGACCGTTGAACGTCACGCACAGCAGGTCGGGCGCGAGCGAGGCGATGCAGGTGTGCTCCGCGTCGTCGTACAGGATCTTGTCGTAGATCTCGTCGGCGAACACGATGAGGTCGCGCTCGCGGGCGACGGCCACGATCTGCTCGAGGACCGCCTTGTCGTAGACCGCGCCGGTCGGGTTGTTCGGGTTGATCACGACGATCGCCTTCGTGCGGTCGGTGATCTTGGAGCGGATGTCGTCGAGGTCAGGGTTCCAGTCCGCGGCCTCGTCGCAGCGGTAGTGCACCGCGGTGCCGCCGGACAGGCTGACCGCCGCCGTCCACAGCGGGTAGTCCGGCATCGGGATCAGGATCTCGTCGCCGTCGTCGAGCAGCGCCTGCATCGCCATCACGATCAGCTCGGAGACACCGTTGCCGATGTAGACGTCGTCGACGTCGATCCCGTCGATCCGCTCCTCGTAGTGCTGCACGATCGCGCGCCGGGCCGGCATCAGGCCCTTGGAGTCGCTGTAGCCCTGGGCCTGGTGGAGGTTCGCGATGATGTCGACGAGGATCTCGTCGGGGGCGTCGAAGCCGAACGGGGCGGGGTTGCCGATGTTGAGCTTGAGGACCCGGTGGCCCTCCTCCTCCAGCCGCTTGGCCTCGTCGAGCACCGGCCCACGGATGTCGTAGAGGACCTCGGCCAGCTTCGTCGACTGCATCACCTCGCGCATGCGCCCAAGGATGCCAGGCGGCGGATCGGGTGGGCGAACGAGATTCGGGTCGACCCGTACGGTCGGCGCCTCAGCCGCGCAGGGTCCAGGACACCGGCGCCGCCAGGTCGTCGGTGCGGACCTGGATGCTGGTGAATGGCTTGCCCGGCTGCGTGAGGAAGACGTAGCACCGCTTCGCGACGTCGCCCTGGGCGAACGGCTTCGGCAGCGCACCGCCGGCACACTTCGTGAACGTCCCGCCCTTGAACGACGTCGGCGCCACGTACGTGTCCCCCGGATCGGCCGCGAAGACCGGAACCTTCGCGCCGCCGAGCGGGTCCGGTCCGTCGTTGCGGACGGTGACGTCGACGAGGTACGGCGTCGCCGCGGCGGTCTTGCCCGGCAGCGCCCACCCGTCGAGGTCGGCAGCCGTGCCCTTGCGGACCTTCGTCACGGTGACGGTGATCGCACTTGCCTTGTCACCGACCGGGTAGCCGATCGTCGCCGGCTTCCCGACGGCGACCGCGGTCCCCGCCTCGGTCAGCGTGACGCCGTCGGGCAGGTCGACCAACGACGTGGAGGTCGGGGTGTTCGCGTCGGCAGGCTCGGCGTCGTCGCTGCCGCTGCAGGCCGCGGTCACGGTGACGAGCGCGCCGACGAGCGCGACGGCCGCTGCGGGCCGCCGCCAGGTCGCCCACCTCACGCGCCGACCAGCCGGGTGGCGAGGTAGGCCGGAACCTGGTCCAGCGAGACGCGCTCCTGGGTCATCGTGTCGCGCTCGCGCACGGTGACGGCCTGGTCGTCGAGGGTGTCGAAGTCGACCGTGATGCAGAACGGCGTGCCGATCTCGTCCTGGCGGCGGTAGCGGCGACCGATCGCGCCGGCGTCGTCGAAGTCGACGTTCCACGCCGTACGGAGCTCGGCCGCGAGGTCGCGCGCGGCCGGGCTGAGCTTCTCGTTGCGCGACAGCGGCAGCACGGCGGCCTTGACCGGGGCGAGCCGCGGGTCGAGCGCGAGCATCGTGCGCTTGTCGACGCCGCCCTTGGCGTTCGGGGCCTCGTCCTCGCGGTACGCGTCGACGAGGAACGCCATCATCGAACGGTTCACACCTGCTGCGGGCTCGATGACGTACGGGGTCCAGCGCTCGCCGAGCTCCTGGTCGAAGTACGTGAGGTCGCTGCCGGAGTGCTTCGCGTGCGTGCCGAGGTCGAAGTCGGTGCGGTTGGCGACGCCCTCGAGCTCGCCCCACTCCGAGCCGGCGAACCGGAAGCGGTACTCGATGTCCACGGTGCGCTTGGAGTAGTGCGACAGCTTCTCGGCCGGGTGCTCGTACAGCCGCAGATTGTCGGCGGAGACGCCGAGGTCGGTGTACCAGCGCATCCGCTCGTCGATCCAGTACTGGTGCCACTCCTCGTCGCTGCCCGGCTTGACGAAGAACTCCATCTCCATCTGCTCGAACTCGCGCGTCCGGAAGATGAAGTTGCCCGGCGTGATCTCGTTGCGGAAGCTCTTGCCCATCTGGGCGATGCCGAACGGCGGCTTCTTGCGGGCCGCGGCCATCACGAGCGCGAAGTTCACGAAGATGCCCTGCGCGGTCTCCGGGCGCAGGTAGTGCAGCCCCTCCTCGGAGTCCACGGCGCCGAGGTACGTCTTGAGCAGGCCGGAGAACTGGCGCGGCTCGGTCCACTGGCCCCGGGTGCCGCAGTTCGGGCACGCCACGTCGGTCAGTGCCACGTCGTCGGGGTTGTCGATCCCCTTCTTCTCCGCGTACGCCTCCTGGAGGTGGTCCTCACGGAACCGCTTGTGGCAGTGCTGGCACTCGATCAGCGGATCGGTGAACACGTCCACGTGCCCGGACGCCTCCCACACCTGGCGCGGAAGGATCACCGACGAGTCGAGACCGACCACGTCGTCGCGCCGCTGCACCATCGCACGCCACCACTGGCGCTTGATGTTCTCCTTCAGCTCGACGCCCAGCGGACCGTAGTCCCAGGCGGAGCGGGTGCCTCCGTAGATCTCGCCGCTGGGGAAGACGAATCCCCGACGCTTGGAGAGGCTGACGATCTGGTCGATGGTGGAGGCAGGCACGGGGGTGCTTCCTTTCCGGCTGGGTTGTCGGCGGGCATCCGCGGGTCGCCGTGGCGTCCCGCGCCCGAAGGCCGGTCCAGGGTATCCGACCACGCCAGCACCCCCGTACGGACCGGTGCGGCTCTGGCGGTCTTCCCAGCCGGCTACGCAACCTGCCACCTGGCGCGGATGGTTTCCCCAGCCCGGCGGAGATCTGCGTTGCCAGGTGTGCGCCCACGGCGGGCCGTCCGATCCGGACGGCTCGAACGCAGGCACCTACGGCGGGGTGCGTGCGACAGCGGTGGGAGTACGGCGACATCAGCTGATGTCGCGAATCTCCTCGGTGTACGCAGTGGGCTCGTCGAGCGCCCGGGCGTACAACGGCGCCGCGTCGACCTTGACGGCGTACGCCGACAGCGCCCGCCGGTACGCGCCCACGCTCTCCCACCGGGTCGTGAAGGTCCACAGCGTCGGGTCGTCGAGGTTGCGCCCGAAGTACGCGTCGACGAACCCTCGCTGGGCGGACAGCGCCGTACGGGCGGCCGCGGCCTCCTCGACGACGGCGTCGGCGTCGGACGCGGGGACGCGCAGACGGGTGATCACCAGCATGCGCCGCATCGTACGAGCTGGGGTCTCGATCGCTCGCTCCGCTCGCGCCTCGACCGACGGGATGCAGGCCGAGCGAAGCCCACACCGCTCGTCGAGGCCGAGCGGAGCGAGGATCGAGACGCGACCATGGCCGGGGGTCTCGATCGCTCGCTCCGCTCGCGCCTCGACCGACGGAAAGGTCAGCACCCTCGCGCCTCGACCAGCAGACGGGCGCGCTGGCAGGATGACGCCATGCCGGACTCCCCGTCGTCGCTGCAGATCTTCCTCGCCACCCGCGCGGCGCGCATCATCGTGCCGATCGCCGCAGCGGTGCTGTTGATCGTGGGGCTCGCGGGGCCGGCGCTGCTCGGTGTCGTGGCGCTCGCGACGCTGGTCGCGGGGATCGCCTGGTGGTCGTCCACGCAGCCGGCGTCGGCGGGTACGGCGCGGCTGCGGGCCTTCGTGCTCGGGATCCTGGTCGCGCTGCTGGTCGCACGGTTGCTGACCTGGCTGCTGTGAGGCCATCGCGACCGGACCGTTTTTGATAATGGTTCTCAGTACCAATAGACTGCTCCCGTGAAGATCCGCACTGCCGCGCTCGCCGCCACCGCTGCCCTGACCGTTCCCGCCCTCGCCGCCTGCGGCTCCGACGGCTCCGCCGACGACGGCACGATCGACGTCGTCGCCGGCGCCTACCCCTTCGCCTGGGTGACCGAGCAGATCGGGGGGACCATGGTGGACGTGGACAACCTCACGCAGCCGGGGGTGGAGCCGCACGACCTGGAGCTGACTCCGAAGCAGGTCGGCGCGGTCAACGACGCGGACCTCGTGGTGTTCCTGCACGGCTTCCAGCCGCCGGTCGACGACGCGCTCGACCAGTCCGCGCTGTCCGACGAGGCGCGCCTCGACGTCGCGGACGTCGTCGACCTGCTCACGATGGACTCCGACGGCCACGAGCACGAGGCCGAGGTGGGCGAGCACGGCGAGGAGGAGCACGGCGAGGAGGAGCACGGCGAGGAGGAGCACGGCGCCGACGACGGGCACGACCACGGCTCCCTCGACCCGCACGTCTGGCTCGACCCGGCCCGGACCGCGCAGATCGCCGAGGCCGTACGAGACCGCCTGAGCGAGATCGACCCGGACAACGCCGCCGCCTACGACACGAACGCCACGAAGCTCCTCGACCGGCTCACCCGGCTCGACACCGACTTCTCCGACGGCCTCGCCTCCTGCACGCTCCGGACGTTCGTGACGAGCCACGCCGCGTTCGGCTACCTCGCGGACGCGTACGACCTCGAGCAGGTCCCGATCGCCGGGATCGAGCCGAACACCGAGCCGTCCCCGCAGGACCTCGTCGACATCGCCGATACGGTGGAGGCAGAAGGTGTCACGACGATCTTCACCGAGTCGCTGACGAGCCCGAAGATCGCCGAGACGGTCGCGAGCGAGACCGGAGCGACCACCGCGGTGCTCGACCCGATCGAAGGGCTCACCGACGACACCGCGGACGAGGACTACCTCTCCCTGATGCGCAGCAACCTCACGGCGCTGCAGAAGGCGAACGACTGCTCATGACCGACCACCCCCGTACGAGCCCGGTCGAGGCCTCCTCGGCTCAGCCGCTCGCGATCTCCGACCTGCGGGTGGCACTCGGCGGGCGCACGGTCGTACGGGGGGTCGACCTGACCGTGCGGCGCGGCGAGTTCGTCGTGCTGCTCGGCAGCAACGGGTCCGGCAAGTCCACGCTGATGCGCGCCGCCCTGGGGCTGCTGCCGACGCACGGAGGGGAGGTGCGGCTGTTCGGGACGCCGCTGCGGTCGTTCCGCGACCACGCCCGGATCGGCTACGTGCCCCAGCGCTCCACCGCTGCCTCGGGCGTCCCGTCGACCGTCAGGGAGGTCGTGATGAGCGGGCGGCTCGCACGGCGCCGGTTCGTCGGCGTCGCCGGTCGCGCCGACCGTGGAGCCGTCGCCGAGGCGATCAGCGCGGTGGGGATGGGGGCGTACGCGCACGCACCCGCCGCGGAGCTCTCCGGCGGCCAGCAGCAGCGCGTGATGATCGCCCGCGGGCTCGTCGGCGACCCGGACCTGCTCGTGCTCGACGAGCCGACCGCCGGCGTCGACCTCGCGCACCAGGTCTCGCTCGCGACCCTGTTCGGGCAGCTGCTCGCCGAGGGACGGTCGATCTTCATGATCGCGCACGAGCTCGGGCCGTTCGAGCCGCTGATCAACCGCGCCGTCGTGCTGCGCGACGGACGCGTGGCGTACGACGGGCCGTGCTCCGACGAACGCGTCGGCGCTTCCTCCGAGCCGCACAGCCAGCACCACCCGCACCTCGACGAGCCGCCGGGGTTCGTCGGCGTCGAGGGGACGGGGGCGTGGCCGTCGTGACCGAGATCCTGTCGTACGACTTCATGCAGCGCGCCCTGATCGCCGCCCTGCTGACCGGTCTGACCGCGCCCGCGATCGGGATGTACCTGGTCCAGCGTCGACTCTCCCTGCTCGGCGACGGGATCGGCCACATCGCGCTGACCGGCGTCGCCGTCGGGCTGATCACGAACACCCAGCCGCTGATCACCGCGGTGATCGTCAGCATCCTGGGGGCGGTGACGATCGAGCTGCTCCGGATGTACGGGCGGACCAGCGGCGACGTCGCGCTCGCGCTGCTGTTCTACGGCGGCATCGCCGGGGGCGTCATGCTGACGAACCTCGCCGGCGGGTCCGCAGCGACCTTGAACTCCTACCTCTTCGGGTCGATCACGACCGTCTCCGCCGGCGACCTCGCGGTCGTCGGTGCGCTCGCGGTCGTCGTGCTGGTGCTCGCCGTCGGGCTGTCGCCGCAGCTGTTCGCGGTCTGCCAGGACGAGGACCACGCCCGCGTCTCCGGCGTGCCGGTGCGGGCGTACGCGATGCTGATCGCGGTGCTCGCGGCCGTCACGGTGACCGTCTCCATGCGCACGGTCGGGCTGCTGCTCGTCTCGGCGCTGATGGTGGTCCCGGTCGCGACGGCACAGCAGGTGACGCGAAGCTTCCGCGGCACGTTCGCTCTCGCGATGGCGATCGGCACCCTCGCGGCCATCGCCGGGGTGTTCGGGAGCTACGAGATCAGCACCCAACCCGGGCCGACGATCGTGATCATCGCGCTCGCGCTGTTCCTCGTGGTGGCGCCGCTGGGCGGGCTCGCACGGCGGCTCCGACGCCGGCGGCGGTCGGGCACAGCACCGCCGGGCTCGGCACCGCCGGGACCCCCCGTACCGGCCGCCCCGGGGGGTGCAGCATGACCGAGCAGCCCGTCCGGACCACCCGGCAGCGCCGCGCCGTCGCCGCGGTGATGGCCGACCTCGACACGTTCTCCAGCGCCCGTGAGGTCCACGAGGCACTGCGGGACCGCGGCGAGTCCGTCGGCCTCGCGACCGTCTACCGCAACCTCCAGGCGCTCGCGGACGCCGACGAGATCGACCAGCTGCGCAACGACGACGGCGAGGTGCTCTACCGCCGCTGCGCGACCGAGCAGCACCACCACCACCTCGTGTGTCGGGTCTGCGGACGCACCGTCGAGGTCCTCGGCCCCGCGGTCGAGCGCTGGGCGGACCAGGTCGCGGCCGACCACGGGTTCCGCGACGTCGCGCACACCCTCGAGATCTCCGGGACCTGTGACCGTTGTTCGTGACGCTGCCCGAGTCCGACTGGACGGCCCGCGCCGCCGCGTACCGCGAACGCGCCGAGCCGTACGTCCGCGGGCGGCTCGAGCGTCGGGCGCGGGGTGAGAGGCACCCGGTCGACGACTTCCTGTTCGAGTACTACGGCTACTCCCCCGCACGCCTGACCCGCTGGCACCCGGGAGTCGGGACGCTGCTCGCCGGCGACGCGGCGGACGCGTACCTCGAGCTCGGCGCCTACCGTCGGTTCGACGCGTACGGGGGCGCTGCGTACGGGGGCGCGGTCGGGGCGGATCCGGCCCGGCTCGCGCACCGCGTCGATGGGCTGCGCTGGATCCGCGACCTGCTCGCGCTGACCGCGACGCGACCAGCGAAGCTCGACTGCTTCGGACTGCACGAGTGGGCGATGGTCTACCGCCAGCCGGCCGACGCCGTACGGCACGAGGCGTGGCCGCTGCGGCTCGGCTCCGCCGGCACGGACACGGTCGTCGAGACGCACCAGATCCGCTGCACGCACCACGACGCGTACCGCTTCTTCACCGACGACGCCGCCCCGCGCAACGCCCTGCGGCCGACCCGCGCGAACCAGCACGACCTCGAGCAGCCCGGCTGTCTGCACGCGGGGATGGACCTCTACAAGTACGCCGCGAAGCTCGTGCCGTACGGCGACTCGGACCTGATGCTGGACTGCTTCGACCTCGCGCGCGACCTGCGCGACCTGGACATGCGCGCGTCGCCGTACGACCTGGGCGACCTGGGGTACGAGCCGGTGCGGATCGAGACCGCCGACGGCAAGGCCGCGTACGTCCGTGAGCAGCGCGCGCTCGCCGACCGCGCGGCCCTCCTGCGGCGGCGCCTGCTCGCCGACGTCGAGCGTGTGCTCGCGTGGTGCCCCTGATCGCCCCGATCTGACGCGTTTCCCACCGAACGGGCCAGCCGGATCGGTGGGCAACGCGTCAGATCGGGGGCGCAACGTGCGCCGGCGGGTCAGGCGCCGTGGTGGCGCAGCCCGTACGTGACCGACGCGAGCAGGGCCTCCCAGGACGCCTCGACGATGTTGTGCCCGACCCCGACCGTGGTCCAGGACGTCGCGCCGTCGGAGGTCTCGATCAGCACGCGGATCCCGGCGTCGGTGCCGCTGGACTCGTCGAGGATGCGCACCCGGTAGTCGGTGAGGTGGAACGACGCGACGTCGGGGAACGCCCGCTCGATCGCCTGCCGCAGCGCGTGGTCGAGCGCGGCGACCGGACCGTTGCCCTCGCCGGTCGCGACGATCCGGTGGCCGCCGGCGTGGAGCTTCACGGTCGCCTCGCTCGGCGCCTCCTCGCCGGCCGCGTGGTGCGACTCGGTGATGACGCGCCACGACTCGACGTCGAAGAACGACGGCGGCGTGCCCTCGACCTCGGCGGCGAGCAGCAGCTCGAACGACGCGTCCGCGGCCTCGTACGTGTAGCCGGCCTGCTCGCGCTGCTTGACCAGGTCGGTGACCCGCGCGAGGGTCTCGGGGTCGTCGGTCAGGTCGAACCCGAGCTCCTTGCCCTTGAGCTCGATCGACGCCCGCCCGGCCATCTCCGAGACGAGCAGGCGCATGTCGTTGCCGACGTCGACCGGGTCGATGTGCTGGTACAGACCCGGGTCGACGCGGATCGCCGACGCGTGCAGCCCGGCCTTGTGCGCGAAGGCCGAGACGCCCGTGTACGGCTGGCGGGCCGACGGCGGGTAGTTCGTGACTTCCGCGATCGCGTGGGCGATCCGGCTCGCCTCGCGCAGCGCACCCGCGGGCATGACCTTCTGGCCGAGCTTGAGCTCGAGGTTCGCGACGGACGTGACGAGGTCGGCGTTGCCGGTCCGCTCCCCGTACCCGTTGATGCAGCCTTGGAGGTGCGTCGCACCCGCGGCGACCGCCGCGAGCGAGTTCGCGACGGCGCAGCCGGTGTCGTTGTGCGCGTGGATCCCGAGCCGCGCGCCGGTCGACTCCGCCACGTCGGCGACGATCTCGCTGACCCAGTGCGGGAGCATCCCGCCGTTCGTGTCGCACAGGACGACCACCTCGGCGCCCGCGTCGGCCGCGGTCCGGACCACCTCGAGGGCGTACGCGCGGTTGGCGCGGTAGCCGTCGAAGAAGTGCTCGCAGTCGAGGAAGACGCGCTGCCCGTGCTCGCGCAGGTACGAGACGGTGTCCCGGATCATCGCGAGGTTCTCCTCGAGCGTGGTGCGCAGCGCGAGCTCGACGTGACGGTCGTGGCTCTTCGCGACCAGGGTGACGACGGAGGCGCCGGAGTCGCGGAGCGCGGCCACCAGCGGGTCGTCGGCGGCGGCCGTACCGGCCCTCCGCGTCGCGCCGAATGCCGCGAGCGTCGCGTGCTTCAGCTCCAGCTCGGCCCGGGCGCGGGCGAAGAACGTGGTGTCCTTCGGGTTCGAGCCCGGCCAGCCGCCCTCGATGTAGCCGACGCCGAGGTCGTCGAGGTGGCGTGCGATCACGAGCTTGTCGGCGACCGAGAGGTTGAGCCCCTCCTGCTGGGCACCGTCGCGCATCGTCGTGTCGTACACGTGGAACGAGGGATCCGGCTGCGTGTCCGGCTGACGGCTCGTCTGGGCGTTCGTCTGGACGTTCATCGTTCGTTCTTCCTGCGGTGCGGGTGCGCGGTTGAGGCGTGCAGGGTGGGACGCCGTCGTCAGGCCAACAAAAAAGCCCCTCGGGGTACGAGAGGCTGCGCGTCGGACTCGGGTCTCGAGTCAGACGCGCTCGGGAATGATGAGGACCGTGACGGCCGCCGCGCGTGGCATGGCGCCCATCCTAGACTGGCGACACCATGACTTCCACCACAGCCCCCGTTGACGCGTCCACCACCAACCGCACCGTCCGCCTCGCCAGCCGCCCCACCGGCGAGCCCAGCGCCGAGAACTTCCGGATCGCCGACGAGCCCCTCCCCACCCCCGGTGACGGCGAGGTCCTGCTCCGCACGATCTACCTGTCGCTCGACCCCTACATGCGGGGCCGGATGTCCGACGCCGAGTCGTACGCCGCCCCGGTGCCGGTCGACGGCGTGATGGAGGGCGGCACGGTCTGCGAGGTGGTCGAGTCGCGGTCCGAGGCCCTGGAGCCGGGTGACATCGTGCTCGCGTACGGCGGCTGGCAGACGTACGTCGTGGCGCCCGCCAACCAGGTGCGCAGGCTCGACCCGACCCGCGCACCGATCTCGACGGCCGTCGGCGTGCTCGGCATGCCCGGCTTCACCGCGTACGCGGGGCTCCTCGAGATCGGCAAGCCGCAGGCCGGCGAGACCGTGGTGGTCGCGGCTGCGTCCGGACCGGTCGGCTCGGCCGTCGGGCAGATCGCGATGGTCAAGGGCGCCCGCGCCGTCGGGATCGCCGGCGGCCCGGAGAAGTGCGCGCACGTGAAGGACGAGCTCGGGTTCGACGCGGTGATCGACCACCGCGACCCCGAGTTCAAGGCGAAGCTGAAGGAGGCCACGCCGGACGGCATCGACGTCTACTTCGAGAACGTCGGCGGCAAGGTCTTCGACGCGGTCCTGCCGCGGATGAACACGTACGGCCGGATCCCGCTGTGCGGCCTGGTCTCGCAGTACAACCTGACCCGCCTCCCCGACGGCCCGAACCGCGTCCCGTCGGTGATGCAGCGGATCCTCACCAAGAGCCTGACGGTGCGGGGATTCATCCAGAACGAGTTCGTGAAGGCGCACTACAAGCAGTTCCAGGCCGACATGGCGCAGTGGATCGCCGACGGCGCGGTGCGCTACCGCGAGGACGTCGTCGAGGGGCTCGACAACGCGCCCGAGGCGTTCCTCGGCATGCTGCGCGGGACCAACTTCGGCAAGCTCGTCATCCAGGTCGGCGCCGACCCGACGCAGTCCGCGTGACCGGCGAGCGGCCCGTCGACGTCCCGGACTCGGTCACGGCGCTCTACGTCGTCCTCACCGACGAGCCGCTGGAGTCCGACCTGCCCGCTCCCCCGGTGCCGCCGCCCAGCCTGCTGCTCGCGCGCGGGTCGTCGCCGAAGGCGGTCGCGTACGCGGAGGGCCTGGTGCACGCGATCGCCGTGACCGAGGAGGGTCCGACGGCCGACGCGCTCGGCGTCCACCGCCGGGCGCAGGAGCGGGCCCGGGCTCTGGCGGCGGAGCACGTCGGCGCGGCGGTCGACGTCGCGGTCCCGCGGCTCGTCGGCGGGTCGGTCCCGCACCCGGACCAGGTGCGGGCGACCGACTGGTTCGTGCTGGAGCACCCCGACGACGCCACCACGACCACGCACGGGATCGCTCGGGTCGGGGTGCCCGAGCTCGTGGCGGCGCAGGTGCCGCCCGGGCAGCTGCCGATGTACGACGCGGTGCTGACCGGGCTCGCGCAGCGCGTGCTCGAGGAGTGGCCGGACCACGACCCCGTCGGTCCCGCCACGATCACGCTGCGCGACGTCGCCCGGGGGTACGGCGACGCGTCCGCCGGCGGGGAGGACCCGACCCTCGCGCGGAGCATCGACGTGACCCTCGCGTACGACGAGGACGCCGACCTCCTCGCCGTCACGCTGCACGACGACCCCGCGACCGCTCTCTTCGCGTAGGCGGGGTCTCGATCACTCGCTTCGCTCGCGCCTCGACCAGCGGAGCGGGAAACGCAGCAGCACAACCACGCTCGTCGAGGCCGAGCGCAGCACAACCACGCTCGTCGAGGCCGAGCGCAGCACAACCACGCTCGTCGAGGCCGAGCGCAGCGAGGATCGAGACGGCGCCCACCCCCGACCAGCGGGGTACGGCAGGGATCAGGCGATGCGGTGCATCCAGCCGTGGGGGTCGTCCGCCCGACCGTACTGCAGGTCGATCAGCGCCTCGCGGATCGCCATCGTGACCTTGCCGCCCTCACCGTCGCTGGACACGGCCTCGCCGTCGGGCCAGCGCAGCGCGCCGACCGGCGTGACGACCGCGGCCGTCCCGCAGGCGAACACCTCGGTGACCCGCCCGGAGGTGACGCCGTCGATCCACTCGTCGATGCTGAACCGCCGCTGCTCGACCGTGTGCCCGAGATCGGCGGAGATGGTCGCGATCGCGTCACGGGTGATCCCCTCGAGGATCGAGTCGCTGTGCGGCGTGACGATCGTGCCGTCGTCGTGGACGAAGTAGAGGTTCATCCCGCCGAGCTCCTCGACGTAGCGGTGCTCGCCGGAGTCCAGGAACACGACCTGCTCGCACCCGTGCTCGGCCGCGATCTGCTGCGGCAGCAGGCTGGAGGCGTAGTTGCCTCCGCACTTGGCCGCGCCCGTACCACCGGACCCTGCCCGGCCGTACTCCCGGGACAGCCAGATGTTGACCGGCTTGACGCCGCCGGAGAAGTACGCGCCGGCGGGCGAGGCGATCACGCAGTACGTGACGTGCTGGCTCGGCCGGACGCCGAGGAACACCTCGGAGGCGAACATGAACGGCCGGAGGTACAGGCTCGTCTCGCCGCCGCTGGGGACCCAGCCGCGATCGGCCTGGACGAGCGCCTCGATCGATCCGAGGAACCAGTCGGTCGGCAGCTCGGGCAGCGCCAGCCGGTGCGCGGAGCGTTGCATGCGGGCGGCATTCTCGTCCGGGCGGAACGCCCAGATCGAGCCGTCCTCGTGCGCGTACGCCTTCAGGCCCTCGAAGATCTCCTGGGCGTAGTGCAGGACCGCGGTTGCGGGGTCGACGGACAGCGGCCCGTACGGCGCGAGCCGGGCGTCGTGCCATCCGGCCTCCGGCGTCCACTCGGCGAGGAACATGTGGTCGGTGAAGTGCTTGCCGAACCCCGGGGAGGCCAGGATCTCGGCGCGACGCTCCGCCGGCACGGGAGCAGGATTGGGCTCCGTGTCATAGGTGAACGGGGCATCGGTGAGGTTGGTCATATCAGGCACGCTATCTAACCAATCGGTCGGTGACGAGAGGGGCTGCGGTCACGCCCCGGCTACGTCTCCGGCCACGCGCGCCGCGATGGCCTCCCCCACCTCCTTGGTGGTCCGGGGACCCGTCCGCTCGGTGATGTCGGCCATGATCGCGGCGTCGATCGCCGCGGCCGCCTCGGGCAGACCGAGGTGGTCGAGCATGAGCGCGACCGAGCCGATGGCGGCCGTCGGGTCCGCCTTGCCCTGACCGGCGATGTCCGGCGCCGAGCCGTGCACGGGCTCGAACATGCTGGGCGCGGTGCCGTCGGGGTTGACGTTGCCGCTGGCCGCGAGGCCGATGCCCCCGGAGATCGCGCCGGCGAGGTCGGTGATGATGTCGCCGAAGAGGTTGTCGGTGACGATCACGTCGAACCGCGCCGGGTCGGTCGTCATGAAGATCGTCGCCGCGTCGACGTGCAGGTAGTCCACGGTGACGTCCGGGAACTCCGGCGCCACCTCGTCGACGACCCGCGACCAGAGGCCGCCGGCGTGGACGAGGACGTTCGTCTTGTGCACGAGCGTGAGCTTCTTGCGGCGGGACTGGGCGCGGCGGAACGCATCCCGCACCACCCGCTCCACCCCGTACGCGGTGTTGAGGCTGACCTCGGTGGCCACCTCGTGCCGCGTCCCTGCGCGCAGCCGGCCGCCGTTGCCCGTGTAGGGGCCCTCGGTGCCTTCGCGCACCACCACGAAGTCGACCTCGCCCGGATCACGGAGCGGAGTGGCGACGCCGGGGTAGGTCTTGGTCGGCCGCAGGTTCACGTAGTGGTCGAGCTCGAAGCGCAGACGCAGGAGCAGGTTGCGCTCCAGGAGTCCGGCGGGAATCCGGGGATCGCCCGGCCTGCCGCCGATCGCGCCGAGCAGGATCACGTCGTGACCGCGAATCTCGGCGAGAGTCTCGTCGGTCAGCACCTCCCCCGTCTCCAGGTAGCGCTCGGCGCCCAGCTCGTACGGGGTCTGCGTGAAGCTGAACCCGTGGATGCGGGCGGTCTCGTCGAGGACGCGGAGTGCCTCGGAGACCACCTCGGGGCCGATGCCGTCGCCAGGGATGACGGCCAGGGAGAAGCTGCGTGTCATGGCTCGTACTCTATCGTCGCCGGTCCCAGAATCTGATACCGGCATCTCGGATAATGGTCAGTTGTCGTCCGGGCGCGGGCCGCCGTTGTCGCGCAGATCCAGCGCGGTCTGGACAGCGTGCCAGGCGTCGCTCGACTCGGCGTGGCCGTCGCGGTGACGGCTCGGGCCCCACTCGGTGGACTGCATCTCGTACATGTTCCTTCTCCTGTCAGCTCTCGGGACGCTGCCTGCGTCGGAACCGAGTCCCCGGAGGAGAACGGATGCGGTGTGCGGATCCTCGCTGCGGGTCGTCGGCCAACGACAAGCACCGCGGCGAGGTGTCGGCCTAAGAGGCCTCGCCGCGGCAGTCGAGGATTACGACCAGCTTCCGCATGATGGAGTCAGGCTAAGCCGGACCCGGGGTCGAGACCACCGGTTGTGCACGGATGTCCCACGATTCGAGACGCCGATCTCTCGGGGTGGGTGTGAAAGACTGACGCCGTGAGCGCCCCCACCGAAGTGCCGCCGCTCGTCGGCCGCGCCCTCGACCTCTCGCGTCGCAAGGGATTCATCACCGCGACCCGCCACGAGACGGGCCGGCTCCTGGCCGCGCTCGCCGCGTCGAAGACCGGCACGCTCGCCGAGCTCGGCACAGGCTGCGGCGTCGGGTCGGCCTGGCTGGCCAGCGGTGTCGGCAAGGGCACGCGCATCGTCAGCGCCGAGCTCGACCCGGCGCTCGCGGAGGCGGTGCAGGACCTCTTCGCGGAGTGCGGTTCGGTCGAGGTGACGGCCGGCGACTGGAGCGCGCTGGAGCAGTACGCCCCGTTCTCGCTGCTGTTCGTGGACGTACGGGACGTCAAGCGCAGCGTCGACCTGGTCGCGGACCTGACGGAGCCGGGCGGCATCGCGGTCCTCGACGACTTCACGCCGTCGCAGACCTGGCCCCCGATCTACGAGGGTCGCGTCGACACGGTCCGCGAGCAGTGGCTCACCGACGAACGGTTCGTCGCGGTCGAGGTGATGGTCGCACCGGACGCGTCGGTCATCCTCGCCACCCGGGTCTGACCCGCGCGCCGCGCTCACAGGCGCGGCGTCCGGGTGTCGAAGCCGCGGTGCGTGCTCACGCGACGCGGCGCCGCCTCGATCGCCGACCACAACGTCACGATGGCGATCGACACCACGATCGCGGCGATCGCGATCGCACTCATGATCTCGTCCATGACCCTCCCCCTCTCCGGTGCCTGACGGTTCAGGTGGTGCGATCACCACCTGCGCCGTTCTCACGACGACAGATTCGTCCTCTGAGGTACGTGCGAACCTCGGCCATCTGCCGCAGTCGCTACCTCAGATCGCGGCCGCGTCAGGGACGACGCCATCGACGGCGCGACGGCGACCCACGGCAGGAACGCCTGCACGATCGGCCCGATCGCCAGCGCGTACAGCACGGTCCCGACTCCGACCGTGCCGCCGAGCACGAACCCGATCGCCAGGACCGCCACCTCGACGCCGGTCCGCATCATCCGCACGCTCCGCCCCGTACGGCGGACGAGTCCCAGGAACAGCCCGTCACGCGGGCCGGGCCCGAGCCGCGCCCCGATGTAGAGCGCGCCGGCCAGTCCGTTGAGGACGACCCCGGCAACCAGCATCGCGGCACGGAGCGCCAGCGAGTCGGGCTGGTGGAGGAGCGCGAGGCCCTGGTCGACGGCGATCCCGATCAGTACGACGTTGAGGACCGTGCCGAGCCCGGGCGCCTGGCGCAGCGGGATCCACAGCAGCAGGACCGCGGCGCCGACGACGATCACGATCTGCCCGAACGTGAGCGGCACGATCCGGGTCAGCCCTTCGTGGAACACGTCCCACGGATCCAGCCCGAGCCCGGCCTCGATCATCAGCGCCATCGACCAGCCGTAGAGCATCAGGCCTGAGACCAGCTGCGGCAGACGGCGCCCCAGCCCGCCGGAGCGGATCTGCGCGAGCGGGGAGAGCGTGTCAGGAACGAACGGATCGCGAGCCATGCCCTCAAGAATGGTCCTGATTGGACTACTTTTCGATAGCCAATCATGGGATAGTGGCTTACGTGACCACTCCCACTGTGTCCGCATCGCGGCTCCGCGCCCTGCTCGACCTCGACGAGGCCGACGTGCCTGGCTACCGCGAGCTCGCCGACACGATCCGGCTCCTCGTGCTGGACGGTCGGATCGCTGCGGGGACGCGCCTGCCGAGCGAGCGCGAGCTCACGACCGCCCTGCCCGTCAGCCGCACGACGGTCACCCGGGCGTACGCGACGCTGCGGGAGGTCGGGTTCGTGTCGTCGCGGCGTGGTTCGGGGAGCACGGTCACCCTGCCTGCCGGGCACCGCCCGCGGTCGTCGACGCCCCGCGGTACCGCGGCGGTCGCCTGGACCGTCGCCGCGGGCCCGGCCGCCGCCGGAGTCGGACGGGCGTACGCAGCCGCGCTCGAGCGGCTGCCGGCGTACCTCCCGCACAGCGGGTACGAGACCGCGGGCGTCGCCGTGCTGCGGGAACGGATCGCGCAGCGCTACGCCGACCGGGGCCTGCCGACCGATCCCGAGCAGATCGTCGTCACGTCCGGCGCGATGGCGGCCTTGAACCTCGTCGCGAGGACGGTGATGTCCCGCGGCGAGCGGTGCGCGGTCGAGAGCCCGACGTACCCGAACGCCATCGACGCCCTGCGCCGCGACGGTGTCCGGCTGCACGGCATCGCCCACGACGGCGAGCGGCTCGACGTCGACGCCCTCGCCGCGACGCTGCGGGCGGCCCCGGTCGGGTGGGCCTACCTCATCCCCGACTTCCACAACCCCACCGGCGCGCTCGCCGACGACGAGGACCGGGCCGGGTCCGCAGCGGTCCTGCGCCGGGCGTCCGCGACCCCGATCGTCGACGAGACGATGGTCGACATCGCGCTGGGTCGGCCGGGCGCCCCGAGCGGTGGACCACGAGGCGTTGGAGCGCCAGGCAGTGGAGCGCCAGGCGGTGGTGCGCCAGAGATGCCCCTCCCGTACGCGGCGCACCACCCCGGCGCGATCACGCTCGGATCCGCGAGCAAGTCGTACTGGGGCGGCCTGCGAGTCGGGTGGATCCGCGCCCCGCACGCCCTCGTACCGCGGCTCGTCGCCGCCCGCGAGACCGGCGACCTCGGGACCCCGGTGCTGGAGCAGCTCGCGGTCGCCGAGCTCCTCGACGACCGCGAGAACGTGCTGGCGGAGCGGCTCGGCCAGGCACGGCGTGCCCGAGACGCCCTGCTCGCTGCGCTCGGCGAGTCCCCGTTCGACGGATGGCGCCCGAACCGTCCCGCCGGTGGCCTCTCGCTCTGGATTCGCCTCCCCGCCCGGGCGTCGACGCGGCTCGTGCTCGCCGCCGAGCAGCACGACCTGCTGCTCACGGCCGGGCCGCGGTTCTTCGTCGACGGCGGTGGCGAGACCGCCCTGCGGCTGCCGTACGGACCCGAGTCCGGCGAACCCGACGACGCGCTGGCCCGGCTCGCGGCGGCGTGGGAGGACGTCCGCAGCGGGCGGACCCTCCCTCCCGTCCGCCGTGCGACACCGCTCACGGCCTGACGGCGAGTCGGTCCTGCCGCACCGCGTACGCTGATGCCGCCGACCGGGGGCACCCAACCGCAGGAGAGACTTCATGAGTGACGTTGGGGTCTGGCGATCGCCGAGCCTGCGGTCGGACCTCGTCAAGGTGGCGACGCCCGCCGCGATCATGATGTGCTGCGCGGTCCTCGTCGTCGGTGGCCCGTTCTTCCCCGGCCGCGCCGACCTCGTCCTCCCGATCGGCGTCGTCGTCGTGGTGGTCGCGACCGCGCTCCGCGTGCGGCACTGGCACACGCGGTTCGGGGGCCGCGAGCTCGTCTCGAGCGTGACCGCCCTCGGCATGCGGGACCGCACCGGCAAGGAGCTCGCTTCGGTCACCTGGACCGAGGTCGACTACGTCGCCGTGATCCTTCCGAACATCGGGGTCTTCCAGCTCCTCGATCTGCTGTGGGGCGCGCCCGAGTTCGGCTGGGTCTACGTACGCACCCGGGGCCGCGGGAGTGCCGAAGCGTGGGATCTGCCGATCGCATCGAAGGGGTCCGTGGACTCCGTCGTGGGGTTCCTCCGTCACGAGGCGTGGCAGCACGGCTTGACGGTCAACGTCCTCTCGCAGTCCGAGCTGCGGCGCGCCGACTCGACGTCCGACTCGGTCTGAGCCGAGCCGACCGGCGCGGCACGTCCCGACGTACGCGCCTGCGGTCGATACTCCTGGACGCAGGCGCCTGCGTTCCGCAGCCGCAGGCGGTTCCAACGCAGGCACGTCCGCCCGCCGCGTCCCACCGGCGACGCAGATGCCTGCAGCGCGACCGGCCTGCGGTACGGAACGCAGGCACGTCCGTGGTCGTGGACCGAACGCAGGCACGTTCCGTACGGCGAACCTGGACGCCGATCGTCAGGCAGCTCCGCCGGCCTCCGGCCAGGTCTCCCCGCGCCAGGACGCGTCCCAGAACATCCACTCGAACCGCGTCGCCCGGACGTACGCCGCGAGCATCTCCGCGCGCCGCCCCGGGGCCGCCGCGGCCGCGAGCTTGTCGGTCCAGTCCTCCACCCGCGTGACCGCCGCGTCGAACGCGGGGTCGGAGTAGGTGTCGATCCACGCGCGGTACGGGTGGTCGGGGTCGGCGGCGCGCGCAGCGATGGCGCGTCCGACCTCGAGGTAGACCCGGAAGCACGGCAGGACGCCGGCGAGACCGACCTCCACCGGCGCGTACGCCGCGTCGGTCTGGAGCGTGCCCACGTAGGCGCGACAGGTCGGCGTCGGCTCCGCAGCGTCGGGCGAGTCGGGATCGATCCCGAGCGGTGCGAGGAACTGCTGGTGCAGCAGCCGTTCGGCGTCGACGGCCTCCGCGGCGGCGCGGGCCAGGTCCGCCGCGAGTGCGGGTTCGCCGGCGCGGGCCGACAGCATCGCCAGCGTCCCGGCGTACGACGCGAGGTAGTGCGCGTCGTCGAGCAGGTAGCGCGTGTAGACCTCGGTCGGCAGCGTCCCGTCGGCCAGCCCGCTGACGAACGGGTGGGCGAGGATCGCGTCGTACCAGTCCGCGACCTCGTCCCAGGCGTCGGCCGAGAAGCTCATCGTGTCCTCCAGAGGTGGTCGACGGGCCCGTGCCCGTGCCCGATCTCGAGGTCGGCGCCGGCGTCCAGCGCGCCGTCCAGGTAGTCCTTGGCGGCCCCGACGGCGTCGCGCAGCGCGAGGCCCGAGGCGATCCCGGACGCGATCGCCGACGACAGCGTGCAGCCGGTGCCGTGGGTGTTGCGGGTCGCGACCCGCGGCGACGCGTACGCCCGCACGCCCGCGGTGTCGGCGAGCACGTCGACGCTCTCGGGACCGCCGAGGTGGCCGCCCTTGACCAGTGCCGCTGCGGCACCGGCCTCGCGCAGCGCCCGGGAGGCCGCGCCCAGGTCGTCGACGCTCCGCGCCGGCGCGACCCCGGCGAGCACCGCGGCCTCGGGGACGTTCGGGGTGACGACCGTGGCCCTCGGCACGAGCCGGTCGCGGATCGCCTCGACCGCGTCCTCCGGCACGAGCCGGTCCCCCGACGTCGCCACCATCACCGGGTCGAGCACGACGGGGACGTCGGTGCCGGCGAGGACCTCGGCGACCGCGTCGACGACGTCGGCCGTGCCGAGCATGCCGATCTTGATCGCGCCGACCTCGAGGTCGTCCAGCACCGCGCGGACCTGGTCGGCCACGAACGCCGGCGGGACACCGTGGATCCCGGTCACGCCCCGGGTGTTCTGGACGGTGAGCGCGGTCAGCGCCGCTGCGCCGTACACCCCGAGCGCCGTGGCGGTCTTGAGGTCGGCCTGGATCCCGGCTCCGCCCGACGGGTCGGAGCCGGCGATCGACAGCATCACGGGCACGCTGGTCATCGCATGCTCCTCTCGTCCAGCGCGGCATCCACGACCCGGCGCAGCCCGATCGCGGCGCCGTACGGGTCGGGGGCGGCGCAGATCGCCGACACCACGCAGATCCCGTCGGCACCGGCGTCGATCACCGACGCGGCGTTGGTCGCGTCGATGCCGCCGATCGCGAGCAGCGGCACCTCGGGCGGTACGGCGTCGCGCAATCGGCGGACGCCGTCGAGCCCCCACGGCGCGGTGGTGTCGGGCTTTGTCGGCGTCGGCCAGACCGGGCTCACCGCGAGGTAGTCGGACGCGGCGAGCGCCTCGGCGTCGTCGAGCTGCGCGAGGTCGTGCAACGACCAACCGATCACGCGGTCGGGGCCGAGCGCTTCACGGGCGGCCGCCGGGTGCAGGTCGTCCGGGCCGACGTGCAGCCCGGCGCCCTCGACCGCCAGCGCGGCGTCGATGTCGTCGTTGACCACGAACGTGGTGCCGATCGGAGCGAGCCGCTCGGCCGCCTCAGCGGCCCGCCGTACGCGCTCGGCGGGCGATGCGCCCTTGAGCCGGAGCTGGATCGTCGCCGCACCGCCCAGCGCAGCCTGCTCCAGCACGTCGATCAGGTCCGAGCCTAGCGGGACGTCGCCCGAGACCAGGTAGAGCCGCAGGTCCATCGCGCGGCTCAGCGGGCCGCGACCGCGGCGGCCTCGTCGGCGCTCAGCGTCGACAGGGCGTCCAGCAGCCGCCAGCGCAGCGAGCCGGGCCCCTCGGCCTTCTCGCCGGCCTTCTCGACGGCGGCCGACAGGATCGCGAGCGCCGACGCGGACGCCTCCAGCGCGTCGTCGTGGACCGCGCAGCACGCGGCGACCAGCGCGCTCGCCGAGCAGCCCAGCGCGGTGATCATCGGCGCCCTCGGGTCACCGCCGGTGATCGTGACCGAACGGGTGCCGTCGGTGACGAGGTCGGTGGCGCCCGTCATCGCGACCACCGTGCCAAGCTTGGACGCGAGCGCCTCCGCGTCGGACCGTACGTCCTCGACCGCCGCGTCGGCGTCCACGCCGCGTCCGGCACCGGCCGAGGTGGCGATCGCCAGGATCTCGCTGGCGTTGCCGCGGATCACCGCGGGGTTGTGCTCGAGCAGCCGGTCGACCGTGTCGCGACGGAAGGTGGTGGCGCCGACCGCGACCGGGTCGAGGATCCACGGCGTCCCGTCGGCCTCGGCCTGCGCGACCGCGGCGAGCATGCCGTCGACCCACGGGTCCGACAGCGTGCCGATGTTGGCCACCACGGCGCCGGCGATCCGGGCGAACTCGCCGGACTCGTGCGCGTCGTGGACCATCGCCGGCGAGGCGCCGGCGGCGTTCAGCAGGTTGGCCGCGATGTCCATCGACACGTAGTTCGTGATGACCTGCACCAGCGGTGACGTCTCGCGCAGACGCGTGTGGACGTGGGCGACGGTGGATGGTTCGAGCATCAGTGGCTCCCTCTCGCCGGCATGACCCGGATCAGGTTCGGCGGGTGTGTTCTCAGCCCTGCGGGCACCCCGGCCATCGACTTCGCCGCCCACCCTACCGCCCGCACCACCCCGTACCCAGCCCACCCATGCGACCGCGATTCGTCGAGTTCCGGCGCGAATCGCAGGCGCAGATCCGACCGCAACTCGACGAATCGCGGTCGGGACGTACGGCGGCCCGGGCACCTGCCGTACGCAGGGGTGCCCGGGCCGTCGAGGAGGTACGGAGCCGCGTCGCGTCAGCGGGCGGCGGTGCCCTCCGTGTAGTCGTCGTCGGTGCTCTTCACCCACGCCATGAGCTGACGCAGCTCGCGGCCGGTGGCCTCGATCGGGTGCTGCTCGCTCTCCTCGCGGAACTTCTTGAACTCCGGCGCACCGGCGTCCTGATCGGCGATGAAGCGCTCAGCGAACGCGCCGCTCTTGATGTCGTCGAGGACGTCCTTCATGGTGTCCTTGACGCGGCTGTCGATGACCCGCGGGCCCGACACGTAGTCGCCGTACTCGGCGGTGTCGGAGACCGACCAGCGCTGCTTGGCGATGCCGCCCTCGTACATCAGGTCGACGATCAGCTTGAGCTCGTGGAGGCACTCGAAGTACGCGACCTCGGGCTGGTAGCCGGCCTCGGTCAGCGTCTCGAAGCCGGCCTGGACCAGCGCCGACATGCCGCCGCAGAGCACGGCCTGCTCGCCGAAGAGATCGGTCTCGGTCTCCTCGGTGAACGTGGTCTTGATGCCGCCGGCACGCAGACCGCCGATCCCCTTCGCGTACGAGAGGACGAGCGGCCAGGCGTTGCCGGTCGCGTCCTGCTCGACGGCCACGAGCACCGGGACGCCACGGCCCTCGACGTACTCGCGACGGACCAGGTGGCCCGGGCCCTTCGGGGCGATCATGCCGACGTCGACACCGGCCGGGGGCTTGATGTAGCCGAAGCGGATGTTGAAGCCGTGTCCGAAGATCAGCGCGTCGCCGTCGTTGAGGTTCGGCTCGACCGACTCGGAGTAGAGGTTCCGCTGGACGTGGTCCGGCGCCAGGATGACGATCACGTCGGCCTCGGCGGCGGCCTCGGCCGGGGTGAGGACCCGCAGACCCTCGGCCTCGGCCTTGTCGCGGCTCTTCGATCCCTCCGGCAGGCCGACGCGGACGTCGACGCCGGAGTCACGCAGCGACAGCGCGTGGGCGTGGCCCTGGCTGCCGTAGCCCAGCACGGCCACGCTCCGGCCTTGGATGACGCTCAGGTCGGCGTCGTCGTCGTAGTACAGCTCAGGCACGGGTTGGCTCCTTCTCGTTGTGCCGGTGGGTCTTCGGGTGCCGGACCGGACAGGCCGGTACGGCGGGGTGCGTCGGCTCAGGCGGTCTGGGTCGACGACGGCGTGACCGAACGCAGGGCCCGGTCGGTGATCGAGCGGCCACCACGGCCGATCGCCACGCGTCCGGACTGCGCGATCTCGCGGATGCCGAACGGCTCGAGCACCCGCAGCATCGCCGCGAGCTTGCCCGGGTCGCCGGTCGCCTCGATCGTCACGGCGTCGGGCGCGACGTCGACGACCTTGGCGCGGAACAGCTGGACGGTCTCGAGGACCTGTCCACGGGTCTGGGAGTCGGCCCGGACCTTGATCAGCATCAGCTCGCGCTCGACGGCCGACTCCGGCTCGAGCTCGACGATCTTGAGGACCTGGACGAGCTTGTTGAGCTGCTTGGTGACCTGCTCGAGCGGGAGCTCGTCGACGTTGACCACGATCGTCATCCGGGAGATCTCCGGATACTCGGTGGGGCCGACCGCCAGCGACTCGATGTTGAACCCGCGCCGCATGAACAGGCTCGACACACGAGCCAGCACACCGGGGGTGTTCTCGACCAGGACGGACAGGGTGTGGGTGCTCACAGCTCTTCCTCTCCGAAGTCGGGCGCCATGTCGCGCGCGATCTGGATCATGTCGTTGCTGACGCCGGCGGCGACCATCGGCCACACCATCGCGTCGCGGTGGACGACGAAGTCGATCACGACGGGGACGTCGTTGATGGACATCGCCTTCTCGATCACCGCGTCGAGGTCCTCGGCGCGCTCGCAGCGCAGGCCCACGCACCCGTACGCGTCGGCGAGCTTGACGAAGTCCGGGATCCGGGCGGCGTCGGGACCGGTCTGGAGGTCGGTGTTGGAGTAGCGGCCGCCGTAGAACAGCGTCTGCCACTGCCGGACCATCCCGAGCGAGGAGTTGTTGATGACCGCGACCTTGATCGGGATCCCCTCGAGGGCGCAGGTGGCCAGCTCCTGGTTGGTCATCTGGAAGCAGCCGTCGCCGTCGATCGCCCAGACCGGCTCGCCGGGTCGCGCGACCTGGGCGCCCATCGCGGCGGGCACGGAGAAGCCCATCGTGCCCATGCCGCCGGAGTTGATCCAGCGGGCCGGGCGCTCGTGGTCGAGGAAGTTCGCGGCCCACATCTGGTGCTGACCGACGCCGGCGGTGAAGGTCACCTCGGGCCCCGACAGCGCGCTGATCCGCTCGATCACCTGCTGCGGCGCGAGGCCGCCGTCCTCGGCCGGCTCGTAGCCGAGCGGGTAGCGCTCGCGGATCCCGGTCGTGTACGTGCGCCAGGACGCGTAGTCGGCGGGGTTGTCGGCGTACTCGACCTGCAGCGCGACGACGAGGTCGGCGATCACCTCGCGGCAGTCGCCCACGATCGGGACGTCGGCGACGCGGTTCTTGGAGATCTCGGCCGGGTCGATGTCGGCGTGGATGACCTTGGCGCCCGGGGCGAACGACGACAGCTCGCCGGTCACCCGGTCGTCGAAGCGTGCGCCGAGCGAGATCAGCAGGTCGCTCTTCTGGAGCGCGCCGACCGCGGCCACGGTGCCGTGCATGCCGGGCATGCCGAGGTGCAGGTCGTGGCTGTCGGGGAACGCACCGCGCGCCATCAGCGTGGTGACGACCGGGATGCCGGTCATCTCGGCGAGCACCTTGAGCTCGGCCGAGGCGTTCGCTTTGACAACGCCGCCCCCGACGTACAGCACGGGCCGCTTGGCGGCCGCGATCAGCCGCGCGGCCTCGCGGACCTGCTTGCCGTGCGGCTTCGTCGTCGGACGGTAGCCCGGCAGCGACAGCTCGGCCGGCCACGCGAACTCCGTCATGCTCTGGAGCGCGTCCTTGGAGATGTCGACGAGCACCGGGCCCGGGCGGCCGGTGGAGGCGATGTGGAACGCCTCGGCGACGGCCCGCGGGATCTCGGCCGGGTCGGTGATGAGGTACGAGTGCTTGGTGATCGGCATCGTGATGCCGCGGATGTCCGCCTCCTGGAAGGCGTCGGTGCCGATCGAGGCGCTGGTGACCTGACCGGTGACCGCGACGATCGGGACCGAGTCCATGTGCGCGTCGGCGATCGCGGTGACGAGGTTCGTCGCGCCGGGGCCGGAGGTCGCCATGCAGACGCCGACGCGGCCGGTCGCCACCGCGTACCCCTGGGCGGCGTGGCCCGCGCCCTGCTCGTGCCGGACGAGGATGTGGCGGATCTGCTCGGAGTCGAAGAGCGGGTCGTACGCCGGAAGGACGGCGCCACCGGGAATGCCGAAGACGACCTCGACCCCGGCGTGCTCCAGGGCACGGATCAGAGACTGGGCCCCGGTGATCTGCTCACTCATCGCTTTCCCTTCCGGCTTCGGCATCCTCGCCGCTGCTCGTTGTGCCGCTGCTCGTGGTGATGGTCGTGGGCAACAAAAAACCCCTCGGCCCGGGCGGGCATTCGAGGGGCGACGCGTGACCGGTGGCCGGTCGCGCGTCAGTGACGTACGAGAATGATGTTGCGCACGGAACCAGGGTCGCCGACGCCCCGACCCCGGTCAAGCCAGCGCCGTCTCCATCTCGCATGTCGAGACCGCCGTCCCACATCACGGCGGCCTCCCCCATCGCAGGTCAGCCCAGCACGGCCCCGTCGGCCGCGGAGCCGACGAGCCGGGAGTACTTGGCGAGCACGCCGCGCGGCGGCACGTCGGGCAGCGTCGGCGACCAGCCCGTACGGCGGCGCTCGAGCTCGGCGTCGTCGATGTCGACGTCGAGACGGCGGTTCGCGACGTCGAGCGTGATCGGGTCGCCGTCCTCGACGAACGCGATCGGGCCGCCGTCGACCGCCTCGGGCGCCACGTGGCCGACGCACAGGCCGGTGGTGCCGCCGGAGAAGCGTCCGTCGGTGAGCAGCAGGACGTCCTTGCCGAGGCCGGCCCCCTTGATCGCACCGGTGATCGCGAGCATCTCGCGCATCCCCGGGCCGCCCTTCGGGCCCTCGTAGCGGATCACGACGACGTCGCCGCCGGTGATCGTGCCGTCGGCCAGCGCCTCCATCGCGGCCTGCTCGCCGTCGAAGACGCGCGCGGTCCCGGAGAAGACGTCGGAGTCGAACCCGGCGCTCTTCACGACCGCGCCCTCCGGTGCGAGCGTGCCGCGCAGGATCGTGAGGCCGCCGGTGGCGTGGATCGGGTTCTCGAGCTTGCGGATCACGTCGCCGTCGACCGTGGTCGTGACCAGCTCGTCGAGGTTCTCGGCCATCGTCTTGCCGGTGACCGTGAGCGTGTCGCCGTGCATCAGGCCGGCATCGAGCAGCGCCTTCATGATGACCGGGATGCCGCCGACCTTGTCGACGTCGTTCATCACGTAGCGGCCGAACGGCTTGAGGTCGCCGAGGTGCGGGACCTTGTCGCCGATCCGGTTGAAGTCGTCGAGACTCAGGTCGACCTCGGCCTCGCGCGCGATCGCGAGCAGGTGGAGCACCGCGTTCGTCGAGCCGCCGAGCGCCATCACGACGGCGATGGCGTTCTCGAACGCCTCGCGGGTCATGATCTGGCGGGCGGTGATGCCCTGGCGGAGGAGCCCGACGACCGCCTCCCCGGAGCGGTGCGCGAACCCGTCGCGGCGCCGGTCGACCGCCGGCGGGGCGGCCGAGCCCGGCAGCGACATGCCGAGCGCCTCGGCGACGGCGGCCATGGTGTTGGCGGTGTACATGCCGCCGCAGGCGCCCTCGCCCGGGCAGATCGCCCGCTCCACGCGGTCGACCTCCTCGCGGGTGATCAGACCGCGCAGGCAGGCACCGACGGCCTCGAACGCGTCGATGATCGTGACGTCCTTGCCGTCGACCTGGCCCGGCATGATCGACCCCGCGTACAGGAAGACGCTGGCGAGGTCGAGCCGCGCGGCCGCCATCAGCATGCCGGGCAGCGACTTGTCGCACCCGGCGAGGGTGACGGAGCCGTCGAGCCGCTCGGCCTGCATCACGACCTCGACGGAGTCGGCGATCACCTCGCGCGAGACCAGCGAGTAGTGCATCCCCTCGTGGCCCATCGAGATGCCGTCGGAGACCGAGATCGTGCCGAACTCGAGCGGGTAGCCGCCGGCCGCGTGCACGCCGTTCTTGACCGCGTCCGCGAGCCGGTCGAGCGGCAGGTTGCACGGGGTGATCTCGTTCCAGCTCGACGCGACGCCGATCTGCGGCTTCTCCCAGTCGTCGTCGCCCATGCCGACGGCCCGGAGCATGCCGCGTGCGGCCGCCTTCTCGAGTCCGTCGGTCACGTCGCGGCTGCGGGGCTTGATGTCGGGGGTCTCGGACGCCATGCATACAAGACTACGACCGCGCAACGTGATCTCATCCTCCGGCCACCCATGTCACGATGCGGACGCCACCCCGTACCCCTTCCGCGGTTCGTGACGCCACGCCCGTTCCGCCGCGACGGAATCGGGGCCGGTGTCACAGAGCGGTGAGGGGGAGCACGTACGGGGCGAGCGCGACGTAGACGCAGCCGGAGGCCCAGATCACGCTGACCATGGTGCCGATGATGAACCGCTCGGCGGTGCCGGCGGACGCGCCCGTACGGAGCTCCGGGTAGCGGCCGAGCCCCTTGACCGCGAGGACGATCGCGACCCCCTCGGGCCACCGGGCGGCCAGGGCGCCGAACACCGCGAACCGCTCCAGCGCCCCGATCCACGCGCCGCCGCGCAGCACCTGCCCCGCCGCCTGGATCCGAGGCGGCTCCCCGCCGACCTCCGTACGGCCCTGGTCGATCACGAGGAACGCGGCCGCCGTGACGACCGCACCGCCCGCGACGGCCAGCAGCAGCGCGAACAGCACCAGCACGTCCTGGGTCGTCTCACCATCGACCCGACCGTCGAACAGCGTCGCCACGATCGCCGCGGCCCACGCCACGGTCAGCGCGCCCCCGACCAGCCGCACCCCGCGCGGGTCGCGGACGAACGCCCACCCCGGGAGCGCGAGACAGGCGGCCAGCACGACGATCACGAGCGCGGTCATCGCGGCCCCTCCTCCGGACGGTCGGCGCGGGCGAGCAAGCGTCCGGCGAGACTACGGCCTCGGCCCTCGTCGGTCCACCCCGCGACATCGAGCCGCTGCGACATCGCCTGCGCGGAGATGCCCAGCGCCTCGGCGGCCGCAGCCTGGGTCGGGTGCACCGCGCGGACGTCGACCGCCTCCCACCCCGCGTCGCTGCGGCGCTCGAGCACGGCCGCGAGCAGCCACAGCGCGGTCTCCGCATCCTCGGCCGCCTCCGGCGCCTCGGTGGCGCGGACGCAGACGGGGTGCGCGGCACGCTTCGCAGCCTCGACCGCGTCACGGGCATCGACGTACGCGGGGCCGCGGCCGGCGCGGACCACGTCGGGGAGCGGCTCCTCGGTCGGGCCGACCCCGATCCCGATCGACCACCGACCCGTACGGAGAGCGCGGACGACGACGTCGAGGACCGCGGCAGGGTCGTCGAGCAGCCCCTGCACCTCGTCGCCGGCGGTGCGGTCGAAGGGCAGGACCGTACGGAGGCCGTCGTCGGCGAGCGCCGCGAGCAGGTCCGGCACCGCATCCGGCTCCCGCCGGCTGCGCCGCTGATCGAGCGTCATCACGAACACGCTCGTACGATAACAAGTTCAAGAGCCTGATTCCAGCGAATCAAGTTGGGGAACTTGATCTTTCGTGATCCAGGGCCAGGCCCTGATGCTGCGTGAGACAGCCCGGATCAGGGCAGCACAGCCGCCCGTACGCTCATCACGTCCGGCAGGTGGCTCGCGACCTGCGACCAGGTCGCCCCTTCATCCGCGCTCGCGTAGACCGTGCCGTCGCGGGCGCCGAGGTAGAGCCCTGCCGGCAGTCCGTGCGCCGGGCCGTCGTCGGCGCGGAACGCGTCGCGCATCACCGCCGCGTAGAACGGCTCGGGCAGTCCGTCCGACAGCTCGCGCCAGGTCTCGCCGGCGTCGTCGGAGCGCCAGACCCGGGCCTTCGCGTCCGGGGGCATCCGGTCGGAGTCCGCGACGAGCGGGAAGACGTAGACGGTGTCCGGGTTCGACGGGTGCACCACGATCGGGAACCCGAAGTCGCTCGGCAGCCCGTCCGCGATCGACGTCCACGTGTCGCCCCCGTCGTCGGAGCGGTAGACGCCGTGGTGATTCTGGGCGTAGAACCGCTCGGGCTTGTCCGGGTGCGCCGCGACCTTGTGCACGCACTGGCCGAACTCGGGCCACGGGTCGGGGAAGAAGTACGCCTTGATCCCCTTGTTGCTCGGCGCCCAGCTCGCACCGGCGTCGGCGGTCCGGTAGACCCCGCCGGTCGACATCGCGACCAGCATCGCGTCGGGGTCCTTGGGATCCGGCACGATCGTGTGGATCGCCTGCCCGCCGTACCCCGCGCCCCACTCCGGCCGGTGCGGGTGGTCCCACAGCGCCCGCACGATCTCGTACGTCTCGCCGCGGTCGTCGGAGCGGAACAGTGCCGAGGGCTGGGTCCCGGCCCACACCACGCCCGGCTCCGTGCCCGGGGTCAGCTGCCAGACCTGCTCCAGCGCCGTCTCCGTGTCCTCGGGGAACCGGATCCCGCCCTCGGGCGTCGACGACCACGTCTCCCCCAGGTCGTCGGACCAGCTGACCTGGGGCCCGAAGTGCTCGTTCATCGTGCCGGCGAGCAGCCGCGGCCCCGGCTCGCGCGTGTCGATGCAGGCCGCGTAGACCGCCGTCATCGGGAAGTGCGGGCCCGTCAGCGTCCACTCCCGACGGTCGGGCGACCGCCCGATCCACATCCCCTTGCGCGTGCCGATGAGCAGCATCGTCTCCATCGCAGTCCCCCAGCTCCATCCGTCGAAGAGTCTCGTCCTCATCAGACCGGGCGCGGCACCCGAACTCATCGGACCTCTCGGACGCTAGGGAGCGGCCCGCACGGTGTCAACGCGCTGGCAACGTGCGGGGTCGGCGCGGGGCGCGACCGGGGCGCGACCGGCTCGCGACCGGCTCGCGGACCTTCCAGGGAACTGACAGGGCGATGCCGTAGCGTGGACGGGCTGCCCACCGACGAGAGGAAGCCCGTGGCCCTGATCGCGCTCGCCAGCTCCGCCGACCTGCACGACCACCCCGAGGTGAAGCTGCTCGCCGAGGCGCTCGCCGGACTCGGCCACGAGGCGAGTGTCGAGACCTGGGACGACGAGAGCGTCGACTGGCACCGCTACGCGCTCACCGTGGTCCGCACGACGTGGGACTACACCGCGCGGCGCGACGAGTTCCTGGCCTGGGCGCGAGCCGTCCCGCGACTGCGCAACCGCGCCGACGTGCTCGCCTGGAACACCGACAAGACCTACCTGCGCGACCTCGACCAGTACGAGTGCCCGGTCGTCCCGACGGCGTGGGACGTCGACGACTCCGCCACCGTCGAGGCGCTGGCCGACCACCTCGGTGTCTCCGTCGACGAGCAGGAGTGGGTGGTGAAGCCGACGATCTCGGCCGGCTCGCGCGACACCGGCCGGTGGAGCAGCATCGATGACGCCGTCGCGCACAGCCGCGAGCTGCTGGCTGCCGGTCGCCCCACGATGCTGCAGCCGTACGTCGAGGCCGTCGACGCCGAGGGCGAGACCGCCCTGCTGTACGTCGGGGGCACGCTCTCGCACACGATGAACAAGTCGCCCCTGCTGGCGCCGGGCGAGGGCGTCCCTGCCGAACGGGAGGCCCGGAAGCGGATCACCACCAGCGCTGCGAGCCCCACCCAGACGAAGGTCGCCGAGAAGGCGCTGCGCGCGGCGCGCAAGACGCTCGGCGGCGGGCTCGACCTGCTGTACGCACGGGTGGACGTCGTCACCGGGCCCGACGGGTCGCCGCAGGTGCTGGAGCTCGAGCTGACCGAGCCGTCGATGTTCGTCGCGGAGGCCGGCCCGGAGGCGGCCGAGCGCCTCGCCGGCGCGATCTCGACCGCCCTCACGTCCGTCGGCCGAGCCTGAGGTCCCCCCCGACGAGACCCACCTCGGGCGGCCGGGCGCTCACGAACCCGGCGACGCGACCTCCGCGGGATCGCCGACGGCTCCGCACACGATCGACCGCGCCACGAAGGGTCGTCCGCGGGCGCGCCACTCCCGGGGGTAGCCCAGGGACACCTCTTCGACGGCCACACCGTCGTAGACCGAAGACCGCGGCATGTGCAGGTGCCCGTGGACGATGGTGTGGATGGGGAAACGCTGGTGCCAGTCAGAGGTGAGGCGGGTTCCGCACCACATCGGGAGGTGGGGCGAGAACATCCGGCGCGCCGGCTCCTCGATGAGGGGGTAGTGGCCGACCACGACCAGCCGTACGCCCGGGCCGACCTCGGCCAGCCGCTTCTCCGTCAGCTCGACACGAGCGCGGCACCACGCCTGACGTGTCGGGTAGGGGTCGGGGTGCAGCAGGAGCTCGTCGGTGAAGACGTGCCCCGCGTCCCACGCCGCGCGGAGCGCGGTGTCCAGATCGACCGCAGGGTCCCGGAAGGAGTAGTCGTACAGCAGGTGGACCGGGGCGACCACGAGATCGTGCGCCGGGCCCCGCCACGTCGCGTACTCGTCCTCGGGCGTCAGCACATCGATCGCCCGGCACCTGCGCACGAGGCTCTCGTAGCGCGCCACCCCACGACTCTGGTCCTCGTCGTGCGGATGCGTCCAGAGCTCATGGTTGCCAGGAGCCCAGATCACCCGGTCGAACCGTCGACGGAGACCTGCCAGCACCTCCTGGGTGCGTGACGGCGACTCGGACACGTCACCGGCCACGAGCAGCCAGTCGCCCGGGTGCTGCGCTCTCAGCGAGTCGACGACGCGCTGGTTCGCCTCGTGCCCGACGTGCAGGTCGCTCACCGCCCACACGTGGGGATGAGTCGGGTCGAGACAGCCCTCACGTGGATCGCTCACGTGTCTCCCTCCGTCGTCGTCCGTGCCGTCGTCGTCCGTGCCGCAGCCGACGGCACGGGATGGCTCAGGACCGTACGACGGGCAGCGCCAGCCACGCCCCCAGCGCGTCGACCTCCGCATCGACCGCCGCCGCCATCGCGTCGGTGAACGCCTCGTCCTCGTGCACAGCGTTGACACGCAACACCCCTGCCTTCTGGTCCGCGACCGCGTCGAGCTTCCCGACCAGGCGGTCGTCGAACAGGATCGGGAGGGCGAAGTAGCCCCACCGACGCTTCGCGGCGGGCTTGTACATCTCGAGGCCGTACTCGAAGTCGAACAGCTCGGTAGCCCGCTTGCGGTCGTGGATCAGCCGGTCGAACGGTGACAGCAGAGCGGCGCGCCCCTCGAACGAGCGCCCGAGATAGACCGGGTCGACGCGCCACTCGCCCTTGACCCCCTCCACGACGGCTGCCTCGCCTGCCTCACCGACGTCGTAGGGCTCGACCGGCACCTTCGTCGACTTGGTGCGCGCGATCCCCAGGGAACGCAGCCGCCGCTCGTTGCGCGAGCGCGCCGCCTCCTCCTCGGCCGGGATGGGATCGTCCGGATACACCCGGCCGGCCAGGTCCCACAGCCGATCGCGGCCCCGCCGGCCCGCGATCGCCACCTCCCCCAGCTCCGCCATGATCCCGAGCAGGCGGATGACGTTCTGGTCGTTCGTCCAGCCGGTGGACTTCCACGGAACGACGCAGGTGTCCGGGATGTCGCGTGACGGCAGCGGGCCGTTCGTCGCCAGTCGCTCGAGGATGTCCTGCCGGCATGCGTCGTTGGCGTGGAGCCAGGCGCGGAACCGCTTCTCCCAGTCGGCGACGGGCGGCCGGTCACGCAAGCACAGCATCTCGGCCCGGTACAGGGCCACGTCCTCCGCGGGGCGGATCGTCGACCCGACCTCGATGAGCTCGCGGTCGTCCAGGGCCCGGAGCAGGTCTTGTGGCGAGTACGCGCTCCCGAGCCTGCTCCAGGACACGAGATCAGCCGACGGGGCGATGGCCGAGGTCGGGTCCAGCTGAAGGAGGGTCAGGTGGCGAACCATGTCGACCAGCTCGGACGGTCGTTCGCGCTGCAGGAGCTGCGCGCAGATCGCAATCTGCTGCGCATCCGCACGGCTGAGCTTGTGAACGCTCATCAGGCTCCCTCTCCGACTACGCAGTCAACCATCACACGTGGGCACGTCACCGCGGTTCGGTCGTCGACCGGTGTGCTCGAGCAGCCGCCTGAGGCAGCAGGCCGACTGACGGGCTCGACCCGTCGCCGGCGAGACGGCACCCCTGAGCAGATCGTCGCGCTGCCGCACCGCCCCGTCATGCCGCCCGTTCGGGTGACTACCCCGCGCCAGTCCTGCGAGGTGCGCTAGCGGCATGCGCACCGAGGCACTCGAGCGGGTCACGGTCGACCTTCTCGAGGAGCTCGGTGTCGCCGCGCCCGTCTACCGGCTGGGTGAGCTGGAGCGTCACCACGTACTCGAGCGCCGCCGCGGGTCCCTCGTCTCCTACGTCGTGGCACGCGACGCGACCGACGGCGCCGTCGGTCTGCTGCCCGTCTACCGGTCGCCGCGACCGTTCGAGCCCTCGCTGGATCCGGACGCCCTCTTCCCCGGCACCGGTGCCGGAGCGGACGCGACGAGCTCCCCGTTCTCCACGTTGTGCTCGGCCGGCGGCGCCGGGGGCTACGCGAACCACCTGATGCTCAGGGCAGGGCTCGCGGCCCCTCGCACCGCCCTGGCCGCGCACGCGTTGATCGACGCCGCCCGCGACATCGCCGCGGCAGCCGGCTGTGCCCGCCTCCTGGTCCCCGACCTCGACCGGACGCAGGCGCGCTGGCTCGCGGAGATCGAGGCCGAGGCGACGGCCGCGTCCACACGGGAGAAGGCCGTCCTGCCGATCGACTGGAACGACTTCGCCGGCTATCTCGCCGCCCTCCCCCGCAAGCGCAGGTGGCAGGTCCGCCAGGAGCGCCTCGCCTTCGCCGAGGGCGGCACCGAGGTCCGCGACGAACCGCTGGCGGCGGTGGCGGTCACGCTCGCCCCGCTGCTGGCGCAGACCCAGCGGCGCCACGGCGAGGCCGTGGACCCGGCCGCCGCGGAGTTCTACCTCACCATGCTCGCGATGACACCGGGCGCCGTGACGCGCGCACTGGTCGGCTACCGGAAGGGTGAGCCCGTGGCGTTCTCCGCCGTGGTCCGCTGCGCCGACACCTGGACGGTGCGTGCGGTCGGGCGCGACTACGCCGCTCCGGACCACGCAGAGTACTTCAACCTGACGTACTACGAGCCCATCGCGCGCGCGGCCGCCTCGGGCGCCCGCGCGATCGACTTCGGCGTCGGATCGCTGGCGGCGAAGCGGTTCCGCGGATGCCGCCTGCAACCTCTACGGTCGTTGCTCATCCGCTCCGCGTCGCACAGGCAGCGGAAGTCGCCGCTTTCGGCGACACGACCAACGCTCGGCCGCGCCGTAGCGTCCGAGTCCTCGCAGGTCGCCGACCGAGGAGGCATCAATGGACCTTGACGATGCGATCGCGGTGGTCGGAGTCGCGGCGAACGTCCCCGGCGCGTCCGACGTCGACGCGTTCTGGATGAACCTCGCGCGCGGCGTGGAGTCCGTGACGGTGCTGAGCGACGAGCAGCTGCGAGACCACGGCGTCCCGGAGGAACGGCTGGCGGACCCGGCGTACGTGAAGGCGGCCGCCATGGTGGAGGACGCCGCGGGGTTCGATGCGGACCTGTTCGGCATGACGGCTCGCGAGGCACAGGCGTGCGACCCCCAGATCCGGCTGTTCCTCGAGGCCGCCCACGCGGCGATCGAGAGCGCCGGCTACGACCCGACGACGATCAGCGCCGGCACCGGCGTCTTCGCGTCCTCCGGCGCGCCGCTGTACCACGAGCACCACCTCCGGCCCCAGGCGGACGCGGCAGGCTTCCCGCTCTCGGGTCTGGTGACGCTCAACCACGGCGGCTACATCGCCACGATGGCCTCGTACACCCTCGACCTGCACGGCCCCAGCGTGACCGTGCAGACCGCGTGCTCGAGCACCCTCGTCGCGGTGCACCTGGCCTGCCAGTCGCTGCGGACCGGTGACTGCGACACCGCGATCGTCGGCGGAGCCAGCATCGACTTCCCCCTCGGCCACGGCTACCTCTGGTCCGACGGGGGGGTCCAGTCGCGCAGCGGACACTGCCGCCCGTTCGACGCCGACGCCGACGGCACCGTGTTCGGTGCAGGGGCGTGCGCCGTGGTGCTGAAGCCGCTGGCCGACGCGCTCGCGGACCACGACCACGTGCGTGCCGTGATCCGCGGCAGCGCGGTCAACAACGACGGCGCCGACAAGGTGAGCTTCGGTGCCCCGAGCGCCGCAGCCCAGCGCGCCGTCGTCATGGAGGCGCTGTCGGTCGCCGACGTGGATCCGGGCGAGATCTCTTACGTCGAGACCCACGGCACGGGGACGGTCGTCGGCGACCCGATCGAGGTCCGCGCGCTGGCCGATGCCTTCACCGGTCTCGCGGACGAGCCGCTTCCCGCCGGCAACTGTGCGATCGGGTCGGTCAAGGGCAACATCGGGCACCTGGGCCCGGTCGCCGGGCTGGCCGGCTTCATCAAGACCGTGCTCGCGCTGGAGCACGAACAGCTGCCGGCGAGCATCAACGTCCGCGCCCCCAACCCGCGGCTGGACCTGCCGTCCACCCCGTTCCGGATCCAGGACCGCCTCGCCACCTGGGCGCGAGACCCGCAACGGCCACGGCGCGCGGCCGTGACCTCGACGGGGATCGGCGGCGCGAACGCCCACGTCGTGCTGGAGGAAGCGCCGCCGCGGGCCACGTCCCGTCACGAGGAGGAGCCCCGCCTGGTGGTGTGGTCGGGTCCGACCCTCGACGCCGAGCGCGAGGTGCGCGCCGAGCTCGCCGAGTCGTTCGTCCAGCAGGGCGAGGCGACGTTCGCCGACGCGGTGGCCACCCTGCAGCACGGCCGCCAGACCCACTCGGTCCGGGCGGCCGCGGTGTGCACCAGCGCCCACGACGGTGCCGCAACCCTGAGGGAGGACGACGGCGAGAGGATCGTCGTCTCGCGACAGCCGGTGACCGACGCGCCATCGGTCTGTCTGCTGTTTCCCGGCCAGGGCTCCCAGCAGGTGACGATGGCCCGGGGCCTCTACCGCCGGGTGCCGGTGTTCGCACACGCCCTCGACGAGTGGTTGGAGCGGCTCGACTCGCCCGACCTGCGGCTCCGGGAGTGCTGGCTCGGGAACGCCGGGCTCGACATCACCGACACCGCCCGCGCCCAACCGCTGCTGTTCGCCGTCGAGCTCGCCCTGGCGCACCTGTGGCAACGGGCGGGCGTCCGCCCTGCCGCGCTGCTCGGGCACAGCCTCGGCGAGCTGTCCGCCGCGACCGTCGCGGGGATCTTCGAGCCCGACGACGCCGCCTCCGTCGTCCTCGCCCGCGGGGCCGCGATGCGCGACCACGCGGCGGGCGGCGGCATGCTGGCCGCCGCTGTCGGTGCCGATGCCGTGGACGACCTCCTCGCCGGCACGGTCACGGTCGCCGTGATCAACCGGGACGACCAGGTCGTGCTGTCGGGGTCCGACGACGATCTCGCCGACGTGGCCGCCGAGCTCACCGATCGCGGCGTCGCGTGCACGCGGCTGCCCACCTCCGGGGCGTTCCACACCCCCTTGCTCCGCGACGCCGCTGTCGCGTTCGGGAAGGCCTTCGACGGCGTGTCCCTCGCTCCCCCGTCGCTACCCGTCTACTCGGCCGCCAGCGGCCGGCTGATCTCGGCGGAGGAGGCCGTCGAGCCGGCCTTCTGGCTCGACCAGCTCACCGAGCCCGTGCGGTTCGCCACCGCGTTCGACGCACTCGTGGAGACGCCGCCCGGCGTCCTGCTGGAGGTCGGCCCCGGACAGGTGCTCACCGACCTCGCCCGCCGCCACCCACACGTGCGCGACGGCTCGGTCGACGTCGTGCCGACGCTGCCGCGCCGGAGCGGGACCGCCGCCGGCGACCCGGACGAGGACGTGGTGGCGGCGCTGGCCGCCGCGGCACGACTCTGGACGGCCGGGACCGACCTCTCGTGGGAGGCGCTGGGGCAGTCGCCGCTGCGGCACCGGGTCCCGCTCCCGGGATACCCGTACCAGCGCGCGCGCCACTGGGTCGACGCGCCGGCGGCCCCGGCGACCCCGTCGACCGCCGCCCCCGTCGTACAGGCGCCCGCTCCCGCGCCCCGTCCCGCGGCCGCCGCCGAGCCCGCCACCCCGTTCTCGATGATCTCGTGGCTGCCGTCGGCCGGCGGCCCGCCGCACCTCACCCGCGCCGGCACGACGGCCGTCGTCTTCCTCCCGGCGGACGACGTTCGCGCCGACGACGTGCTGGCGGCGCTGGAGCGTGCCGAGGTGCGCACGGTCCCGGTCCGCGCGACGCCCTCCTCCGGGCAGGAGGGGCCCGACCTCGTCGCCCGGCCCGGCAACGCGGCCGACGTCCGGCGCGTGTTCGACGAGCTGGCCGACCGCGGCACGGACGTCGACCTGATCGTGCACGCCACCGCTGCCGCCCCCTGGTCGCCCGCCTCCACGGCCACCGTCGACGAGCAGCTCGAGGCGAGCTTCTTCGACGTGCTCGCGGTGGTCCAGCACGGGCTGCGCACCGGCGCGACGGGCCGCGCGCCGGAGCTCGTCGCACTCACGTCGGGCGCAGTCGACGTGTCCGGCGCCGAGGCCGTCGACCCCGTGAAGGCGAGCATCCACGGCCTGGTCCGGACCCTGGCCGCCGAGCTGCCGTGGCAGCGGTGCAAGGTCGTCGACGTCTCTGCGACGACTCCCGTCGACGAGCTGCGTGAGGAGCTCTGCCGCACCGACGAGCACGGCGTCGTCGCACTGCGCGGGCGGCACCGCTGGGTGCCGGTGGAGACACCGCTGCAGGTCGCACCGAGCCGTCCGTCGATCCTGCGCTCGGGCGGCGTGTACGTCCTCACGGGCGGGATGGGCGGCCTCGGCCTCACGATCGCGAGAGGGCTGGCGGCCACCGGGACCCGCCCGAGGATCGCGCTGCTCGGCCGCCGCGTCCCCCCGGACGGCGAGCCCGTCGACACGTGGTCCGCCGAGGTCGCGGACGCCGTCACGGAGGCCACCTCGCGGGGTGCGGAGGTCCGGCTCCTCTCCTGCGACGTCGGCGATCCGCGCGATGTGCGCCGCGCCCTCGACGTCGTCGCCGCCACCCTCGGGCCGGTCCGGGGTCTCCTCCATCTCGCCGGGGTCGCGGGCGACGGGATCCTCCAGGTCCGCGACCCGCAGCGAGCCGCGGAGGTGCTGCGCCCGAAGGTGCGCGGCACCTTCGCCCTCGCCGAGGCGCTCGCGGACCGGGCCCCGCTCGACTGGGTCGCGCTGTTCTCCAGCCGCGCGGCCGTCGACGGGCTCGTCGGGAGCGGCGACTACGCCGCCGCGAACGCCGTCCTGGAACGGTGCGCGAGCGTCGACCTGTTCCCCGCCGAGCGGGTGCTGAGCATCGGCTACCCGAGCTGGACGACCGTCGGCATGGCGAGCCGTCCCGGGGGCGCGTCGGGCGTCGGCGAGCTCCGCCGGACCACCCGCCTCGCCGCGGAGGACACGTGGGCGCTCGACGAGCACCGGCTCGACGGCACCCCCGTCCTTCCAGGCACGGCCACCCTCGACCTCGTCGTGCGCGCCGCCGCGCAGACCCTGCCCTCGGACGACGACCAGGCGCTGGTGCTGTCCGACGTGGCCTTCGTCGCGCCCCTGGTCGCACGCCAGGCGCGACGCGTCGACGTCGTCCTCGTCGCCGAGGACGGCCGTCATCGCTTCGAGGTGCGCTCCCAGCCCGAGCACGACACGACGGCACCGTGGGTCACGCATGCCACGGGCGGGGTCGGGCGGCGGGCCGCGGAGCCGGCGACGTGCGACCTCGCAGCGCTGCGGGAGGCGACCCGGCCGGTGACGGAGCCCGGCCCCGGGAGGTTCTCGCTCGGCCCGCGGTGGGACTCGGTCCACGAGGTCCGCGACGGCGAGCACGAGCGGCTCGTCGGCCTGCGGCTCTCAGCACCCTTCGCCGCCGACCTCGACGCGCACCCGCTTCACCCGGCCCTGCTCGACCTGGCCACCTCCGCCGCGCGCGGCTGCCCCGGCCCGGGCCCGGCCGACGACCCCGACGAGCCGTACGTGCCGTTCCACTACCGCTCGCTCACGGTCTTCGCGCCGCTGCAGGCCGAGGTCGTCGCCCACGTCCGCAGCCAGGGCGTCCGCCCCGGGCACCTGGTGGCAGACGTCGACGTGTTCGGGACCGACGGCCGCATCCTGGTCGCCGTCGAGGGCTTCACGATGCGGCGGGTCGACCGGGACGCCTTCGCCGACGGCCTCGACGCGACGTCGGCCGACTCCCCCGAGCCCGTCGGGATCGACCCCGAGGTCGGGATCGACATGCTGATGACCCTGCTGGCGTCGCGGACGCCGGAGAACGTGATCGTCCGCCCGCACCGCGGCGGCCGACCCGTCCCGCTGAGCGGGTCGGAGTCACCGGCGGCGCCCGCCGTCCCGCGCCCCGTCACTCCGCCGGCGCCTGCGGTGCCCGCGGCCCCGGCCGCCGACGCTCCTGCCGTCACGGCCCCCGCCGCCTCGCCACCCGCCGCCGCGCCACCCGCCGCTGCGCCACCCGCCTCCACGCCTCCCGCCGCCGAGCCCGCGCGCTCGACGTCGGATCGCCTGCGCGAGCTGTGGGCGCACACCCTGGGCAACGACCGGATCGAGCTCGACGACGACTTCTTCGACCTCGGCGGGAACTCGCTCACCGCGATCGAGCTGATGTCGCAGATCCGGGAGCGGTTCGAGGTCGAGCTGAGCGTCGGGTTCCTCTTCGAGGCCCCCACCCTCGCCGAGCTCAGCGACGTGATCGACGAGCGGCTGCGACGATGACGGCCGCAGCGCAAGCGTTCGCCCTCGACGGCCCGTCCTCCGACGCCGAGCCCGGCCACCGGATCGCGCTGCGCGACGGCTGGTCGCTGTGGCGGCTCGCCGCGCTGCGCAGCGCGGGCATGCCGATGGCGTGGCTCGAGGCGTTCGCCGTGCCCGACGCCGCGGACGACGAGTCGGACCTGCGCAGTCGGGAGACCTCGGCGGCGGCGGTGCGTCACGTCGTCGGGCAGCCGGCGTTCGTCGAGGCCGTCACCTGGCAGAACCCCGCCCTGGTGCGGAACTGGCTGGGCCGCTTCGCCGCGGACCTCGCCGCCGGTGGGGACGGCCGCCTCTCACGCCGCGACCAGCGCGAGGCGCTCGTCGCCTTCCTCGCCCAGCGTTACTGCGCGAAGAACGAGACCATCGGGTTCTTCGGGCCGGTCGCATGGGCGCGGTTCGGCGAGGACCACGAGGACGTCCGCACCAGCGGCACCGCCCGGCTCCGGAGCCGCACCCTGTTCCGGGAGCAGTGGGCCGTCGACGCGATCGCCCGCACGTTCGCGGCCCGGCCGGAGCTGCGTCCGCACCTGGTCGCGCGACGCCACCCGGCGTGCTCCTTCGACGGCGGTGTGCTTCGCCGACCGCGCCGCCGTCCGCAGCCCCTGGACGCCGACGAGGCCGTGGTCGCGGCCGCCCTCGCCCGGCCCCGCCAGGTCGGCGAGCTCCTGACGGCCTGCGGGACGCCCGAGGCGCTGGACCGGCTCGTGACGGCGGGAGCCGTCCTGGTCGGGCTGCCGATCCCGGTCACCGACCGGCCGGAGGACGTGCTGCGCGGCCACGTCGCACGGATCGACGACGACAGGCTCCGCGCCGGCCTGGCGGCGGAGCTCGACCGCATCGACGACGCGGCCGCCGTGGTCGCGGCCTCGGCGGGCGACCCGGTCGCGCTGCGCGACGCCCTCGAGCGTCTGGGGGAGGAGTTCCGGTCGCTGACCGGCGTCGGCGACCAGCGCGCCAAGACCGATCGCGACCTCGGACGCTGCATCGTCTACGAGGACTGCCGGCGCGACCTCGACGTCGACATCGGCGCCGACCTGGTCGACGACCTGCGCGCGCCGCTCGCGCTCCTGCTGGACACGGCGCGCTGGCTCGTCGCCGAGACCGGAGCGGAGGTGGAGCGGGACCTCGCCGCCCGCGAGGCGTCGCTGAGGGAGGCCTCCGGACGACCGGTGGCCCTGTGCGACCTGGTGATGGCGTCCGGCGACGTCCTCGGCGGGCTGCCCGGCACCGCCGTCTCGCGGGTGGCCGCCGACTTCCGGGCCCGCTGGGCCGAGCTGCTCGCGACGGCAACCGATGCGTCCCGGCTCACGACCGCGAGGCTGACGCCGCTGGTGCGGCTCCTGTTCCCCTCCGGCCCGGTGCGGTGGCGGGCGGCCCGCCAGCACAGCCCGGACATGATGCTGCGCGAACGCCCCGGCGACCGTCCGCAGTGGGTGCTCGGCGAGCTGCACCTCGCCGTGAACACGCTGGAGAATCGCGCCTTCGCCACCCAGGCCGACGACCGCGCCGAGCTGGTCGCCGCCACCGCGGCCGACTTCCCGGACGGCCGCTTCGTCCCCGTCCTCCCCGCCCGGTCACCGGACGTGACCTCGCGCACCTATCCCCCCCTCGCGCTCGACCTGCCCGATCGCTACCGATACTGGTCGTGGACCGACGACGAGGGCCATCCGTCGGGGCGCCCGACGCTCCCCGGTGCCGGCCTGCTCGTGGAGCGCGACGGCGACCGGCTCGTGGTGCGCTCCCCCGACGACGGCTGGCACGCCCCGCTGGTCGAGGTGCTCGGAGAGTTCCTCACCGCGCTCGTCGCCGACCGCTTCAGCCTCCGTGGCCCGGCGCCGCACCACCCGCGCCTGATGCTCGACGACGTGGTCGTCGCGCGCGAGGCCTGGCACCTGCCGGTGACGGAGCTCCCCGATGCCCCGGGCGACTACCGCCACCGCGCGCTGCGCGCGCGGCTCGGCGAGCTGGGCATGCCGCGCTGGGTCTTCGCCCGGACCCCGGATCAGCCGAAGCCGTACCTCGTCGACCGCGACGCGCCGCTGTCGCTGCGCAACCTCGCGCGCGGCCTGCGGCGCAGCGCCGGCTCCGATCCCGACGCCACCATCACGTTCACCGAGATGCTCCCCGCGCCCGACGAGCTTTGGATGGCGGGACCCGGCGGCGAGCCCCACACCAGCGAGCTGCGGATCGTCGTGCATGACGACGGGCAGCCCCGCTCCCCCCTGACGGCCCCCGATCGGACGGAACGCGGATGACCTCCTTCTCCTCGGCGTGGTTCAGCGACGTGCTCAACCCGGACGGGGACGGACCCGTCGTGGTCGGGCTCCCCTACGCCGGCGGATCGGGCCGCGCGTTCCGGGCGGTGCACCCGTACCTGTCCGACGACAGCGTGCTGGCGCTCGTCGACCTGCCCGGCCACGGCACCCGGCTGGCCGAGCCGTGCGTGCGCGACGCGGACGACGTCGTCGTCGAGCTGCTCGGGACGCTCGACGCGCTGCCGACGGAGCGACTCGTGCTGCTGGGCTACAGCATGGGCGGGTGGCTCGCGTACGACGCGGCTGCGCGGCTCGTCGACGCCGGTGCCCCGCCGCTCGGGCTCGTGGTGTGCGGGAGCCGTGCGCCGCAGACCGGCCTCGGGCACCCGTCCCTCGCTCGTCACCCCGTCGGGCCCGAGTTCCTCCGCGAGGCGGTGTCGATGGGACTCGCAGCCCCGGAGATGATCGAGGTTCCCGGGATGGCCGAGCTCTTCGCGCCGGCGCTGCACGCGGACTTCGCCGTCGTGCAGAGCTTCCGCTACCGATCACGTCCGCCGCTGCCTGTGCCCGCCTGCGTCATCGGCTTCGACTCCGACTGGCTGGTCCCGGAGCCGTCGCTGCGGGCCTGGGACGACGTCTGCGTGCGCCCGCTGCAGCGCCGCGTCGTCGGCCCGCACCTCGGGCTGCACGAGGACGAGGCGGCGTTCGGCACCGCGGTGGCGGCCGGGGTGGCGCACGCACGCGACGCCCACGCCCACGCCCGTACCGCGGCGACGACGGGACTCGTCCGATGACCTCGACCCGCCCTCCCGCGGAGTGGTACGACACCGACCGGGCCTACCCGGACGGGCTCACCGCCGTCGACCTCGTCGCCCAGGCGGCGCGGCGAGCGCCGGACGCACCAGCCGTGGTCGATGCGCACGGCGTCGTCCACACGCACGGACAGCTGCACGCGCTCGCCACCCGGCTCGCGGGGCTCCTCCACGAGCACGGGATCGGCGTCGGCGACAATGTCGCGTTCCTCGGGAGACGCCACGCCGCCTCGCTCGTGGCGATCCTGGGGGCCGGTCTCGCCGGCGCGGCGTTCGTGCCGATCGGCCACCGGTGGCCGATCGAGCGGATCGTGTACGTGATGCGGGCGACCCGGGCACGCTGCATCGTCGGTCTCGGCGAGGACGCGCCGCTGCTCGACGAGCTCGCCGCCACCTGTCCCGACCTCACCGACGTCGTGCTCCTCGACGTGGACACCGAGCACCCGTCCATGGCGCCCGAGGCGACCGCGCGCACGGACCCGTCCGCCCCGCCGGTCGAGCCGGACGCGCTCGCGGCCGCCGTCCTGGCCGAGCGGCCACGCACCGTGCTGCAGGTCGGGCTGGGCAGGGGAGAGCTGCTGGAGCGGGTCGGGCCGTACGTCGACCTGTTCACCGCCGTCGAGCCGGATGGCGACGCGGTCGACGCCGCCGCGCGGTGGGCGAACGAGAACGACGTCTTCGCCGACCTCGTCGTCGGCGGTCCCGAACGCGTCGGCGAGCTGCCGCCCGCCGCCGTCGACGTGGCGGTCCTGCCCGCGGCTCCGTCGCCGGCACAGCTCGCGGCCGTCGCGGCCGCGGTCCGTCCAGGCGGCGCTGCGATCGTCCCGGGACCGGCCGCGCCGGTGGAGGACCGCGTCTGGGCGGCGGCGGCGGCCGCGCCCGACGTCGGCGCGACCGTGCTGCGCCGGACGGACCTCCCGCCCGGCGTCGCGGGCGGCCGCGGACCCCGTGTGCACACCGGATGGCACCTCGCCCGGCAGCCCGCCGTCGACCCGCCCCGGGCCCTCGCCCCGGGCGACGTCGCGTACGTGATCTTCACCTCCGGCTCCACCGGCCGCCCCAAGGGGGTCGCGGTCAGCCACGGCGCGCTGGTGAACACGCTGTGGAGCTGCTCCGAGCTGTTCCCGTTCCGGGCGAGCGACCGGCTGCTGCAGGTGGTGTCGTTCTGCTTCGACCTCTCGATCTACGACGTCTTCGGCGTGCTGTCGGCCGGCGGAGCCCTGCGCATCGCCGACGAGGACGAGCTCGCCGAGCCCGCGCTGCTGGCGCGCGTGCTGCTCGAGGAGGGCATCACGTTGTGGAACTCGGCGCCCCCGATGTTCGCCTGGGTGCTCCCCTTCCTCACCGAGGCCGACGCGCCGCCGGAGCGCAGCTCGTCGCTGCGCCTGATGTTCCTCGCGGGCGACTGGATCCCGCTGTCGATGCCCGACGAGACGCGGGCCGTCTTCCCCGACCTGAGGATCGTGAACCTCGGCGGCGCGACCGAGACGGCCGTGTGGTCGTGCTGGTACGAGATCGGCAGGGTCGAGGCCGACTGGCCGAGCATCCCGTACGGGCGACCCCTCGCGAACACCCGCTACTACATCCTCGACGAGCATCGCGAGCCCACGCCGATCGGCGAGGCCGGCCAGATCTACACGGCGGGCACGTCGCTGGCGCTCGGGTACCACGGCGACCCGGTCCAGACCGCGCAGGTCTTCGTCCCGGACCCGTTCCGGCCCGGGCAGCGCATGTACGCGAGCGGTGACCGCGGGCGCTGGCTCCCGGACGGGCAGATGCAGCTGCTCGGCCGGATCGACCACCAGGTGAAGGTCCGCGGCTACCGCGTCGAGCTGGGGGAGATCGAGTCCGTGATGGCCGCGGCGACGAACGTCCGGTCGGCCGCCGTCGTCACCGTCGACCGCGTCGGCAGCCTGGCGCTGGTCGGCTTCTACACCTGCCGCGAGCCGGGGGTCCCGGTCGAAACGTTGCGCGAGCTGCTCGCAGCGACGCTCCCGGACTACATGGTCCCGACGCATCTCGCGTGCGTGGGCGAGCTGCCGCTCACCACGAACGGCAAGGTGGACCGGGCGGCACTGGCCGGGCTCGCGGCCCCGGCGACGGCGGCCAGCGGAAGCGAGGGACGCCGGTGACCGACTCCGAGGGCACCCTGGCCGAGCGCGTGCGGGCCATCTGGACCGACACGCTCGGCGAGACCGACCCGGACGCCCGGTTCCTCAGCGCGGGCGGCCACTCCGTCCTCGCCGCCAAGCTCATCGCCCGCATCGGCACCGAGCTCGGCGCCACCCTGAGCCTGGCGACCTTCCTCGGCGAGGACCGGTCCGTCGGCGACCTCGTCGACCTGGTCGAGCGTGCCCGGAGCTCTCCCGCCGCCGACCCGGGTGCGGGTCCCGCGGCCGCGGTCGGTGGCACGGGGACCGACCCGCACGGCGACCCGGCGAGCGGCACGGGCTCGGCGCCGATCTCGCCGGCGATGCGGCGGATCTGGACGTGGCACCGGATCCACCCCGACTCCCCCGCCTACAACGTGGTCCGCGTGCTCGAGGTCGACGGTCGGGTGCAGCCCGCCCCCCTGCGCTCCGCCCTGGCCGACCTCGCCGACCGGCACGAGGCCCTGCGCTGCCACGTCGACGAGCCGTCTCCCGCGCAGCCCGAGGTGGTCGTCGCCGCGCCGGCGCCGGTGCCGCTCACGATCGAGGTCGTCCGGGGCGAGTCGGACGCCGACGTCGACGCCCAGGTCGGGGCCGCCCTGCGCCGGGTGGCCGAGCAGCCGATCCCGATGGACGCCGCGCCGCTGTGGCGCTGCGGGCTGGTCTGGTCGCCGAGCACCGGGCGCTCGTGGATCGCCGTGGTGATGCACCACCTGATCAGCGACCTGCGGGCGTCGGACATCGTGCTCGACGACCTCGCCACCGCGTACGCGGCGCGCCGCACGGGGTCCGCGCCGGACCTGCCGGGCTCGGCCGGTCTCCTCGACCACCTCCGCCATCAGGCCACGATCCCCGGCTCCCCGCGCTGGCACACCGACCTCGACTGGTGGCGCGGCCGACTCGAGGGCCGGTCCCGCACGATGGTGTCGCCGACGGCGGCGAGCGACGACGAGCACCGCGCCGGCACCGTCTCCGTCGACCTGCCGCCCCACGTCGGTCACGCGGTCGACGCGATGCTGCGCACCGCTGGGATCACGCCGGCCGTGCTCTTCCTGACCCTCGCCACCGCGGTCCTCTCCGCACGCTCCGGCGGCGAGGCGGGCGTGATCGGCGTCCCCAGCGCGCGCGCCGCGCGGCCCGCCGACGAGCGGACCGTCACCTTCCTGCTCGACACGCTGCTGCTCACGACCGGCGATCCCGGCGCCGACGAGCGCACCGTCCTCCAGGCGTGCGCCGCCACGCGGCTGGCCCTCCTCGACGCCGTCGACCACGCGAGCCCCACCTACGACGAGATCCTCGGCCGGCTGCAGCTGCCGCGCAGCGGCCGCAGCCCGCTGATCCGCCTGTGGTTCAACGACCTCACCGGCGCCGCCCCGCCGGCGCGCTTCGGCGAGCACCCGAGCGTCGAGCACGACCTCGCGCCCGGCTGGGCGCTCTTTGACCTCGGCGTGTACGTCGTGCGCCCCCCGACGGGCTACCGCCTGCACGTCGTCGCCCCGCAAGCCTCGGCGCCCGACGACGTCGCCGCGTTCGCCGAGCAGCTGCTGCAGGTGTGCTCGGCCGCCGCGGCCGATCCGCACCGCCGGCTCGCCGACCTCGTTCCAGCGCGGACGGGGGCGCCCGAGGACGGCTCGCCCCGCACGACGCCCGGCCCCGGGGAGGTCGCGTCGACGGTGGAGGCCCTCGCCGGTGCGGCCGCCGAGCACCCCGCCGCCGCGGCCCTCGTCACAGCCGACGGCGTCGTCGACCGCCGCACGCTCGACGACGCCGTGACCGACCGCGCCGACCGGCTGCGCGCCGCGGTCGCACCCGGCGTCCTCGTCGCCCTCCCCGCCCGCCGCGACCGGCTCTACCTCGAGCGGCTGCTCGCATGCATGCGCGCCGGCGCCGTCCCGGTCCTGATCGACGCCGCGTGGCCGCGAGCCCGCCGGGACGCGGCGATCCGGAGCAGCGGCGCCACCTATGCGTTCCCCGACGACGACGGGCCCCTGCGGACCCTCACCGAGGGCGCGACGAAGCCGGCTGTCGCGACCGAGCCCGCGCACGTCCTGTTCACCTCCGGCACGACCGCCGACCCGCTGCCCGTGCTGGTGCCGACGGCGGTCACCGACGCCGCCGTCGCCGACCTGGCCGCCTGGCTCGAGGTCGGCGCCCACGACCGGATCGCGCTGCTCAGCGGACCCGCCCACGACCCTGCCCTCCGCGACCTCGGCCTCGCGCTGCGCACGGGAGCCAGCCTGCACGTGCCCGCACCGACCGAGCAGGCCGACGTCACCCGGCTCGCGCACTGGCTGCGCACGGAGCGCGTCAGCGTCCTCAGCTCGACCCCGACGCTGCTCACGCTCGTCCTCGGCGCCGACCCCGGCGCGCAGCCCCTGCCCGACCTGCGGGTCGTGGTCTGCGGCGGCGCCCCGCTCACCAGCGCGACGGCGGCACTGATCCGGTCGCGGGCACCGGGTGCGGTGATCGTCAACGGCTACGGGTGCGTCGAGACCCCGCAGCTGGTGGTCGCGCACCGGCTCGAGCCCGACGACCTCGTCCCCACGTCGCCGCACGTGCCGCTCGGACGTCCGCTTCCGGGTCGACGGATCGAGCTCCTCACCGCCGACGGGCAGCCGTGCGCCGACGGGGAACGGGGCGAGATCTGGGTCGGCGCGCCATGGATCGCGTCGCGCTACCTCACCGACGGTCCCGCCCGGTTCGTCGCCGAGCCCGATCGGCTCGTGCGCACCGGCGATCTCGCCCACCGCGACCGGGCCGGGCTGCTCCACCTCGTCGGACGAGCCGACCGGCAGGTCCTCGTCAACTCCTACCGCGTGCTCCTCGACGAGGTCGAGGCCGCTGCGCGCGGGTGCAACGGGGTCGCCGATGCCGTCGCCGAGCTGGTCGGCAACGAGCACCACCAGGGGCTTCGGCTCTGGGTGCAGCCCTCGGCCTCGGGCGAGAGCGTGGACGAGGCGACCGTGCGGGCCCACCTCGCCGACGTGCTCGCTCCGCCGGCCGTCCCCACCAAGATCCTCCTCGTCGATCGGCTGGGGCTGTCGGCGAACCTCAAGCCCCTGGTCCCCACCGCCGCGACCAAGCCGCAGACGGCCGCCGCCGCGTCCGCTGCTCCGGTCGACGCCCGGCTCACCGACACCGCGGCGTCGGTCCTCGGTCGCCCGGTGGGTCCCACGGCGAACTTCTTCGACGCCGGCTTCACCTCGATCACGCTGCTGCGCCTCGGCGCCGAGCTCACCGCCGTCCTCGACCGCCCGGTCGAGCCACTCTGGCTGTTCCAGCACCCGAACCTGCGGGCGCTCGCCTCCGCTCTTGAGCTCGTGGCCGCGCCCGAGGGGGAGGCGGACACGACAGGTCGCGCCGGGCCCGCGCCTCGCACGCAACGCGACCCCGCCCGCCGCCGGGAGAGCCCCGGACGCATGCGGGACACCCGTCGGCTGGCCCGGCAGCGTGTCCGCGAGTCCCGCGAGGACACCGACGGCTGACCCGACGACCGCTCAGGGGTGGTGCGCGGCCTGCGACTCCAGGACGCTCAAGAGTGCCTCGACGTCGTCGGCACGCGCCTGCTGCGCCTGCCGGACGGCGATCCGCTGCGCGAGCATCTCGACGGTCGCCGACGCGAAGATGTCCCGCAGCGCGAGGTCGACGTGGACGGTCTCGCGGATCCGGATGTTCAGCTGCGTCGCGAGCAGGGAGAAGCCGCCCAGCTCGAAGAAGCTGTCGTGGATGCCGACCCGGTCCACGCCGAGGAGGCCCGCGAGGATCTCGACGAGCTGCTCCTCCAGCGGCGTCCGCGGGGGCGCGTAGCGGTCGGCGGTCGCGCTCGGCTCCGGCCGCGGGAGCGCCGCCAGGTCGTACCGGCCGGCGGGAGTCAGCGGCAGCCGCTCGAGCACGACGAGCTGCGTCGGCAGCAGCGCGTCCACCAGCCGTGCCGCGAGTTGCGGCTGAGCCGCCGCGGGGTCGAAGTCGGCGCCGGCGGTGGCGACGTAGGCGACGAGCTCGGTGCCGCCCTCGTCGTCCGGCAGCTCCACGACCAGCGCGTCGACGACGTCGGGCAGCTCGCGCAGCGCGCCCACGGTCTGCAGGGTGGCGGCGCCCGGGTCGGCATCGATCGCGCCGACGAGCTCCACCGTCCCGTCCACCCAGCGCCGCCCGATCTCGTCACCCGGGCGCTCGCCCACGCGGAGCTCGGCGACCTCGCCGACGGCCGCGTCCTGCTCGCCGCGGCGGACCAGCCGCAGGCCGTCGTGCGCCGCGTGCCCGAGCGGCACCCGCAGCGGCGCCGTCTCGACGCTCCACTCTCTCGGCACCTCGTGCACGGCCGCGGGCCGGCCGTCGGGGCCGATGCGGTAGACGCCGGTGCATCCGGCCGACGGGGCCGAGCGGCGCAGCGCGGCCACGTCGCGCGAGAGGAACGTCCCGTCGTTCTCGACGACGACGTGGCGCAGGGTGGGCAGCGAGTCCTCCGCCAGGGCCCGCAGCGGGGGCGGCGTCGAGAAGAGCACGGTGAGGTCCGCGACGTCCGGCGTCGCCGACGCCTCCTGGCCGTCGGTGTGCGCGGGGTCGAGCAGCACCACCGTCGCTCCCGCCGCGGACGCGGCCCGGAGGGCGCAGATCACGGATCCGGTGGAGCCCCCGAGCACGCCGACCCTGTCGTGGGCGTCCAGCCCGTACCGCTGCGCCGCCCAGTCACCCGGCGGAGTCGTCGGCACGTCCGCACCCGGCGCGTCGGCCGTCGCCTCGCCGAGGTCGATCTCGACCACGTCGTCGCCGACGCGCAGCACGATGCCCGAGGCGTCGGCACAGACCTCCAGGCCGGCGGCCGCCGGGCCGTCGTCGCCGTCGCCGTCGCCGTCGTCCAGCGTCACCGCGATCCCGGCCAGCAGGCAGCCCAGCACGGCCGCCGCGCAGACGGCGACCGGCCGCCAGGCGAGCACGACCCGGGGCTCGTCGCGGTCGGTGCCGCCGCCGTGGTCATCGATCGGCAGGTGCCGACGCAGCGCCCGCGCGACGCGATCGGCCGCCGTGTCGACGCGGCCGCGGCTCCACGCGCCGTCGCCGTCGACCACGGCGACCCCGCTCGGGTCGGCGGGCGGCATCCTGCGCTGCCCGGCATCGCCCGGCACCGTCGCCGAGGCTCCCGTGCCGGCCGAGCCGAGGACGTAGCCGGACAGGCGGCGGTCGGGGTCGTTCGCCGCGGTCCGCAGCAGGGCGAGCGTCTGGTCCAGCAGCTGCTCGATCATCTCCTGCTCGTAGCGGCTCGCGTCGAACTCGAGGTCGAACTGGAGCGCCCCGCCCCACGCCCGCGTGCTCAGGTTCAGCTCAAACTTGCTGGGCCGGGTCGGGGTGTCCAGCAGCTCCCCGGACGTGCCGGCCAGCGGACGCACCTCGGGCGTCTCGACGCCGTTGAGGATCACCTGGAACAGCGGCGTCCGCGACGGCACGCGGGTCGCCGGGATCTCGCCCACCAGCAGGTCCAGCGGCGCCTCAGCGTGCGCATATCCGCCGAGCGCCGCCGACCGCGCCCGGGCGAGGAGCTCGGCGAAGGTCGGGTCGCCGCCGAGCCTCACCCGCACCGGGAGCGTGTTGACGAAGAACCCGATCAGCCGCTGCACCCGCGCGTCGGACCGTCCCGTGATCGGCACCCCGATCACGACGTCCTCCTGTCCCGACCAGCGGCCGAGCACGGTCGCGAAGCCTGCGAGCACGACCATGAAGGATGTCGCATCGGCCTGGCGGCACAGCGCGTCGAGGGCGCGGGTGTCGGCCTCCGACAGCGTCGTCCGGACCCGGCCGCCGGCGGGCAGCTCGCCCGGGCGGCGCCGCCGTCTGCTCGGCAGCGCCAGCGCCGGTGGGGCGCCCGCGAGGTGCTCGCGCCAGTAGTCGACCTGCTGCGTCAGCGACTCGCCGGTCAGCCAGCGTCGCTGCCAGACGGCGAAGTCGCGGTACTGGACCTCGAGCTCCGGCAGGTCGGCCCGCTGCGGGTCGCCGCCGGCCGCGTACAGCGCGGACAGCTCCCGGACGAAGACGTCGACCGACCAGTCGTCGCAGACGATGTGGTGCGCGGTGATGCTCAGCAGGTGCTCCGTGGGGCTCGTCCGGATCACCAGGCAGCGGACGAGGGGGCCGTGCTCGAGGGGGAAGGGCGTGCTCGCGTCGTCGTCCATCAGCGCGCGTGCGGCGTCGTCGCGGTCGGGCCGCTCGCTCAGGTCCTCGAAGCGCAGGTGCCAGTCGGGCGCGAGCTCGTCGACGACCTGCACCGTCGCGCCGTCGGAGACCGGGAACCGCGAGCGCAGCGCCTCGTGCCGCTGCATGATCGCACGCAGCGAGGCGTCGAGCGTGGCCACGTCGAGCTCGCCGACGAGACGCTGCCGGCCGTGCACGTGGTACGCAGCGCTCGGCAGCAGCTGGTCCTCGAGCCAGAGCCGCTGCTGGTCGTAGGACAGCACCGGCGCGGCGTCGGCGGGACGGCGGGTGACCGCGGGCCGCTCGGCCGGTGCCGCCTGCGACACGTGGGCGGCGAGCGTCGCGACCACCGGGGACTCGAAGAAGTCCATCGCGCGGACCCGCACGCCGTAGCGCTCATGGATCCGCCCGAGCGCGCGGACCGCCATCAGGGAGCTGCCGCCGAGGTCGAAGAAGTCGTCGTGCGCGTCGACGTCGTCGCGGCCGAGGACGTCGCGGAAGATCGCCGTGATGCCGTCCTCGATCGCCGAGCGGCGGACCGTCGGCGCATCCGTCGGAGGACGAGGCGGACTCGCAGGGTGCGGGGGGCTCGGAAGATGAGGGGGCACGATGCCGACGCTAGGAGGACGCCGCTGCCGCGTGGCGTCGCCGAAATCGGGTACCGGCTCGGCGCGTCCCGGTCACCGCCCACGTCACGGCCCCGTCCTCGTGGGCTCTGTCCCGTGAACACCCGACAGGAGGCGACCGGCGAGACCGGGTTGACTGGGCGCTCCGAGCCGTCGAGACACAGGGAGCCCCGTTGTCGCCCGTCGATCGACTGTTCCCGTACCGCAAGGCGACCGACGGCTTCGAGCTGTTCGCGTTCCCCCACGTGGGGGCCGGACCCACCCTGTTCCACGCACTGCGCGCCGCAGCGGCGCAGGAGGGCGTCGCCGTTTCCGGCGCGCTGCTGCCCGGGCGCGGGCGCCGGGTCCGCGAGGCGCCGCACCGCACGGTCGACGCGCTGCTCGCCGAGATCGAAGAGGTCGCGCGCGACGACGGATCCGCAGCGTTCTCCGGCGACTACGGCCTGCTCGGCCACTGCTCCGGTTCCCTCATCGCCTTCGAGGTCGCCCGCCTCCTCGTCCGGTTGCCGTGCGCGAACCCGCGGTTGCTCGTGATCTGCAGCTGCCGGCCGCCGGAGGTCATCCCCGACACCGGCACCAGTCGGCTGCCTCGCGCGGACATGCTCGAGCGCACCGCCGCGCTGGGCGGGATGCCGGACGCGCTGTTCGCCGACCAGGACCTCCTCGACCTCCTCGAGCAGCCGCTGCGGGCGGACTGGGAGATCTTCGACCGCTACGTCTACGAGCCCGGGCCCGCCCTGCCGTTCCCGATCCTGGCCGCGCGAGGGGCGCACGACCTGACGGTGCCGCCGGAGGAGCAGCCGCGGTGGCAGGCGCACACGCACCGACCCTTGCAGACCGTCGAGCTCCCGACCGACCACTGGATGCTCTCCGACGAGGGCTCGCGCCGCCTCGCCCGCGAGATCGCGACCGCCGTGTCGGCGATCCGCGCCTGACGCGTGGTCCCCGAGCCCTAACGACCCGCCGGCTGCTCCGCGGTCAGGTCCGCGACCAGCACGCCCGGGTCCGCCGCGACCTGCTCCAGGACCGCCAGGTAGCGCTCCACCATCGCATCGGCGCCGGCGGCGTCCAGCGACCCCGCGCGGTAGCGCAGCAGACCGTGCGCGGCCCCCGACACCTCCGCGATCACCACCTCGACGGGAACGGCGCCGCCACCGACCGGCAGCGGGAACTTCTCCACCAGCAAGGATCCGAGCCGGCCGCGGAGGGCGGGAGCGCCCACCTGGGCGAGCGCTGAGAGCTCGGCGTCATGGTGCGGAGGAGCCTGGTTGAGGGTGAACAGCACGTCCGCGAGGTGTCCGCGGCCGCCGAGGCCGTGCCGCTCGCGGAGCAGCGCCGTCGGGTAGTCCTGGTGTTCCAGCGCGCCGACGACCTGCACCCTGACCCGATCCAGCAGCGTGGAGAACCGCTCGTCGTCGGCCACCGTGCTCCGGACGAGCATCGTGCTCGTGCAGCACCCGACCACGTCGGCGAACTCGGCACGAGCCCGGCCCGCCACAGGCGTCCCCACGACGAGGTCACGCTGCCCCGTCGTGCGGTGCAGCGCCGCGACGAACGCGGCCAGCAGCAGCACGTACGTCGTCACGCACTCGGCCGCGGCGCGAGCGCGCAACGCCCGTGTGAGATCGGCGGACAGCGCGAAGGGCGTCGCACCGCCGGGCCCCGACCGAACGACCGGCGGCAGCTGGAGCCGGGGCCACGGCGCGTCCGGGTCGCCGGACAGCTGCGCGAGCAGCCGACTCCCCATGGCTCGCACACGCTGCTCGTCCGCCAGCACCGAGCGCCGCCACGCCGCCACGTCGAGGCTCGTCGCCCGCGGAGGCTCCAGCACGAGGTCCCTTCCGGCGACGGCGGCGCTGTAGAACGCCCCCACCTCGCGCGCGAGGATCGTGCTCGACCAGAAGTCGGTGGCGATGTGGTGGATCCGCACCAGGAGCACGTCGCCGTCCGGGCGCCGGTACAGGTCGAGGCGCAGCGGCGGACTGCCGGCCAGGTCGATCGGGAGGCGCGCGTCGGCATCGAGGCGTCGGGCGAAGGCGGGCTCGTCGAGGGCGCTCGCATCGTGCACCCCGACCCCGACGCGGGCGTCCGGGTGGACGACCTGCACGGGCTCGTCGCCCCGCAGCTCGTAGGTCGTGCGCAGCGCCGGGTGCCGGGCGACGACGGCGTCGACGGCGGCCCGCAGCGCGGCCACGTCGACCGGCTCCAGCAGACGCAAGGCGGTGCCGACCACGAGCTCGGGGCTGTCGGGCTCGAGCTGCTGCATCATCCAGATCTCGCGAGCGCCGTGCGGGAGCGGCGTGTGGTCCCGTTCCCGGGACCCGGCCCGGTCCCGCGGCGGCACCGCGACGACGGACGCCGGCGCGGGCTGGACGCCCGCCTGCGCCACATGCTCGACGACGTCGGCCAGCGTCGCCCCTGCGAGCACCTCGCCGATCGGGAGCGCGACCCCGAGCGCCGCCTGCAGCTCGTGCTGCAGGGTGACGACACCGAGCGAGTCCAACCCCATCGCGAGCAGGGGCACCGCCGGGTCGAGCGCATCGGGCTCGCCGCCGACCAGCTCTGCGACGAGGGTCCGCAGCCGGGGCTCCACGTCCTCGTGCGGGCCGACGGGAGCCACCCCCGACGGGGCGGCCGTGGTCTCGCGCGGCGCTACCTCGGCAAGGTCGCCGGCGAGGTAGCGCGCGCGGCACAGGCTGCGCTGGATCTTGCCGCTGGAGGTCTTCGGGATCGTGGCCGCCGCGATCGGCACGAACGCGTGGACCTGGATCCCGTGGGCCGCTGCTACCGCCTCCCGTACCGTGGCGGCGACCGCGGCGCCGTCCGGCGGCTCGGGCGAGCGACGGACCTCCGCCACGAGGACGAGCCGGTCGTCCCCGTGCACGCCGGGCACCTGGAACGCCGCCGAGCAGCCCGTGCGCAGCGCCGGGTGCGCCTGCTCCGCCGTCAGCTCGATGTCGTGCGGGTAGTGGTTTCGTCCGCGGACGATGACGAGGTCCTTGCGTCGCCCCGTCACCACCAGCTCGCCGTCGCGCAGGAACCCCAGATCACCGGTGCGCAGGTAGCGGGTGGGCGCATCGGGTGCGTCCTCGCCGGCGATTCGGGCGCCGAACACACGCTCGGTCTCGGCGGGGCGGCGCCAGTACCCCCGTGCGACGCTCGGACCCGCCACCCAGATCTCGCCCACCACGCTGTCGGGGCACCGCCGGGCCGTCTGCGGGTCGACGATCGCGATCCGCTGGTCGGGGGCGCCGGCGCCGCAGGAGACGAGCTCGCCCTGCGCGCCCGTCTCGGCGCGGACCCGGGGGGCCGGCGCGCCGGGACGGGAGCCGCTGACGATCAGCGTCGCCTCGGCCAGGCCGTAGCACGGCAGGAACGCCTCCGGCCGGAAGCCGGCAGGGCCGAAGACGTCGACGAACCGGTCCAACGTCGCGGCCCGGATCGGCTCCGCCCCGTTGAACGCCGCCTGCCACGAGCTCAGATCGAGCTCCGCCACGTCCCGCGGGCCCGCACGGCGCGCACACAGCTCGTAGGCGAAGTTCGGTCCCCCGCTGACGGTCGCACCGAGGCGGGAGATCCCCCGCAGCCAGCGCATCGGCTGCTCGAGGAAGTGCAGGGGCGAGATCAGTGTCACCGGACAGCCCGAGTAGAGGGGCTGCAGGAGCCCGCCGATGAGTCCCATGTCGTGGTACGGCGGGAGCCAGATCAACGCCCGGCTGTCGGGATCGGTGCCGAAGTACTCGCGGATCATGCCGAGGTTGTGCAGCAGGTTCGCGTGGGAGACCATCACCCCGCGCGGGGCCGCTGTCGAGCCCGACGTGTACTGCAGGAAGGCGGTCGCCTCCGGATCGACCGTGACCGGATCGCCGGCGACCTGCGGCACCGTGTCGACCGCGAGCCACGCCAGGTCGCGCAGCACCGGCGCCTGCTCACCGAGCGCGTCGACGAATCCGACCAGGTCCGACGTGGTCAGCGCCACCACGGGGTCGGCGTCGCTCACCACCGCGAGCAGCCGCGGCAGCGTGCGCTCGAGCCGGAACGGGTCGGGTGGATACGCCGGCACCGCGACCACGCCGGCGTACAGGCAGCCGAAGAAGGCCGCGAGGTAGTCGAGCCCGGGCACGAGCAGGAGCAGCGCGCGCGAACCGGGCTCGGCGCCTGCGGCGCGCAGCGCGGCGGCGATCGCGCCCGCCCGCTCCTCGACGCCGGCGTAGCTCAGGGACTCCTGCTCGGTCTCCCCGTCGGTCAGGAAGGTGTAGCCGATCGCGCCCGGTCGTTCCCTCGCGCGCTCGCGCAGCAGCTCGGCGACGGTGGCCGGACCTGCGACCTGCTCCTTCGGGACCACGGGTCCGAACCTAGGCACCGCGTCCCGCGGTGTCGCGTCACCGGAACGAGGGGCCGCCGCGGCTCCCCGCCGCCGCCTACCGTGATCGCATGAACGGACGCGAGATCCATCTGGCCTCGCGACCGCTCGGCTGGCCGTCGGAGTCCGACTTCGTCCTCGCCGAGGTCGCGGTCCCCGAGCCCGGCCCCGGCGAGCTGCTGATCCGCAACGAGGTCATGTCCGTCGACCCGTACATGCGTGGGCGGATGAACGAGATCCCGTCGTACGTCACGCCGTTCGAGATCGGGCGCCCGCTGGAGGGCGGCGCGGTCGGCAAGGTCGTCGAGTCCGGCTCGGCCGAGTTCGCGGCGGGCGACGTCGTCCTGCACCAGGCCGGCTGGCGGGAGTACGCGCTCGTCGCCGACGACGCCGCCACGACCGTCGACGTCACGCTGGGACCGGCCTCGGCGTACCTGGGCGTGCTCGGGATGCCGGGCCTGACCGCGTACGCCGGGATCCTCGAGGTCGCCTCGATGGTCCCCGGCGAGGTCGTCCTCGTCTCCGCCGCCGCCGGCGCGGTCGGCAGCGCGGCGGGGCAGATCGCCCGGCTCCGCGGCGCCGCCCGCGTGGTCGGCTCCGCCGGTTCGGCGATGAAGCTGGAGTACCTGCGGAGCATCGGGTTCGACGCCGCGTTCGACTACCGCGACGGTGCGCTGCGTCGATCGCTGCGCCGAGCCGCACCCGACGGAATCGACGTCTACTTCGACAACGTGGGCGGACAGCAGCTCGAGGTCGCGATCGGCGCGCTGCGCCCGCACGGCCGGGTGGCGATGTGCGGGGCGATCTCGATGTACAACGCCGAGGAGCCACCGGCGGCGCCGCGGAACCTGGCGCTGTGCATGGGCAAGCGGCTCACGCTGCGCGGCTTCCTCGCCGGCGACTTCGCGCACCTGCGGGAGACGTTCGTCGCGGAGGCGTCCGCGTGGCTGCGCGCCGGCGAGCTGCACTACCGCGAGACGGTCGTCGACGGCCTCGCCGCCGCACCCGGCGCATTCCTCGACATGATGCGCGGGGGCAACGTGGGCAAGATGCTCGTCCGGCTCTGACGAGGTCCGGCGGAGGATCGGCCGCGTGGCGCGCCGTCGCTCACAGCACCTGGTCGACGTTCGCCAGGCCGGCCGTCAGCTCGGCGCGGGTGCCGCCGAAGCCCAGCCGGACGTGGTTGCGGTAGGCGTCGCCGAAGCAGTCGCCAGGGACCAGGAGCGTTCGGAACTCCTCGGCGAGCGTGCGACACGCAGCCGTCACGTCGTCGACGCCGAGGAGCTCGACCAGGGCGCTGACGCCGCCGGCCGGGGGCGTCAGCCGGACGCGGTCCGGACGCTCGGCGGCCCACGCCAGAAGGAGCTCCCGGTTCGCTCGCGCGTGCTCGCGCTGCATCCCGACGATCCGGTCCGCGCTGCGCACCGCGCGCTCGGCGAAGAACTCGAGCACCGGCGAGACGTAGAGCGCGACGTAGTCACGCAGGTGGGCCATCTGCGCATGGAGCTCCGGTGGCGCGAGGCACCACCCCGTGCGGATGCCGGCGAGCCCGTAGCTCTTCGAGAACGTGCCGAAGGACAGGCTGCGCTCGTAGCGGTCGTGCGGGAGCGGCAGGCCATCGGCGTCGTAGGTGATCTCGCCGAAGGCGTTGTCCCAGACGAGCCAGGCCCCCGCCGGGGCCACGATCTCGATCAGCTCGTCCTGCTGCTCCCGGGTGAGCGAGACGCCCGTCGGGTTGTGCGGGAAGTTGACCACCACCATGCGCGGTCGTCGCGCTGCCACGAGGTCGCGCAGGCGGTCGAGGTCGGGGGCGAAGCCGTCGCCGCACGACAGGTCCCACCGCCGCAGCCGAGCGCCCTGCGCGACCGCGATGTCGTACAGCTGCTGATAGGCCGGGTCCACCACGACGACGTCGTCGCCGGGATGCACCAGGGTCTGCATCACGAGCCAGATCGCCTCACTGGAGCCGTGGGTGACCATCACGCGATCGACGTCGCCACCGGTCCATCGGTCGGCCAGCGCAGCACGCAGACCCGGGCCCCCGAGCGGCTCGCTGTCGTGGAACGGCAGCGCCTTGAGCTCGGACAGATCGAAGTCGGCGACGTCGCACAGCTCGCCGACCGTGAGGTCCCGGACCCCGCTGCTGCCGATGTCGTGATCGACCGCGTGGTAGTAGAGCCTCATCCATTCTTCGAGCTTGGCGAGCGGCAGCTCCATGGTCTCTCCCCTTCCTAGACCGACGACACGACGTCGTCGAGATCGTCGAGGCCGTCGAGGACCCGCTCGGCGTCGATGCCGAAGTCGACGAGGCACGCGATCTCGGTCACGCCGATGTCGGCGAAGCGACGGATCCGCTGCGCGCACTCGGTCTTGCTGCCCACCAGGCCACCGCCCCGCAGCAGGCGAGCCTTGGCCGTCGCGACCATGTCCTCGAGGTCGTCCGGGGCGATGTCGACCGCGTCGTTCTGTCGCTGCAGGTCGAGGTGCCGCCGGATGTAGGCGTCGTACGAGGTGTCGAGCGCGTCCGCGATGGCACCGGCGTCGTCGTTGACGTAGGTGTGCAGCATGAGCCCGACCCGAGGGCTCGGCGTGTGGGGCGACGGCACGAACTCCGATCGGTACAGGGCGATCCTGCGCTCGAGGTCGTCGAACTGCTTGCCGGTGAAGTTCGTGACGATCCCCATGCCCCGCCGTGCCGCATGTCGGAACGTCGCGTCCGACTGTCCCGACAGCCACAGCGGGACGTCGAGGCGCCGCGGGCGCGGGTGCACGCTGATCGGGACCTGCTCGCCGTTGCCGTTGGTGCGCTTCTCGGACTCCCCGTGCCACAGCCGCACGAACTGGTCCATCGCGTCGTCGAAGGTCGCGTGCCGGTCGGCGTACGCCTCGGGCGCCAGCACGAAGTCGTTGGCGTGCCACCCGCTGGAGAACGCGATCTCGGCCCGCCCGGCGGACAGGTTGTCGACCACCGACCACTCCTCCGCGACCCGCACCGGATCGTGCAGCGGCAGCACGACGCTGCCGGCCCGGACGGCTACCCGCTCGGTCGCCATCGCGATCGCCGCGCCCAGCACCGACGGGTTCGGGTACAGCCCCCCGAACACGTTGAAGTGACGTTCCGGCGTCCACAGTCCGCACAGGGAGCTGTCGTCGATGCCACGGGCGACCGCCTTCACCAGCCCGTACCGGTCCTCGGCCCCGCCGTCCGCCTCGGCGTCGGCCGAGAAGAAGAAGACGCTCGCGTCCATCGTCAGCTCCGGCGGCTCATGCGGACTCGGCCCCGACGTCCTCGAGCCGAGCGCTCCGGGGACGCAGATCCGTCCAGCTCGTCTCGATGTAGTCGAGGCACGCCTGACGCGAGTCGGCGTCGTGAACGACGTGCCATCCGGCTGGGACGTCCAGCGCCTGGGGCCACAGCGAGTGCTGCTCCTCGTCGTTCACCAGCACGAGGAAGGTGCCGTCGGGGTCATCGAACGGGTTCATGGCGCCTCGCTGCTCACGTGTCGACAGTGGCGGACGGTGGTGAAACTACCGGCCCCTCGTGGCGGCGCGCTGTCCCGTGAAGCGAGGACACCCGGTCGTCCCCCTCCGCGGGCGACGTCCCCGAATTCGGGGGATGCCCGTGCGGAGGCCCTTCGCGAACGATGGGCGGCAGTACGTGTCCACACAATCCCCTCACCTCGCCCAGCAGGCGGGATCGGACGGTCGACCGGTGCGTAGGTTCACGGTGCTCTGCGCGGGCTACTTCGCCAGCATGACGGGCACGGCGCTGACCGCGTTCGCGCTGACGGTCTGGATCTACCTGGAGACCGGGTCGACGATCCAGTTCGCCTTCGGGTTCGTGCTGTCGCTGCTGCCGGCGATCGTGCTCTCCCCGTTCGCCGGCGCCCTCGTCGACCGGTGGGACCGGCGCACCGTGATGCTCGCCAGCGACATGGTCGGCGTCGGCACGACCGTGACGCTGGCCACGGTGGCCGCGACCGGAGTCCTGCAGCCGTGGCACATCTTCATCACGATCGCCGTCCGCTCGGCGATGGGTGCGTTCCTCGTGCCCGCGCTCAACGCGAGCGTGACGCAGCTCGCCCCGCGCACCCAGCTGGGCCGGGCGAACGGGATGGTGATGACCGCGACCGCGGTGAGCCAGACCGTGGCCCCGGCGCTCGGCGGACTGCTCATCGTCGCGATCGGGCTCCCCGGGATCCTTCTGATCGACTGCCTGACGTTCCTGCTGAACATCGCGATCCTCGTCCAGATCCGCATCCCGCAGCCGGCGCCGGCAGGCGTCAGCGCTGCCGGGCTGCTCGGCGAGATCGGCCAGGGGTGGCGCTACCTCGGCAGGCGCCGGGCCCTTCTCCCGCTGCTCGCCTTCTACGCCGCGCTCAACCTGGCGGTCGGGTTCGTCGACGTCCTGTTCACGCCGCTCGTGATCGGGATGGCGTCGGTGGCGGCGCTCGGTGCGGTGCTGTCCGTGGGCGGCATCGGGATGGTGCTCGGCGGCGTCGCGATGGCCACCTGGGGCGGGCCCCCGAAGCGGATCCACGGCATCGCGGGCCTCGCCGTGCCGCTGGGACTGTTCCTGTGCCTCGGCGCGCTCCGCCCGAACGTCGTGCTCGTCGCGATCGCCGCCTTCGGCTTCCAGTTCTGCTCGATGATCATCGAGGGCACCAGCCGCAGCGTCCTGCAGATGGAGGTCGAGCCGGGCATGCAGGGACGCGCCTTCGCGGCGTTCAACATGGCGACCAACACCGTGCTGTTCACCGGCTACATGCTCGCCGGCCCGGTCTCCGAGCGGATCTTCGATCCTCTGCTGCGCGCCGGCGGACCGCTGACCGACACCGTCGGCACCGTGATCGGCGTCGGTCCGGGACGCGGTTCGGCGTTCCTGATCCTGCTGCTGGGCCTGTTCGTCCTCGTCGTCGCGGCGCTCGGCTACCTCTCGAGCGGCCTGCGGGCGCTGCGCGACGACGCACCGCTGACCGCCCCGACGTCCACGGGCGCTGCGTCGGCCGGACGGCCAGTCGGCGCGGGTACCGCACCCAGCCTCGAGCCGGCCGCCGGCACGTCGTCGGCGGGCCGCTGACCAGGGACGACCAGCACGAACCCCAGCACGAACGACCAGGAGGACCCCGGATGGACACCGACACGGCGACTGTGGCCGACCCCGATCTGCCGGCTCCTCCCTACCCCTACGGCTACGACCCGTTCGACTTCCGGATCCACGACGACCCGTACCCGTTCTACGCCTGGATGCGGGAGCACGCGCCGGTCTACCGCAACGAGCAGCGGGACTTCTGGGCGCTGTCGCGGCACGCCGACGTGCTCGACGCGCTGCGCAGGCCCCAGCGGTTCTCGAACCGGTTCGGGATCTCGCTGGAGCCGGAGCTCTGGGGCCCGCACGCCGTCAACACCAGCTTCTTCCTGGCGATGGATCCGCCCGACCACGGCACCTACCGGACGCTGGTCTCCAGCGCGTTCACCCCACGCCACGTCGTCGCGATGGAGGCGCGGGTCCGCGAGATCACCCGCGACCGGCTCGAGACCCTGCGCGGCCAGCGGCGCTTCGACTTCGCCTCCGACTACGCGGCCGCCCTGCCCAACGACGTGCTGTGCGAGCTGCTCGGCATCCCCGAGTGGGACTGGGACCTGGTGCGGGCCGACACCGACGCGCTGAACGTGCGCGAGGACATGTCGGACGAGCGCGGGCCGACGGCGACAGCGGCCGCGCTGCGGATGGCGCAGTACTTCGTCGACCTCGTCACGGACCTGCGCACGCACCCCGGTGACGACCTCACCTCGAGGCTCGTCACGGCGGAGGTCGACGGCCGGCGGCTGAGCGACTCGGAGATCGTGGGCTTCCTGTTCGTGATGGTGGGCGCGGGCAACGAGTCGACGGGCAAGACGATCGGCAACGCCTGGCACCTCGGGCACCTGCATCCGGACGTGCAGCGGCAGGGCCTGAACGGACGCGCGGACGACTGGGCGAGCGAGAGCCTGCGCTACGACTCCGCGAGCCAGATGGTGGCGCGTCGCCTCACCGAGGACACCGTCGTCCACGGGGTCGAGCTCCCCGCGGGGGCACGGGTGGCCATCCTTCCCGCGTGCGCCAACCGCGATCCTCGGGTGTTCGACGACCCGGAGCGTTTCGACCTGGACCGCGACACCAGCAGGATGATCAGCTTCGGCCACGGCCCCCACCACTGTCTCGGCGCCGCGCTCGCGAAGCTCGAGATCCGGGTCGCGCTCGAGGAGATCGCCGCCCTCGTGTCGTCCTACGAGGTCGACCTCGACCGCGCGCGGCGCGTCCACACCCCCCACCAGCGTGGCTTCGCGGCGCTCCCCTGCGAGGTGACCTGGCGCTGAGTCCGCCGCACCGGCGCGATGATCCCTCCGCCGCGTCAGCTCGCTCGGGCCGTCGCGCCGCATCGCCCGCAGTGGGCGTCCAGGGACCGCTCGATGACGGATGCCAGCACCTCGGGCTGGTCCTGGAGGAAGTAGTGGCGCCCCTCAGGGATCACCGCGAGGTCGACGCTGCTGCCGAACCGGTCCCACTGCCGAACCCCGCGACCGTAGCCGACCGTCAGCGGGTCCGCCGTGCCGGCGATGAACGTGATCGGCGCGGACAGCGGGGCCGGGGGCTCCGAGGGCTCCCGCAGCCAGGGCTCGATGCCCCGCGTCCAGACGTCGGCGAAGTAGCGGCCGCCCTCGACCACGTCGTGCCGGAAGGCCCTCATCACGAAGGCGATCGTCTCGTCGTCGACCTCGGTGCCGAACCCGCCGATGGCCCGCAGATAGCGCACCTCGGCTCGGTCGGCCTCGCCCACACCTATCCGGGTCGTCCCCACCGTGCGCGCACCGACGCGCAGCCACCCGCTCTGCACGAGCCCCGCCAGCACGCGCTGGACCGCCCGCCCGGTGCGGCGCGGCGCGTAGAACGGGTACGAGGCGCCCAGGAACAGCCGCTCGACCGGACGTCCCGCGGCCTCCACCTGCCGGACGACCTCGACGGCGAGCGCGACGCCCGCGCAGTGCCCGTAGACCGCGACCGGGCCCGGAGGCAGCGCGAGCACCGAGGCAGCGCACTCGCCGGCGACGTCGGTCACCGGGTGCAGAGCGGTCTCGCTGCCCGGCTCGTGCCCGGGAAGGGTCACCGCGTGCAGCCCGACGTCGGGCGACAGCTCGCCCGCGAGCGCCCGGTAGGCGATCGCGCTGCCGCCGCCGAACGGCACGCACACGAGGCTCGTCGCGGGCTGCGTCCCGGGCCGCGCCAGGCTCAGCAGCATGCTCGCGTCTGCCGGTGTCTCCAGCGCAGCGGCGAGCGCCCGCACCGTCGGGTGCTCGGTGATCAGCGGCACCGTCGCGCCGTCGATCCGCCGGATCGCGCGGACCGCGTCGAACGACGTCCCGCCGAGTGCGAAGAAGTCGCTCTCGCGGTCGAGCGCACTCACGCCGAGCACCTCCTCGAAGGCGGCGGCGACCGCCTTCTCGCCCGGTGTCACCGGCCCCGCCGGCGAGCGGTCCTCCCCCACCCGGACCACCGGTCGCGGATCGGGCAGCGCCGCGCGATCGAGCTTCCCGTTGTGCGTCAACGGCATCGCTCCGAGGACGGTGACGGTCGCCGGCACCATGTAGCGCGGCAGCCGCTCGGCGAGATGCGCCCGCAGCTGCGCCGACAGCCCCGGTTGATCGTGCACGTCGTCGCCGGCGGTCACGTAGGCCGCGAGCTCGCGGTGCTCGCCGCGCGAACGCACCACCACCACGCCCTCGCGCACGGCGTGGTGCCGCAGCAGCGTCTGCTCGATCTCGCCCGGCTCGATCCGGTAGCCGTTGATCTTCACCTGGTGGTCGACGCGGCCGAGGAACTCCAGCGACCCGTCAGCCAGCCGGAGCACCTTGTCGCCCGTGCGGTAGAGCCGCCCGCCGGGGCCCGCCAGGGGATGCGCGACGAACGTGGAGGCGGTGAGCCCCGGCCGACCCACGTAGCCGGTGGCGAGCTGGACCCCTCCGAGGTACAGCTCGCCCGGGACGGAGCGCGGCGACTCGACCAGCCGACGGTCGAGTACGTGGGCGCGCGTGTTCGCGACCGGTCGACCGATCGGGATCACACCCGGGGGCGCCGTCTCACCGCAGTCCCACCACGTCACGTCGACCGCGGCCTCGGTCGGCCCGTACAGGTTGTGCAACGCCACCTGCGGCAGCCGCCGGGTGAACCGCTCGGCAAGCCCGTGCGGCAGTGCCTCGCCGCTGCAGAGCACACGGCGCAGCGCGGGCAATGACGCCGAACCGGGCTCGTCGACGAAGAGCTCCAGCATCGACGGCACGAAGTGCGCGGTCGTCACCCGTCCGTCCCTCATGATCTCGGCGAGGTACGCGGCGTCCTGGTGCCCGCCGGGGCGCGCCATCACGACGACCGCGCCGGTGATCAGCGGCCAGAAGACCTCCCAGACGGACACGTCGAACCCGAACGGGGTCTTCTGCAGCACCCGGTCGTCCTGAGTGAGCCCGAAGGTGTCCTGCATCCACAGCAGGCGGTTGGCGATCGCGTCGTGCGTGATCGCCACCCCCTTGGGGCGTCCGGTGGAGCCGGAGGTGTAGATGACGTAGGCGAGGTCGGAGCCGTGGCCGGGCGGCGGCGTCCAGGTCGAGGGGGCCGCCCGGACGTCGCGCACGTCGACGATCGTGCCGACGCCGGTCGAGCGGGCGAGCGCCGCTGTGCCCGGCTGTGCGATCACCACCTCGGCCCCGGCGTCGGCCGCCATGAACGACAGCCGCTGCTCCGGCAGCGACGGCTCCAGCGGCAGGTACGCCGCGCCGGCCAGCTGCGTGCCCAGCAGCGCGACCACGAGGTCGACACCGCGCTCGGCGCAGACGCCGACCGTCGCCCCGCGGCGCACACCGGCCTCGCCCAGCCCCGCCGCCACGGCGCTCGCCCGGTCCCACAGCTCAGCGAACCCGAGCACCCCGTCGTCGGCGACGACCGCGGGCGCGTCCGGGGTCCTGTCCACCCACCGCTGCACGAGCGCGGGCAGGCACGCACCGGCGTCGCCCCAGCGGACGAACGCCCCGCGCGCCGCCGGGTCGGGCCGCCGGGCTGGCGCGAGGCTCAACGCGGCACCGCCGGTCCGCGGTACGCGGGTCAGCGTCGTCAGGGCGTTCCGGAAGGCCTCGACGATCTGCTCGACGTCGGAGTCGAGGATCCGGTCGCGGTGGTAGAGCACCCGCAGGCCGGACCCCGCGGTGACGAACACCGTCAGCGGCTCGCTGGTCTTCTCGAAGTCCGTCAGCCCCCGCACCGACAGCGTGTTCGCGTCCGCGGCGTCGCCGAGGTCGACCGGGTAGTTCTCCAGCACGAGGAGGCTGTCGAACAGGCGCTCGGTCGCCGCGACCCCCGTCCAGGCCTTGATCTGCGAGAGCGGGCTGAACTCGTAGCGGCGGGCTGCCGCGTGCTGCGCCTGGACCTCGCGCAGCCACTCCCCCACGTCACGGTCCGCGGGGACCGTCACCTGCAGCGGAAGGCTGTTGACGAAGCTGCCGACCATCCGGTCCACGTGCGGCAGCGCGGCGGGCCGCCCCGAGCAGGCGACCCCGAACCGCACGTCGGGCTCGCCCGTGAACCGCTCCATCACGAGCGCCCACGCCGCCAGCATCAGCGTGCCCTGGGTGACCCGGTGCCGCGCCGCGGTCGCCCGCAGCGCGGCACCCAGCTCGTCACCGAGCGCGAGCCCCTGCTCGTCGATGACGGCGGGCGCGTCCTCCGAGACCGCCGGCCGCAGCAGACCCAGCCCGGTGAACCCGGCCGTGTCGCCGAGCGTCTCGATCCAGTACTGCCGTGCCGCGCCCAGGTCCTGCTGCTGCAGCCACGCGATGTAGTCGCGGTAGTGAGGAGCGGGCGGTGGCGCGGGTGAGCCCGTCGTGATGCTGAGGTAGCGCCCGACGACCTCGCCGATCACCAGGGGCACGGACCACCCGTCGACGGGCAGCATGTGGTGGGTCCACACGACGAGGTGCCGGTCCACGCCGAGCCGCGCGAGGTCGAGGCGCAGCAGCGGTGCGCGAGCCAGGTCGAAGCCCGCGGCGCGCTCGTCCGCGAGCACCTGCTGCGTCCGCTCGTCCTGGTCGCGCTCGTCGAGGGCGGACCAGTCGTGACGGCGCAGGTCGACGTGCACGTCGCCGTGCACGACCTGCAGCGGCGTGTCCAGGCCGTCCCAGTGGAACGACGTCCGCAGGGCAGGATGCTCGGCGACGGTGTGCTGCCACGCGGTCTCGAGCGCCTGCGCGTCGAGCGGCCCGTCGACGGCGAAGCTGTGCTGCGCCAGGTAGGTGTCGGAGTCCCCGCCGTACAGGCTGTGCAGGAGCATGCCCTGCTGCAGCGGGGACAGCTCGTAGACGTCCTCGATATCGCTCGCGGTCATGTCCTATCCCTCGGCGAGCCTGCCCAGGAGGCCGTCGAGCTGCGCCCGGTCGACGCGCGCGAGCGGGAAGTCTCCCGTGGCCCGGTCCGCGTCCTGCGCGCCGATCAGCGTGCGGACCTCCGCCGCATGCCGCGCGGCCAGCCGCTCCACGGTGGCGGCGTCGTGCCGCAGCTCGCTGAAGGACCAGTCGACGACGAGCTCACCGTCGCGCCCGCCAGCGCGCACCTCGAGCGGGTGCGGGCGGCGTCCGGCCGGGCTGCGGTCGGTGCCGATCGTCTCCGCGGCGACGGCGAAAGCACCGGACGCGGGCCTCGTGGTGCTGCCGGTGTAGCCGAAGGCCAGGTCGATCGGCCCTGCGTCCGGTGCCTCACCGGTCTGGGCGAGCAGCTGCCAGCCGGTGCCGCCCGCGGGCACCGCGCGCAGTGCCGCCTTGACGGACGCCAGGGCGTCGTCGCCGACGGCGGACAGCGCCAGCGGGTGTCGCGGGCTGAACCACCCGACGGTCCGGGTCACGTCGACGTCGTCGAACAGCGGCGTCCGCTCGGACCGGGTGACGTCGACGAGATGGCGCTCGGCGCCGGTCCATTCTTCGAGCGTGCGCCCGAGGGCGGCCAGCAGCACCTCCTCGACCGTGCACGCCAGTCGCTCGGGCGCCGCCAGCAGCGTCGTGGTCGTCGCGGGGTCCAGCCGCGCGGAGACGGTCCGGGTGGTGGCCTCGGTGTCGACGCCGACCTCGACCGTTCGGTCCTCGGGCAGCCGGCCCCGCGGCTGCCCACCGGCTCCCCCGGTCACGACCTCCGACCAGTAGGTCCGCTGGCCCCGCACCGACTCCGACGAGGCGTAGCGGGCGAGCCTGCGCGCCCACGACTGCCACGACGTCGTCTTCGGCAGGAACCGCAGCGGCTCTCCGGCCGCGAGCTGCACCACCGCGGTCTCGAGGTCCTCCAGGAGGATCCGCATCGACGCGGCATCGACGACGAGCTGGTGGGCGACGACGGCGAGCTGGTCGCGTCGACCGCGACCGAGGCGTAGCAGCGCGACCCGCACCATCGGTCCGACCGCCGGGTCGAGACCGCGCTGCAGGTCGGCACAGGTCTCGGCGGCCCGGAGGTCGGGGTCGTCGGCGACCGACAGGTCGTGGACCGCGAACGGAGTCTCGTCGCCGCGCGGCGCGATCCGGGCCCGGGTGCGCGCGCCCGCGAGAAGCAGTCGCTGTCGCAGCCCGTCGTGGTGTCCGACGACCGCCTCGACGGCCTCGCGCAGCACCTCCGGGTCGACCTCGACCGCAAGGTCGACCAGCACCGAGGTGTTCCAGTGCGCGGGCTCCGCGAGCCCGGCGGCGCAGAACCAGTGCTGCGTCGGCGCGAGGGGGGCGGGTCCGGTGACGTCCGTCTGCTCGGCGTCGACCGTGTGGCCCGCCTCGACCACGGCGGCGAGCTCACCGACCGACGGGTTCGCGAACAGGTCGTACGGCGTCAGGCGCAGACCCGCCTGCTGGGCCTGCGCCACCACCTGGATGGCGAGGATCGAGTCGCCGCCGACTTCGAAGAAGTTGTCGTCCACTCCGACCTGCGCGACCCCGACCACGCCGGCGACGATCCCGGCCAGCGCCTTCTCGGTCGCCGACGTGGGCGCGCGGAAGCCCGCCCCGGTCGGCGCGTCCGCGCGGTCCGGCGCAGGCAGGCGTGCCCGGTCGATCTTGCCGTTGGCGTTGAGCGGCAGCGCGTCCACCTCGACGAACGCCGACGGGACCAGGTAGCCGGGGAGCCGCTCGGCCAGGAAGGCCCGCAGCTCGGCGGCGACGCCGGGTGCCCCGGCCGGCACCACGTACGCGACCAGCCGTCGGTCGCCCGGAGCGGGCTCGTGGACCGCGACGACGGCCTCGGCGACGCCCGGGTGCTCGGTGAGAACGGACTCCACCTCGGTGGGCTCGACCCGGAAGCCGCGGATCTTGACCTGGGTGTCGACCCGGGAGTGGAACTCGAGGTTGCCGTCGGCGCGCCGACGCACGAGATCGCCGGTGCGGTAGAGGCGCGCGCCCGACCGCGTCGGGTCGGCGACGAAGCGCTGCGCGGTGAGGCCCGGGCGGCCCAGGTACCCGCGGGCGAGGCTGATGCCCCCGATGTAGAGCTCTCCGACGCCTCCGGCCGGGACCGGGCGGAGCCGCCGGTCGAGGATCCGCAGGTCCGCCGACGGGAGCGGGGTACCGATCGGCAGGTTCGGCCACTGTGCGACCGGGTCGACGGGGTCGAGCCGGAAGAAGGTCGAGCTGACCGTCGTCTCGGTGAGCCCGTAGACGTGGGCGAGCGGGACGCCGGTGCGTCGCCACAGCGCGAGCCGCTCAGGCAGCACCCGCTCGCCGCCGATGATGACCAGGCGCAGGTGCGCGGGCAGCTCCCGGCCGAGCCGGTCGAGCTCGCGCACCCACTCGTGCCAGTACGCCGTGGGCAGCTCCATGACGGTCAGCCGCTCCCGCTCGACGAGCGACGCGAGGTCGTCCTCCCCGCTGAGCAGGTGCTTGGTCGGGATCACCACGGCACCGCCGGCGAGCCAGGTCGGAAACAGCTCCTCGGCGAGGACGTCGAAGCTCGGGGAGGCGAACTGCAGGAACCGGTCGCCGGTGCCGAGCCCGAGCCGCTCGACCACGTCGGCCGCGAACACCGCGAGCGAGCGGTGCTCGATGACCGCGCCCTTCGGCCGACCCGTCGATCCCGACGTGTAGACCACGTAGGCGGCCGCGGAGGGAGCCGGGGGGTCGAGGTCGTCCTCGTCGTCCGGTCCGGAGCCCTCGTCCCGCGGCGCCTCGTCCATCAGCACCGTCGTCCACCCGTCGGCGCGCACCGGCGCGTCGGCCAGGAGCGCCTCGGTGACCAGGACCCGGGCGCCGGAGTCGGCGAGCAGGAAGGCCATCCGCTCCGGCGGGTAGGTGGGGTCGATCGGGACGTACGCTCCGCCTGCCTTGAGCACCGCCAAGATGGCGACCGCCAGCGACGGCGAGCGGTCCACGAGCACCCCGACGCGCGCGTCGCTCCGCACGCCTGTGGCGCGCAGCCGGTGCGCGAGCCGGTTCGCGCGGCGGTTCAGCTCGTCGTAGCTGGTGGCGACGCCGTCGCAGATCACCGCCGGGGCGTACGGCGCGACCGCCACCCGGCGCTGGAACCGCTCGACGAACCCGACCACGTCGGGCGCGCTCGCGGGCTCGGCCGACGGGGTCGCCGGCACGCTCGCGCGCTCGATCGACGGGGCGCCGGTGGCGAGCTCGACGGCCCACACCGGCGTGTCGGGCTCGGTGACGAGCTCGCGCAGCACGCGCTGGAACTGGTCGGCCAGCAGCGCGACCGTGGAGGGGTCGAGAAGCTCGGTCATGTAGTGCCACTGGGTGAGCAGCGTGTCGCCGCTCGGCGTGACGTTGAGCGTGAGGTCGACCGACGTCTTGGCCGGCGCGATCGACACCGGCACGATGCGCAGCCCCGGCAGCTCCAAGGTCATGTCGGGCACCGCGATCACGTTGATCCACATCGGGCTGAACGAGCTGCGCGTCGACTCGCGCCCGAGGCCGAGCTCCTCGGCCACGCGGTCGAACGGAAGGTCCTGGTGGTCCAGCGCGTTCGCCAGCGTCTCACGCGCCTCGCCGACGACCTCGCGCAGCGTCAGGTCGTCACGCAGCCGCAGCCGCAGCGGCAGCGGGTTGGCGAAGCTGCCGATCAGTCGCTGAGTCTCGGCGCGGGTGCGGCCCGAGACGAGCGAGCCCACGACGACGTCGTCCTCGCCCCCGTAGCGGTTCAGCAGCACCGAGCCCGCGGCGAGCAGCACGGTGAACAGCGACGCGCCCTCCTGCTCGCCGAAGCGGTGCACGGCGGCCGCCAGCTCAGCGGGCAGGTGCATGTCGTAGACGGCGCCTGCGTACGTCGGACGCGCCGGGTACGGTCGGTCGACGGGCAGCGCCGCCTCGGCGGGCATGCCCGCCAGCTGCTCGCGCCAGTGCCGGACCTCGAGCTCCTCGCGGTCCGCGTCGCGATGCGCGCGCTGCCACGCGGCGACGTCGCCGAACTGGACCTCGAGCGGCGGGAGCTCCCCGGTGCCCTCGCTGGTGCGACCGCGGTAGATCGCGGCCAGCTCCTCGACGATGATCGCCAGCGACCAGGCGTCGGACGCCGCGTGGTCGGCGGCGAACAGGGCGACGTGCACGTCCTGCTCCAGCGCGAGAAGCGTCACCCTCAGGCGTTGCGGATCGGCGTGGTCGAACGGGCGCGCGGCGTCGCTGCGGGCGGCCCGGGTGACCTCCTCGTCGCGGCGGGACGGCGGGACGCGGGTCAGGTCGGTCACCGGAGTCGGCACGGGCGTCACCGGCTGCACGACCTGGACCGGCGTGCCGTCCGCGCCGACCTCGATCGTCGTCCGCAGCACCTCGTGCCGCTCGAGGATCGTCGTGAGCACGTCGCTCAGCAGTGTCAGGTCGAGGCGGCCCTCCAGGCGGAGCGCGCCGGTGATGTTGTTGACCGAGCGGATCTGCCCGACGGCCCACTCCCGGTGCTGCGCCACGCTGAGCGGCGTCGGGGCCGACCGGTCGCGCGGGACGATCCGATCGCTCGGGCCGTGTCCCCGCGCGGGGGCCAGCTCGGCCAGCCGCGCCTCGAGGACGGCACGCTGCTCGGCCGGCAGCGCGGTGATGCGGCTCTCCAGGTCGGTCATCTCGCCACTCCTTCGTCCGTGGGTCTCGAGCCCGCCTGCGCGTGCGCGGGCCCGCCGAGCGCGCGTCCGACGGCCTCGATCACGGCGGTCTCGGAGGCGTCGTCGAAGAAGTGCCCACACCCGAGCACGTCCATCGAGAACCCCGCCGTGGTCTCGTCGCGCCAGGCGCGCATCCGGTCGGGGCTCGCCTCGTCGTCGAGCTCCCCGGCGAACGCGTGGACGGGGATGTCGAGCGGGACGTCCGGATGGAAGCCGTGGGTGCTCAGCACCGTCAGGTCCGCCTCGAGGACGGGCAGCAGCGCGGCCAGCAGCGTCGGCTCGGCGAGCACCGACGGCGGGGTCCCGCCCATCTCCCGCACGTACCCTTCGAGACCGTCGTCGCGGCCCTCCCAGAGCCAGTCGCCGTCGTCGAGCGACGGCCCGCCGCTCGCCGCGACGAACAGGGCTCGCGGGCTGGGCAGGTCCCGCTCGCGCAGGGCGTGCGCGAGCGCCCACGCCACCCGGGCGCCCATGCTGAAGCCGTAGCAGGCGAAGGGCTGGTCGAGGGACGGCGTCAGCACGTCGATCAGCTCGTCCACCAGCGGACCCATCCGGTCGTGAGGGGTCTCCAGGAACCGGTCCGCCCGTCCCGGCAGCTGGACGCCCACGACCTCGACCGTCGAGTCGAGCATCGGCGGCCAGTGCCGGAAGATCGCCGCGCTGCCCCCGGCGTAGTGGAAGCACAGGAGCCGGGTCGGCGCCGGCCCCGACGGTGCTTCCGACGGCGCGCGCGACGGCGGGGAGAACCGCTTGAGCCAGCGCCGCTCGCGCTCGGTCCGCGTCGGCGCCGCCGTACCGGTCATGCGCGGACCCCGAGCGCCGTGCCCATCAGGTCGAGCAGGTCGTGCGGCGCCTCGATGAACCGGTGGTGGCTCCCCTCGAGCAGGACCGACGTCGTCTCTCCGCACGCCGCCCAGCCGCCCATCGTGTCGAACGGGATCTCGTCGTCGCCGGTCCAGCCGATCGCGGTGATCGGGCACGGAAGCCGCAGGGGCCGCGGCACGACGTAGCGCTTGTTGATCTCGACGTCGGCGCGAAGGACCTCGAGGTAGAGCTCGATCAGCTCGGCGGACGGCGTGCCACCGAGCTCGCGGATCAGCGTCTCCAGCTCGCCGCCGAGCTCACGGTCGTCCATCTCGAGGAACCGGCCGGCGGGACCGTCCTGGGGAGCGACCTCGGAGGAGACGAACAGCGCGGCGGGACTCGGCATCCCCGTCCTGACCAGCTCGGCCGACGTCTCGTACGCCGCGAGCGCCGAGCCGCAGTGGCCGAAGAAGCCGAACGGCACGTCGAGCGCGGGCTGCAGCCCCTGCACCATCAGCGCGGCCAGCTCGGCGTAGGACGTGACGTTGGGCTCGGCGAAGCGCGACTCGTGCCCGGGAAGCTCGACGGGCAGGAACTCGACGCCGTCGCGCTCCTGCGGCCACTGGCGGTACATGCTCGCGCCGCAGCCGGAGTACGGGATGAGGAACACCCGTGCGCGCGCGGTACGCGACGGTGCACGGGGCAGCCAGCGGTTGCGGACGGGAGGTCGGGACGAGGACATGGAGCACCCTTCCATGGAGCGGCCTCAGCCGGGGTGGGCAAGCGTCGCGGTGATGGGCAGCTGTCGGTAGCCGGAGACGAAGGTGGAGTGCAGCCGCTGCGCCTCGCCCGCGGGCTCGAACGCCGTGAACCGGGTCAACAGCTCGGTGAACAGGGTGCGCAGCGTGACTCGTGCGACCGTGTGGCCGACGCAGTAGTGCGGGCCGATCCCGAACGCGAGGTGCTTGTTCGGCCGCCGTCGCAGGTCGAAGCGCTCCGGGTCCGCGAACACCGTGCCGTCGCGGTTCGCGGCCCCGAGCCAGCTGACCACGGCCTCGCCCGCCCGGATGCGGGTTCCGTGCACGACGACGTCGTCGACCGCGTACCGCATGAAGTGGCTGACCGGCGAGCCCAGGCGCAGGGCCTCCTCCACGGCCGTCGGGGTGGCGACGAGGTCCGCGGCCCACCGGTCGAGGGTCCCGTCGGCGATGCGCTCGGTCATCATGTAGTTGGGCGCGTGCGGCGTCGTGACCACCGCGCCGAGCAGCACGCTGTAGCAGTTCGACATCACCTCGCCGGGCGTCATCGTGCGCCCATCGACCTCGGTCGTGATCAGCACGCTGATGAGGTCGTCGCCGAGGTTGCGGCGCCGCTCGCGATAGATGTCCTGGAAGTACGCGAACAGCTCGCGATGAGCGGCATCGAGCGTCGCCTGCGTGCCCGCCGCGTGCTGGTAGGCGGGATCGTCGGCGGCGATGGAAGCAACCAGCAGCTCCCCCAGCCGCGGCCAGTCCGCGCGCGGGAGCCCCATGGACTCGCCGCCGATCGCGACCGGCAGCGCCAGCATCGCCTCGGCGAAGTCGAAGCCGCCGTCGGCGGCGAGCGGGGCCAGCGCCTCCCGCACGAGGCGGGTGATCGAGTCCTGCTGCTTCTCGATCGACTTGATGGCCAGCGCCTTCTGCAATCGCGCGCGCATCACGGTGTGCCGGGGCGGGTCGGTCGCGGCGATCTGCCGACCGCCGGCCGGGTCCTCGACGCCCAGGATGTTGATCATCGTCCCGCGCTCGGACGTGAACGCGTCGGCGTCACGCAGGACGCGGTCGACGTCGGCGTACGTCACCACCGACCAGAAGCCGTTGTGCTCGTCCACCTGTGTCCACTCGAGGTGGTCCTCCTCGCGCATCCGCGCCCAGGCCGTGCGGAACTCCAGGTCGGTGAAGGTCGAGGGGAGCGCCAGGTCGCGGGCGGCCTCGGCGACCGGGCACCCCGCCGGCGCCGTTGGAGGCGAGGCGACGTGCGCGCTAGTGGGCCGGTGCATCCGGGGCCTCCTCGGGGTTCGAGCCGGCCGCGCTCTCGCGGAGCTCCTTCGCGAGCTCGGCGATCGTCGGCCGGAGGTAGAGGGTGCGTGCGGGCAGGGTGGTGTCGAACTCAGCCGGGAGGGCTGCCAGCAGCTCGGCGGCGAGCAGCGAGTGGCCGCCGAGGTCGAAGAAGTTGTCCTCGATCCCGACCTTCTCGACGTCGAGCGCCTCGCTCCAGATGACCGCCAGCCGCTGCTCGACGGAGTCCGTGGGTGCCACGTACTCGTTCCAGACGTTGCGGGGGATCTTCTCCGACGGCAGCGCCGCGCGGTCCACCTTCCCGTTCGGGTTCAGCGGGATCTCGGGCCGCACGACGATCGCCCACGGCACCAGGTGGGCAGGGACCACGGCCTGCAGCCGCTCGCGCAGCGAGGCGCCGAAGTCCGTCCATGTCGACGGGTCGCGCTCCCCCGCGGCCACGTACGCGATCAGCCGGGTGTCGCCCGCCCCGTAGGTCCGCGGCACGACCGCGACCTGCGAGACGCCGGGCAGCCGCAGGATCTCCAGCTCCACGGCACTCGGCTCCACCCGGTAGCCGCGGATCTTGAGCTGCCGGTCGACGCGGCCGAGGTACTCGAGCGTGCCGTCGTCGGCCCAGCGCGCGAGGTCGCCGGTCCGATACATCCGACTGCCGGGGCCTGCCGCCGGATCGGGATCGGCGACGAACCGCAGCGCCGTGGCCGACGGCCGGTTCAGGTAGCCGAGCGCGACGCCCGTCCCGCCCACCCACAGCTCACCGACGTCGCCGTCGGCGACCGGGCACAGGTCGTCGCCGAGGACGGCGGCGGTGCTGCCGTCGATCGGGACGCCGATGGGCACCGTGGGCGCAGACCCGGGGTCGAGCGTCGTCCAGCACGTGCTGAACGTCGTGTTCTCCGTCGGCCCGTAGCCGTTCGTGAAGACCATGCCGGGATGCGCGTCCATCACCCGACCGACGTGGGCCGGCGAGAGCACGTCACCGCCCGCGAGCAGGTGCCGGATCCCCGTGAAGCCCTCGAGATGGTGGGTCACCATCTGGTGGAACAGGCCCGCGGTCAACCACAGCACCGTCACGCCCTCGGCTCTCATCGCCTCGGTGAGATCGCCGAGGTCGAGGGTGTCGTGCAGCGGCGGCCCGAGTGCCAGCCGCAGCCCGCGCACGAGCGGCATCCAGATCTCGAACGTCGACACGTCGAAGCCGACGCGGGTCAGCTGGAAGAACACGTCGTCGTCTCGGACGTCGATCCACGACGGCCTGTCGATGAGCCGGAAGACCGCCTGGTGCGAGACCACGACCCCCTTCGGGTCGCCGGTCGAGCCGGAGGTGTAGCAGACGTACGCGGGGCTCTGCGCCGTCGTCCGGGCCTCCATCGACGAGGACGGCGCGGGCTCGGCACCGTCCACGTCCACGTCCACGTCGACCGCGACGTCGACCTTCCCGCGGGACTGCGCGTCGACGACGGCGTGCCGGGCGCGGGCGTCGGCGAGGATCTTGGCCCGCTGGCCGTCCGGCTCGGCCGGGTCCAGGTAGAGGTAGGCGCCGCCGGCCCGCATCACCGCCGTCAGCGCGACGATCAGCTCGATCGACCGGTCCAGCACCACGGCGACGATGTCGCCGTGCGTCACCCCGGCGCTCCGCAGTCGCCGCGCGATCATGTCCGAGCGGGCGTCGAGCTCGGAGTAGGTGAGCGTGCTGCCGTCGCGGCTGACGGCGATCGCGTCGGGCGTGCGACGCGCCTGCGCGACGACCAGGTCGTGGATGCAGCGGGTCTCGGTCACGGCGACGTCCCCCTCGTGCGTGGCGTCGTGGCCCCGCGCGTCAGCAGACATGGCGCACCCACCCGTCCGGGTCGGGCGCCGACCCGTGCTGGATGCCGAGCAGCTCCTCGCGCAGGCGGAGGGTGATCGGCCCGGGCCTGCCGTCGCCGACGGTCCAGCACTCGCGCTCCGACCTCACCGCGCCGACCGGGGCGATCACCGCGGCCGTCCCGCACGCGAACACCTCGGTGAGGGTGCCCGCGGCGCACTCCTCGCGCCACTCGTCGATCGAGATCTGACCTTCCACGGCGTCGTAGCCCAGTCGCGGGGCCAGCCTGAGCAGTGAGTCGCGCGTGATGCCGGGCAGCAGCGTGCCGGTGAGCGCCGGGGTCATCAGACGAGGTCGGGCGCCCTCGCGGGCAAAGACGAAGAAGAGGTTCATCCCGCCCATCTCCTCGACCCAGGAGTGCTCCATCGCGTCCAGCCAGACCACTTGGTCGCACCCGTGGGCGGTCGCCTCCAGCCCCGCGGCGAACGCACCCGCGTAGTTGCCTCCGGTCTTCGCGAATCCCGTGCCGCCACGGACCGCGCGGGTGAAGCTCGTCGACAGCCAGACGGTCAGCGACGTCGGCGGCCCGCCTCCGAAGTAGGCGGTGGCGGGTGACGCGACGACGCAGAACAAGAAGGTGCGCGACGGGTGGGTGAAGCCCAGCGCGGGGTCGGTCGCGATCATGAACGGCCGCAGGTACAGGCTCCGACCAGCCCCCTCGGGAACCCAGCCTCGGTCCTGGCTCACGAGCAGCTCGAGCGATTCGACGAAGACCTCGGGCGGGAGCTCGGGCATGGCCATGCGTCGCGCCGAGGCGTTGAACCGCGCCGCGTTCTCCTCCGGGCGGAAGAGCGTGATCGACCCGTCGTGCTGCCGGTACGCCTTCATCCCCTCGAACATCGCCTGGCCGTAGTGGAACACCGATGTCGCCGGCTCCAGCGTGAAGGAGCCGTACGGCTCGAGCCGACCGTCGTGCCAGCCTCGCTCCGCGGACCAGCGCATCGTGACCATGTGGTCGGTGAAGGTCTGCCCGAAGCCGGGGTCCTCCAGCACCGCGGCGCGCTGCGCCGCGGGCAGCGGCCCGCTCGCCGGGTGGATCTCGAAGTCCGTCGTGGCCGTCATCGCCTCAGCCCCGCGCCAGGTACGCCTCGGCCAGGGTGACCGCGGCCTCGCGAACGATCTCGTGCGGCCGGGCGAGCGAGATGCGGATGCTGCGCAGGCCGCTCTTCGGGTCGGCCCAGAAGAACGGTGCGCAGGGCAGCACGTGGACACCTCGGGCGACCATGTCGTCGTACAGCTGCGAGGAGTCAGGGCCGTCCTCGGGAAGCGCGACCCGCGCCACGCTGATCTGCGAGTCGGGGTCGGCCAGGCTCAGACCGACGGTCTCGATGGCCTCGCGGACCGTCGAGCGGTTGAGGTCGATGAGCGCGCGGGCGCGCTCGTATCCGCCGTCGACCCAGTCGCCCGCGAGCGCCTCCACCAGCTGGAGCACCACACCCGACGCTGCCAGCATCGACTCGGAGAACGCCCGCTCGATCGGGTGCGTCGTGCGCTCGCTGTAGGCGAGCATCCCGATCTTCAGCTCGTGCATCGGCCAGAGCTTGCCGGTGTCCTCGATGGTGATCCAGTCAGCGCCGGCGGCATCGAGCACCGCGTAGGTGTCGTACTGGGCGTCGCGGACCTGACCGCGGAAGCTGGCGTCGAGGATCACCGTCTGGCCGTGGCGCGCCGCGTGCTCCGCCAGCGAGCGCAGGTGACCCTCAGGCGTGATCAGCCCCGTCGGGTTGTTCGGCATCGTCAGGACGACGGCGCTCACCGGTGGACCTGGCCAGTCCCGGTCGAGCAGCGCCTCCTCGGAGAGCGGGACCAGCTTCAGGCCGCGGGTACGGAAGAGATCGGCGATGTTGTCGAACGTCGGGTGCAGGACGGCGACGGTCGCACCGTCCGGCAGCGCGCGCGCCACGATGTCCGTGGCGAGCGTCGAGGAGTAGCAGCTCAGGATCCGGCCGGTCCCGACCGGTGCCGAGCGCTGGCCGAGCGCGCCGAGGAACGCGGATTGCGCCGCTTCCTCGATGGTCGGGAAGGCCCGTCGGGTCGCCGTCTCGAACATCTCGGGGATCCGGGCGACGATGGCCGCCTGCTCCCCCGTCAGGTCGAGCCGCGCGTGCCCGTCCGTCAGGTTCAGGCCGCCGTCGAGGTCGGTCAGCGCGTCGACTTCCATCAGTGTCAGATTCGCAAGTGCGGTCATGGATCCCTCGCCTGCCGGTGTCGCGGATTCCGCCTGGTTCGTTCAACACCGGGCACACTAGGCGCGGACAGCGGGGACTCTCTGTCCCCTGTATTGGGCACCGCCGTCCGTGCCACCCGTCTTCGTACACTCGCCGGGAACTGGTCTGCGCAGGGAGGACGGGCGATGAACAAGCTGACGCTGACGGAGGAGGACCTCGAGGAGATCGAGCCGCTGCTCGAGGACGTCGCCGCGCGGTACAGCTGCATCGAGGACCCCGACCTGCACCGTCGAGCACCCGTGCTGGCGCGCCGGCTGCCGGCGGAGCTGCTGGCGTTCCTCGAGGACCATCGGCTGCGCGAGCCGGCGGCGCTGTGCGTGGTCTCCGGCTTCGACGTCGACGAGACCGAGATCGGCCCGACTCCGGAGCACTGGCAGGGCAGCCACATCTCCTCGCCCGCGCTGCGCTGCGAGATCTTCTTCCTGCTGTGCGCGTCGGTGCTCGGTGACGTGTTCGGGTGGGCGACGCAGCAGGACGGCCGGATCATGCACGACGTGCTGCCCATCAAGGGCCACGAGCACTACGAGCTCGGTTCGAACAGCCTCCAGCACCTGTCGTGGCACACCGAGGACGCCTTCCACCCGTGCCGCGGGGACTACGTCGCGCTGATGTGCCTGAAGAACCCGGACGCGGTCGAGACGATGGTCTGCGACGCGGGCGACCTGGACTGGTCCGCGCTCGACGTGGACGCGCTGTTCGAGTCCGCCTTCACCCAGATGCCCGACAACTCCCACCTGCCGACGAACTCGACGTCGACCGGCGACCCCACGATCCAGCGACTCCGGGAACGCAGCTTCAAGACGATCGAAGCGTGGAACGCGAACCCCGTCGAACGGCCCGTCCTCTTCGGCGACCGACTCGACCCGTACATGGTGCTCGACCCCTACCACATGAAGACCGACGGCTGGAGCGAGCGCTCGCTGGCGGCCTTCACGGGGCTGTGCGACCAGATCGAGTCCCGGATGAAGGGGGTCGCGCTGGAGCCGGGCGACTGCGCGTTCATCGACAACTTCCGCGCGGTGCACGGTCGCGCCGCGTTCCAGGCGCGCTACGACGGTACCGACCGCTGGCTCAAGCGGCTGAACGTCACGCGGAACCTGCGCGGCTCGCGGTCGTGGCGCCCCGCCGCCGACGACCGGGTCATCTACTGAGTCGTCGCGGGCCGCGTCGTCAGGGTCGACCCCATCGCCCGGAGCCGGGTTGCCAGCTCGGCGATCCCGGAGCGGTCGGCGTTGCCGACGCTCACCCGCAGGGTCCGCCGGTCGTCAGGCAGGAACGCCGTGCCGGGCACCACGAGGACCCCGTGGTCGCGGACGAGCGCGCGCACGACGTCGGCGGTGGGGACCCCCTCGAACGGGTGCGCGATCCAGCCGAAGAAGCCCCCGCACGACAGCAGCTCGAACCCGCCGGGGCGCTCGGCCATCGCCGCGCGCAGCCACCCCCGCCGGCGCGCCAGCTCGCGCACGCGCTCGGCTCTCCACCTCCCCGCCCCCGTGAGCCCCGCCCACGCCGCCTCCTGGCCGACCCGCGGCGCGCAGACCGCCACGCAGTCGAGGAGCTTGCAGGTCTCGCGGTTCAGCTCGACCGATCCCACCACCGCCCCCACCCGGTAGCCCGGGATCGCGAGATCCTTGGAGAACGAGTGGAGGCTCACCACCGTCCGGGTCCAGGCCGGGTCCGCGAAGAGGTCGTGGGCGGGCTGGTCGCAGTCGCGGAACGAGCGGTACGTCTCGTCGACCACCAGGGCGATCCCGTGCCGGTCCGCCAGCTCCGCGAACGCGGCGATCTCCGCCGGAGGCATCGTCACACCCGTCGGGTTGCCCGGGGTGACGATCACGATCGCGCGGGTCCGCACGGTGATCAGCGGCTCGGCGTCAGCGGCGCGGGGCACCAGGTCCGCGTCCGGCTCCAGGTAGACCGGCGCGACGCCGTTCATGCGGAGCCACATGTCGTGGTTGAAGTAGTAGGGCAGCGCCAGCACGACCTCGTCGCCTGCACCGGCCAGCGCCGAGGCGACCATCGCGAACGCCTGGTTGCAGCCTGCCGTGATGACGACGTTCTCGGCCGCCACCCGTCCCGCGTACGCCGTGCTCAGCTCGGAGGCCACCGCGTCGCGCAGGCGCGGGAGCCCGGGCACCTCGGTGTACTCGCTCCCGGCCCCGGCGCGCACGAGGTCGGCCACGTGCTCGCTGACGACCGGAGACGGCGGGTACTGCGGTGCCGCCTGCGCGAGGTCGAGCAGGTCACCGTCGCGCGCGGACTGGTCGAGCAGCGCGTAGGCGGTGCTGATGGGCGAGTCGACCTGGGCGGTCGTCTGGCTCCGCAGCCGCATGCCGGGCTCCTCCCACCGGTGGACCAAGACCGTCGCCGCCGGTGGTCGTCGACCGATCGACGGCCAGCGTGGGGCTGCACTCACCGTAGCCATCCCCCGCGACTCGGGCTGTCGCCCGTTCACAGGACACGGACGGGTCCCCGGAACCGGGGAGTGCTCGGACCGCGGCAGGTGCCAGATCATGATCGGGTTCAGAAGGGACGGTAGGCTCCGATGACAGACAAGCAGCAGCAGCCGCCGGGCCCGGCGGCGGCCCGGACACGGTCGACCAGCACGAGATCCCGGCGCGTCGCGTCGCTCGTCTCGGCGCTCGTCCTCGTGGTCATCGGCGCGGCTTGCCTCTGGTCGCTGCAGCCTCCGCAGGCGAAGCCCGACTCTGCTCCCGACACCGAGTTCGCGGCGGATCGTGCCCTCGCCCTGCTCGACGACATCGCGTCGTCCCCGCACCCCGCAGGGTCGGAGGCCGCAGCCGACGTTCGTGAGTTCCTCGTCAGCGAGCTGCGCCGCCTCGGACTGGACCCGACCGTGCAGACGCGCACGACGTCACGCACCCCGGCGCACGGGTACGCAACGGTCGCCGAGGTCGCGAACGTCCACGCTCGCGTACCCGGGTCGCAACCCACCGGTCGTGTGCTGCTCGTCGCCCACTACGACTCCGTACCCAACGGAGCCGGCGCGAGCGACAACGGCGCGAACGTGGCCGCCGTCCTGGAGGTCGTGCGCGTCCTTCGCTCTCTCCCCGAGCCGCGCAACGACGTCGACGTGCTGTTCACCGATGCCGAGGAGCCCGGGCTCCTCGGAGCCCAGGCGTTCGTCGAGTCGGGAGCGGCCGGCGACCCGCGGCGGGTCGCGGTCGTGAACCTCGAGGCGCGTGGCGTCTCGGGGCCGGCCGTGATGTTTCAGATGGAGGGCCCGCTCACCTCCGCCGTCTCGGACTCCAACGCCGTGACGACGTCGTTCGCCGACGCGGTCTATGGCCTGCTCCCGAACGACACCGACCTCACCGTCCTGACCGAGAGTGGAATGCGCGGGATCAATCTCGCCTACATGGACGGGGTCGCGCACTACCACACGCCCCACGACGACATCGCCCACGTCGACGCCGACAGCGTGCAACACATGGGCGAAGCCGCTCTCGGCGCGGTCCGGTCCCTTGCCGACGCCGATCTCACGGCCGATCAGGGGGAATCCCACTACTTCTCGCTCCTCGGGTCCGTGGTCTCCTACCCGCAGTGGCTCACCCTGCCGCTCGCGATCGCCGCGGCCACGGCGTTCGTGGGCTTCCTCGTCAGCGGCCGGCGCCACGGGCTTCGCATGTCGAGAGTCGGCCTCGCCGCAGGCTCGTTCACAGCGGTCCTTCTGGCAGCCGTCGGGATCGGCGTCGGGGGGTGGTGGCTGCTGACCACCCTCCGCCCGGAGGTCGCCTTCGGCATCGGCGCCGTCTACCACCCCGCCCCGTACGTGGTGGCGGAGCTGGCAGTGGCGGTGCTCGTGCTCCTTGTCTGGTACCGGTGGGCCCGCGGGCGTGCGTCCGCCGTCGAAGCGACCGCCGGCGTCCTTGGCTGGTTCGCGGCGCTCGCGCTGGCGAGCGCTCTCGTCCTGCCTGGCGGCGCCTACCTCTTCACGTGGCCCGCCCTGATCGGGCTCGGCGCGCTCACCGCGGCACGACGGGCAGCGCCGGACTCACCCGTCCACGCGCTCGCCGGTGCTGCAGCGGCGGTGCCCGCCACCGTGCTGCTGGTCCCCGTCGCGGTCCTGATCACGCCGGCCGTCGGGCTCGGCCTCAGCGCTGCACCCCTGCTTCTCATGATCCTGCTCGGCGCGACGGCGATGCCGCTCGCAGAGCCCCGTCCGAGCCGCCGCCTGTCTGCCTCGCTCGGAGGAGCGCTGCTGCTGGCCGCGGCGGCGGCGACGGTGGTCGCGTCGATGGCGAACAGGTTCGACACCGACGCCCCGCAGCCGGTCAGCCTCGCCTACGCGTGGGAGTCGGATACCGAGACGGCGACGTGGCTGAGCGACGGCGGCCCGGCCCAACCTGAGGTCGGGCGCCTTCTCACGGCTGGACCGGACCGCCTCGACGAACGGATCCCTCCCCTGGCGGGAGCGCCGCTCCACCACGGACCCGCTCCTGCCGCGGGCGACGGCGCCTCCGATCCCCGTGCCGAGCGCTCGGCGCCGGACGAGGTGGATCCGACGACGGGGCAGCGAACCGTCAGCGTCCGCGTCGCCCTCCCCGAGGGCACCTACCTGGCCGACGTGCTGGCGGACACGACCACCCAGACCGTGCACGGGGCCACGGTCGACGGTGTCGACATCGGCCCGGACGGCAGCGGGCTCGTCCCACCGTGGGGTTGGGGATTCCGCTACGCCGCTCCCACCGGAGACATCGATGTGACCTTGCGGGTCCAAGGAGCCGGTCCCCTGAGGATCCGTGTCGTGTCGACCGTGCCGGGTCTCCCTGACGACGTCGAGGCACCTCGACTGACGCCAGCCACCAGCTGGGCGGCCTGGCCGGCGCTGTCCGGCCAGACCATCGCCGTCCGCACCTTCACGTTCTGACGCTCCGACGACGGAGGGCGCGAGGGGCCGTGAGCCCCCCGCGCCCTCCGGTCGCGGGATCAGACAGACGCGAGGAACGTGTGGACGCGCTCCATCAGCAGCTCCGTCGCCTCCGGATCGAAGTCTGCGAGCGAGGAGTCGGCGAAGAGGTGCTGGTCGCCGGGATAGAGGAAGAGCTCCGCGGAGTCGGCCTCGGCCAGCTCGCGCGCCGCCGGCAGGTCCTCGTCGAAGAACTCGTCACCCTGCTTGCCGTGGATCTGGACCGGCACGCCGTCCGGCCACGACGGGCCGAACTCCGCGACCGGGATGCAGGAATACATGAGCAGGGCCCCACGCGCCCCGGGCCGGGTCTGCGCGAGCCGCTGGGCGATCGTCACGCCGAACGAGAATCCGGCATAGACGAGATCGGGACCGAGCTCGTCGGCCGCCGCCGCGCCGCGCTTGCGGATGACGTCGAACCCGGATTTCCGGGCGAATGACATCCCTTCCTTGAGACTTCCGAACGTACGCCCTTCGAACATATCCGGAGCGTGGACGGTATGGCCGGCCTCGCGCAGATCGTCTGCGAACGCCTGGATGCCTTCGGTATAGCCCTGGATGTGGTGGAACAGCAGAATCTCAGCCATATCAGCAGTTTCCGTCGCCTATTGATCGACTCTTTCGGAACGTGCCTCGAAATTAGCCGAATCCCTCACGGCCGACAACCCCTCCGGAGCTCACGCCAGACGCCGTCAGGTGGCCTCGACGTGAACAGACGGCGTCACGCGAGACCCTGCCGCATGCATCGATCCCCGGTTCCCCCGTGAAACCGCGGGGGACCACGGCCGATCGGGCACCGCCCGGCGGGATTGTCGCCATTGTCGTAGTACAAACCCCGCCGGGCCGTGTCCCCAGAACTAGGGATCAAAGGCGTGCGCACGCATCTGTTTATCTAAGCCTCAATCGTCGGCATGCCGCACCTGTATTCCAGCAAAGGAATTCCAACAGACACCTGGGCGTCACTCCACTGGTCTGCCGTTCGACTACCTTGCACCTAGCCGTGGCCATCGATCTGGGGGATGCATGATTCGTACGGACCTTCTCGTCACCTCGCCTTGCTTCCTGATCGGCTTGAGCCAGGTCTTCACAGAGGCCGGAATCAGGATCGTCGCCACCCGCGCCTCGGCCATCGAGGAGCCGTGCTGGCTGGCCGACGTGGCAGTCATCGACGCCGACGCGGTCTCGGGCTCCGACCTCGAGATCGTCACCGCCACGGCTCGGTCGATGGCGGTGCTCGTCCTCACGAACGAGCTCGCGAAGAACCAGGAGACGTATCTCCACGCCGGCGCGGCCGGCGTCGTCAACAAGGGGGAGACCGGCGGGGGCATCGTCCGTGCCGTCGAGCTCGCAGCGGCCGGAACGGCCACCCGCGCAGCCCGGTCGACGGCGTCAGCAGGCGCCGTGGTCCATGACACCGCCGGGCTGAGCGAGCGCCCCAGGCTGTCCGACCGCGAGGAGCAGGTCCTCTCCCAGATCGCCCACGGCAGGACTCACGGCCAGGTCGCGACCCGCCTCGGGATCAGCCCGCACACCGTCGACACGTACGTCAAGCGCATCCGGGTCAAGCTCGGCGTCGGCAACAAGGCCGAGCTGACGCGCGCCGCCCTGCTCGGTCGTTTCGCCCCGACGAGCGAAGGCTAGAGAACGGACCGTGGCGGAGCGAGCGCGCGCGCATGGCTGCGCCGACCCGGCGGCGACCATGATCGAGCTGCTGCTGCCCCCCGAGGTCGTCTGTGCGGAGCGGCGGTCCGACGTACCGGACGACTGCCTGTTCCCCGAGGAACGGCCGGCGGTTGCGCGGGCCGTCGGCAGCCGACGGAGCGAGTTCGCGACCGGTCGGGCCTGCGCCCGGTCCGCCCTCGCGCAGCTCGGGGTCCCACCGATCCCGTTGCCTCAGGGCGAACGCGGAGCCCCCTCGTGGCCCGAAGGCGTGACCGGAAGCATCACGCACTGTGTCGGCTACCGCGCTGCTGCGGCTGCCCGCAGCTCGCAGATCGCGGCGCTGGGAATCGACGCCGAACCCGACCAGCCGCTGCCGGAAGGCGTGCTCTCGATCGTCTCCAGCCCGACCGAACGCGACCGACTCGACACGCTCCCGTCGGGCATCCACTGGGACCGCCTGCTCTTCAGCGCGAAGGAGGCCATCTACAAGGCGTGGTTCACGCTGACCAGGTGCTACCTCGACTTCGGTGAGGCCGATCTCGCCCTCCGCCTCGACCCGGGCGACCGCCTCGTCAGCGGCACGTTCCTCGGCCGCCTCCTCGTGCCGGGCCCGGTGCTTCACGGGCAGACCGTCAAGGAGTTTCGCGGCACCTGGCGCGCCGACAGCGACCTGCTGCTCACTGCCGTCGTCGTCCGACGCCCGGCTGCACACGGCACCCCGCCGTAGGCTCGATGCATGACGGTGCGCGAGCAGCTCGGCGCGGTGCTCTTCGCCCGGGTCGCCGGGGACGAGGGGCCGCAGCGGCGCGAGCGCATCCACGGCGAGACCGGGCCGCGCAGGTTCGGCCGGGACGACCCGATCCAGCGGGTGCACGGCGACGCCGCGATGTTCGTGGGCGGTCTGCGCGCCCTGCTCCTGCAGTCGCTGCACCCGCTCGCGATGGCCGCAGTCGACCAGCACTCCGGCTTCCGCGGCGACCCGTGGGGTCGGCTGCAGCGGACCAGCGGGTTTCTGGCGGAGACCACGTTCGGCACCGAGGAGCGCGCGGACCGCGCCGTACGGATCGTGCGGGCGGTGCACGGGCGGATCCGCGGCACCGCGCCGGACGGGCGGCCGTACCGCGCCGACGACCCGCACCTGCTGACCTGGGTCCACGTCGCCGAGGCGGACAGCTTCCTCTCGGCCTACGAGCGGTACGGCGGAGGGCGGCTGAGCGCGGCCGAAGCCGACACGTACGTCGCGCAGACCGCCGAGATCGCACGCGCGCTCGGCGCCGACGACCCGCCGACCGACGTGACCGGGCTGCGCGCACGGCTCGAGGCGTTCCGCCGGGAGCTCGAGGGCACGCCCGCCGCTCGCGCGACCGCGCGCTACCTGCTGCTCACCCCGCCGGTGCCGACCGCGCTGCGTCCGGGGTACGCGATGCTGTCCGCGGCCGCGATCGGGCTGCTCCCCCGCTGGGCACGCAGCCCGCTGCGGCTCCCGTACCTCCCGGTCACCGAGGCGACGTCTGTGCGGGTCGCGGGCCGGATGGCGACCTCGACGATCAGGTGGGCGATGCGTCCACCCGGTTGAGCAGCGGCTCCCCGCTCGCGAACCGGCGCAGCTGCTCGGTCACCAGCCGCAGCACCCGCGGGCGCATCGCCGACGTGCCGCCGGCGACGTGCGGCGAGATCAGCAAGCCGGGCGCGGACCACAGCGGGTGCCCGTCGGGCAGCGGCTCGGGATCGGTGACGTCGAGCGCGGCCCGCAGGCGCCCGGTTCCAAGCTCGGCGAGCAGGGCCTCGGTGTCGACGATCGGACCGCGCGCCAGGTTGACCAGGAGCGTGTCGTCCTTCATCGCGGCCAGGAACTCCGGCCCGACGAGATGCCGCGTCGCGTCGGTGAGCGGCGTGAGCATCACGACGACGTCGGCGTCCGGGAGCAGGTCCGGCAGGTCGGTGATCGGGTGGACGCCCTCACGGGCCCGCCGCGCCACCCGCACGACGTCGACCTCGAACCCCTCCAGCCGTCGCTCGAGCGCCTCGCCGATGCTCCCGTACCCCACGATCAGCACCCGCTTGTCCGCCAGCGCCCCGTACTGACGGAACGGCAGCCACTCCCCCCGGTCCTGCGCCCGCACGAAGTCGGGGATCCGGCGCATCGACGCGATGATCAGCCCGACCCCCAGCTCGGCGGTCGCGGAGTCGTGCACGCCGCGGGCGTTGCAGAGCGTCACGCCGTCCGGGATCAGGTGCGCGATCCCGTCCGTACCGGCCGACTGCGCCTGGATCACCCGCAGCCGCGGCATCCGCGGCACGATCCGGTCGATCGGCAGCGCCAAACCGTACGGCAGCACCCACAGCTCGACGTCCTCGATGTCGTCGGGCACCTGATCGAGGGTGCCGGCGCCGGCGGCGTCGCGGGCGCCCCCGTCGTACCGGGTGAAGCTGTACGTCGTCGGCAGCGGTCCCAGCTCGTCGGGCCGGAACGGCATCATCACGAGACTCATGCCCGCAGCGTACGGGTCGGTGCTTGCCCCGCTGCTCCCCGCGGCGCGGCCGCCACCGTGCCCGCAATCGTGACAGTGACGATGTCATGGACAATGGCACCGTGCCCTCCACCACGACCAGCCGGCTGACCCCGCGCCACTTCGACGTGCTCAGCGACGACGGCACGCGGATCCGCGCGTGGACCAACGACGCCGACGGCCCAGCGGTGCTGCTCTGCAACGGCCTCGGCACCAGCCCGTACGCGTGGCCGGCGCTGCTGTCCGCGGACTGCGGTGTGCGGGTGGTGTCGTGGTACCACCGCGGGATCGGCGGGTCCGAGCGCCCGGTGGATCCGGAGCGGGTCGGCGTCGGCGCCGGGATCGAGGACGCGCTCGCCGTGATGGCCGCGGCCGATGTCGAGCGGGCGACCCTGCTCGGCTGGTCGATCGGCGTGAACCACGCCTTCGAGATCGCCGTACGGTGGCCCGCGCGGGCCGACGCCGTCATGGCGGTCGCCGGGGTCCCGGGCGACACCTTCGCCACGATGCTGGCGCCGTTCCGTCTACCCCGTCCGGTGAACCGCCGGATCGCGCTCGGGATGGTCGGGGCGTTCTCCGCGGCCGGCCCTGCGATGACGCCCGTGACCCGGCAGCTCCACCGCGTACCCGGCCTGGTCGACGTGGTGCGGCACACCGGGTTCATGTTCCCGCGGGCCGACCGTGCCGACGTACGCGCGACCGTGGAGGCGTTCCTCGACGTCGACGTGCGCTGGTACATGCACCTCGCCCGCCACGCCGCACGGCATCCGCGGGTCAGCCTGTCGCAGGTCCGGCAGCCGACCACGTTCGTCGCGGGGCGCTGGGACGTGCTCGCGGGCGCGCGCGACATGCGCAGCGCCTCCGAGCGGATCGACGGGGCGCGGTTCGTCGAGCTCGCCGCGTCGCACTTCCTCCCGCTGGAGCGGCCTGACGAGGTGCACGCCGAGCTGCTCGCGCTGATCGGCCGCTAGCGTCGGCGGCGTGCCCTAGGATCACGCGCATGTCCCGACGCGCCGTGCGACCCGACAGCGTCGTGATCCGGCCGCGCTCGGGGGCCGGCAGCTCGTCGTTGATGCGCGGGGTGGTCCTCGTGCTGGTCGCCAACAGCGCCGGCGTCGTCATGCTGAGCCTGTCCGGCGGTTTCGCGATCTGGCTGCTGAACCTCGGCCTCCTGGCGATCGGCATCGGGCGCATCGTGACGGTCCTCTGGTCGCGCACCACCCGCGTCCGCGCCGTGCCAGGATCGCTGCGGGTCACCCGGTGGGCTTCACCGCCGATCCTGATCGCGACCGGCACTGCCCGCGGCCTGCTGGGACGCGACCCGGCCACGAAGCGTCCCGTGCTGATCGTGATGTCCGCCGACGGTCGGCGGGTCCGGCTCGGCTCTGACACCTGGGACGAGCAGGACCTCCGTACGGTGGCGGAGCTGGGCGAGTTCGATGAGGACCCGACCGTGGTCCGGACCGAGGAGTGGGAGGCGCGCCTTCCGGGCAGCACGACGTGGCTCGAGCGGCACCCGCTCGGAGGGCTCGAGATGACGATGGCGCTCGTGGCGGCGACGATCACCCTTGCGACCGCGATCGGGGCGACGGGATGACGGGAGCGACAGTATGACGGGAGCGCCGGGATGACCACGCTGGGACCGGTCGAGCAGATCGAGCTGCGCCCGACGATCGCGTCTCGTCGTGGCGAGATCGTGCGGCAGGCGGTGTTCGCCACGACGTTCCTCGGGCTCCTCGCGCTCGTGCTTCGACCGCCCGAGATCGTCGTTCCGCTGATCGCAATCGCCGTCGTCAGCGCGCTTCTGGTCATCGGGCAGCGCGTTGCCGACCGCCGTTATCGCAGCCGCGCCCGGATTCTCCTCGCTCCCGGGTGGATCTCGTACATCCGGGAGGCTGCACCGCAGACGCTCGTGCGGATCGAATCCAGCCATGGACTGGTCGGTCGGGAGCCGGGCACGGGACACGCTCAGCTCGTGGTGGTCAGTGACGACGGGAGCCGGCTGCTCCGCCTGCGGTCCGACCGGTGGTCGGAGTCGGACCTGGAGTCGATCGCCCGCACCTGCGGGTACGCGATCGACCCGTCCATGAAGCGCGCACGGGACTGGGAGGCGCGGCTACCCGGGAGCACGGCTTGGTTCGAACGGCATCCGGCTGGGCTCCTCGCCGTGATCCTGATCGGCATGATCGCGGTCTTCGGTCTCGTGATGCCGACGGCGCCGCTCTGAGCCGCCGCGCGCCGCCGGCGTTGCGTACGCTGTCCCGGGTGCACCCCCAGCAGCCGTCCGATCCCCCCACGGAGCGGGAGCCCCGACCGCCGGTGTCGCACGAGGTCGAGCTGCGCCCGAGCCTGCGGCAGTACCGCTCCCAGGTTGGTCAACGTGCGCTGATCGTCGTTCCCTTGATCGCGGTCTACGCGTTCATCGTGATCGACTCGGTCGTCGGTCTCGTCGTCGTCGGAGCCGCACTCCTCGTGCTCGTCCCCGCCGTGGTCCTGTGGACGATCCGTTACGCCCGGACCGCGCGACTCCAGCTCAGGCCCGGCTGGATCCGCTACACCCGGTGGAACGGGAACCCGGTCGTGATCGAGGTCGCCCGCACCAGGGGCCTGCTCGCACGCCAACCCGCAAGCAGCCACTCCCGGCTGATGATCGTCGCAGCCGACGGCAGCCGACTGGCCCGGCTCAACGCTGATCTGTGGACCGAACGTGACCTCCGCAGGGCCGCAGACCTGTGCGGATACCCGCACGACCCGACCGTGCGGAGCGCGAAGGACTGGGAGGCGCGGCTCCCGGGGAGCACGACCTGGATCGACCGGCATCCGATCGTGACCGGGATCGCGATCGCCGGAGTGATCGTCGCGCTGATCCTCTTCTCCGTCGCGTTCTCGATGGCGTTCCCGATCTGAGCGCGACCCCCGCGACCGCACTGGTCGGGGTCGGCCGACCACCGTTGTGCAGCACCGTCCGGCTCGACGGAGATGCCTGCGTGTGCGCCACCCGTACGGACATGCCTGCGTTGCGTACCCGGTGGCGGTTCGTACGCAGGCACGTCCGTGGTCCGCGGCGGCGCCGTGACGGTCATGCCTGCGTACGGGCCGGACTGCGGTCGCCTTCGCAGGCATCTGCGTCGCCGGGCGCAGCAGCTGTCGCGATGCAGGCACATCCGCGGAAGCGACCCGCCGGTCCGAACCGCTTCGCGTCAGGTCAGGCGTTCGAGGATGAGCTCGCGGACGCGGCCGGCGTCGGCCTGCCCGCGCATCTCCTTCATCACCGCACCGATCAGCGCGCCGGCGGCCGCGACCTTGCCGCCACGGATCTTGTCTGCGACGTCCGGGTTCGCTTCGATCGCGCGATCGACCGCGGCGGTCAGCGCACCGTCGTCCGAGACCACCTCGAGCCCACGCGCGGCCACGATCTCCTCGGGCGTCCCCTCACCGGCGACCAGACCGTCGAACACCTGACGCGCCAGCTTGTCGTTGATCCGCTTGGCGTCGACGAGACCCTGGACCTGCGCGACCTGTTCCGGCGTGACGCCGAGCTCGTCGAGCGCGACGTCGGTGTCGTTCGCGCGCCGCGCCAGCTCGCCGAGCCACCACTTGCGCGCCGACGCCGGCGACGTCCCGGCGGCCACGGTCTGCTCGACGAGGTCCAGCGCGCCCGCGCCGACGACGTCACGCATCTCGAGGTCCGAGTAGCCCCACTCGCCCTGCAGCCGCGCCCGGCGCGCGGCCGGCGGCTCCGGGAGCGTGCCGCGGAGCTCCTCGACCCACGCGTCCGACGGCGCCACCGGCACCAGGTCGGGCTCGGGGAAGTAGCGGTAGTCCTCCGCGTCGGACTTCTCGCGCCCGGACGTGGTCTCGCCGGTGTCCTCGTGGAAGTGCCGCGTCTCCTGAACCACCTTCTGGCCGGCGTCGAGGATGCCCGCGTGGCGCGCCGCCTCGTACCGCACCGCGCGCTCGACCGAGCGCAGCGAGTTCACGTTCTTGGTCTCCGAGCGCGTCCCGAAGACCTCCGACCCGATCGGCATCAGCGACAGGTTGACGTCACAGCGCATCGAGCCCTGCTCCATCCGCACGTCGGACACGTCGAGGGCACGGATCAGCTCCCGCAGGTGCGCGACGTACGCCTTGGCGACGGCGGGCGCGTGCTCGCCGGCACCGGTGATCGGCTTCGTGACGATCTCGATCAGCGGGATGCCGGCGCGGTTGTAGTCGACCAGCGAGTACTCGGCGCCGTGGATCCGGCCGGTGGAGCCGCCGACGTGCAGCGACTTGCCGGTGTCCTCCTCCATGTGCGCGCGCTCGATCTCCACCCGGAACGTCTTCGGGCCGTCCTCGGTGTCGACGGTGACGTCGGTCCAGCCGTCGAACGCGATCGGCTCGTCGTACTGCGACGTCTGGAAGTTCTTCGGCATGTCCGGGTAGAAGTAGTTCTTCCGGGCGAACCGCGACCACGGCGCGATCGAGCAGTTCAGGGCGAGGCCGATCCGGATCGCCGACTCCACGGCCTTCCCGTTGACCACCGGCAGCGCACCGGGCAGGCCGAGGCAGGTCGGGCAGACCTGGGTGTTCGGCTCCGCACCGAAGACCGTCGAGCAGCCGCAGAACATCTTCGACGCGGTGTTGAGCTCGACGTGGACCTCCAGGCCCATCACCGGCTCGTAGCGGGTCAGCGCCTCGTCGAACGGCACCAGCTCGGTCGGCGCCTGATCGGTTCGTGTCTGCGTCATGCCCGCACCTCCAGCTCCGGGGCCTTCGCCAGCAGCGGGCCGCCCCACTGCTCGATGAGCATCCGCTCGAGCGCCGCGCCCACGTTGTACAGCCGGTCGTCGGCCATCGCCGGTGCCAGCACCTGGAGGCCGACCGGCAGCCCGTCCTCCTCCGCGACGCCGACCGGCAGGGACAGGCCCGGGATGCCGGCGAGGTTCGCCGGGATCGTCGCGACGTCCTGCAGGTACATCGACATCGGGTCGTCCAGCTTGTCGCCCAGCTTGAACGCCGTCGTCGGGGACGTCGGCGAGACCAGCACGTCGACCTGCTCGAAGGCGGCGTCGAAGTCGCGCGCGATCAGCGTGCGGACCTTCTGTGCCGAGCCGTAGTAGGCGTCGTAGTAGCCGCTCGACAGGGCGTACGTGCCGATGATGATCCGGCGCTTCACCTCGTCGCCGAAGCCCGCCTCGCGGGTCGCGGTCATCACCTGCTCGGCGCTCGGCGCGGCCACGCCGGACGGCGCCGTACGCAGGCCGTAGCGCATCGCGTCGAAGCGGGCGAGGTTGCTGCTCGCCTCGCTCGGCAGGATCAGGTAGTACGTCGACAGGGCGTACTCGAAGCTCGGGCACGACACCTCGACGACCTCGGCCCCGGCCTTCGTCAGCAGCTCCACGGCCTCGTCGAAGCGAGCCCGGACGCCCGGCTGGTAGCCCTCACCACCGAGCTCGCGGACCACGCCGATCCGCAGCCCCGCGACGTCCGCGCGACGCGCCGCCTCCACCACCGGCGGTACGGGGCGGTCGATGCTGGTCGAGTCCATCGGGTCGTGGCCGCCGATCACGTCGTGCAGCAGCGCCGCGTCGAGGACCGAGCGGGTCACGGGACCGGCCTGGTCCAGCGAGCTCGCCAGCGCGATCAGGCCGTAGCGCGACACCCCGCCGTACGTCGGCTTGACGCCGACCGTGCCGGTCACGGCAGCGGGCTGGCGGATCGAGCCGCCGGTGTCCGTGCCGATCGCCAGCGGCGCCTCGTACGCGCCCACGGCCGCCGCGGAGCCGCCACCGGAACCACCGGGGATCCGCTCGCGGTCCCACGGGTTGCGGGTCGGACCGTACGCGGAGTGCTCGGTCGACGAGCCCATCGCGAACTCGTCCATGTTGGTCTTGCCGAGGATCGGGAGTCCGGCCGCGCGGAGCCGCTTGGTCACGGTCGCGTCGTACGGCGGGACCCAGCCCTCGAGGATCCGGGACCCGGCGGTGGTGGTCAGGCCCTCGGTCGTCACGACGTCCTTGACGGCGATCGGCACGCCCGCGAGGGGGTGCAGCGACTCGCCGGCCGCGCGGCGCTCGTCGATCGCGCGGGCCGTGGCCAGCGCAGCCTCGTCGTCGCGGGCCAGGAAGGCGTTGAGGTCGCCGTCGACCGCGTCGATGCGGTCCAGGTGCGCCTGCGTCACCTCGACCGACGACAGCTCACCCGAGGCCAGGGCCGCGGCGATGTCCGCCGCGCTCATCCGGATCACGCTCACTGCTCCTCCCCCAGGATCCGCGGGACGGCGAACCGCTGCTGCTCGACGGCCGGGGCCATCGCCAGCGCCTGCTCCGGGGTGAGTCCGCCGGTGACGACGTCGTCGCGGAAGACGTTCGAGAGCGGCACGGCGTGCGAGGTCGGCGGCACGTCGGCCGACGCGACCTCCGAGACCTGGGCGACCGAGTCGAGAATGACCTGGAGCTCGGGTGTGAGTCGGTCCAGCTCGGCGTCGGTGAGGTCGATGCGCGCCAGGTCGGCCAGCTTGGCCACGTCGGCGCGCGTGATCCCGTCGGACACGGCGTCTCCTCCGAAGGGTTGGGTGGGTACCGACCCATCCTAGGGTCTGCGGCCTGAGCGGCCGCGACCGCTCCCGACGCCCACCCGACGCCCGACGCGGCGGCTGCTGGGCGAACCTGCGGACAGCGCGTGAGGGGGCGCGGTACGTTCCGTTCACCGTTCTCTGGAGGGAGATCCATGCGTACCCGTCCCCCACGCATCCGCGCCGCCACCGCCACCGTCGTGACGGCGGCCGCCGGGCTGACCGCGGCGCTGCTCGCGACCACCCCGGCCGACGCCGCACCCGTCCCGGTCGTGCTCCCCATCAGCGGCACCACGACCCTCGCGAACCCCCTCGCCGGCGGCGCCGTGCTCACGATGCCCGAGGGCGCTCGGCTGCGCGGCGACTTCGACCTCGCCACGAGCGGGGTCACGGGGACGATGGAGATCCCCGAGATCACCGCGAAGGTCCGTGCGCTGGGTCTCCCGTGGATCGGCGACACCACGTCGACGGTCGTCCTCGAACCGATCGGCGACACCGTCGCCGTCGTCGGGGACGGTGGGATCGTCACCGCCGACACGACCTTCCGGATCGCCCTTCCCGACGTCCGCAGCGACCTGCCGCTGCTGCGCCTGATCAACCTCGGCGGCCCGACCTGCCGGACCGGCGACGTCACCGCGCGGCTGGTCAGCAGCGAGCCGTTCAGCCTGACCGACCCGATCGCGATGTCCGCCGCGTTCACGATCGGCGACCTCCACGGGTGCCCGGACGTGCTGGGCCTCCCGGCCGGCGACTGGCTGCTCAGCACCCTGCTGTCCGGCGACGGCAACCGGCTCGACCTCACGGTCGGGCCGATCTCCCCCGACCCCGACGCGCCGACACCGACCGAACCGACCCCGACGGAACCGACCCCCACCGTGCCACCGAAGCCGCCCGTCGTGAAGCCGCCGACGAAGGTCGCCTCCACCACGACGGCGACGACCACGGCCGTACGGTACGGGCGCAAGGCCAGGATCCGCGTCCGCGTGCGCTCCTCGCGGACCGCGACCGGGGTCGTACGGGTGCGCAAGGGCGCGAAGGCGCTGGGTTCGCACCGCCTGCGGTCGGGCCGCGCGACCGTCACGCTGCGGCGCAAGAGCCTGCGGGTCGGTCGCCACTGGCTGACGGTGGTCTATCCGGGCAGCGCGAAGGTCAAGGCCTCGAAGACCACGGTCGTGCTGCGGGTGAAGAAGCGCCGCTGACCGCGGCCGCCACGTCGAGGCGGTCCGCCGGTCAGCGGATCACCTCGACGGTCGCGCGCTGCGTGAAGTAGCCGCTGCCCCCGTCGTACGGGTCGGCGCCGAGTGCGTACCCGGCGAAGTCGCCGGCCTGTCCGCGCTGCGCGGACGCGAGGAAGGCGACGCCGGCGTCGTCGGTGAGACCCGCGCCCTCCAGCGTCTGCCCGACGAGCTCGTTGGCGCGCTGCTTCGTCGGCCGCGCGCCGTACTCGGGCGACGCCGACACCGTCCACGACGACCAGGAGTCCCCGACGTATCCGCTGGCCTGCAGCCGCAGACCGTCGGTGGTCTTCTCGCAGGTCGTGGTGTCGGCGGGGTCCTCGCAGGTGAACCCGGCCCGACGCAGGCTCGCGACCACCTCCGCGACCTGCGGGAGATCGGGTCCGGTGAGGCGCTCGCCCGTCGACGTGGAGATCGTGAGGTAGCCGCCGCTCCCGTAGGCGTACACGCCCTCGAGCTGCTCGCCACCGCCGAGCGCCGCTTCGAGTCCGTCACGGTCGCCGTCGAGCAGGTGGACGGCGACCGCGTCGACCACCTGCTCGCGCACCTCGGGCAGCTCCTCGGCTCCGTCGGCCCGGAATGCGACCGAGACGACCGACTCGTCGTCGTACCCGAAGGTCAGGGTCGCCCGGTCGGGGATGTCACCGGCCTTCACGTAGTAGAAGCACCGCGAGACCGAGCCCGGGACCGAGTCGTAGCAGGTCCAGTCCGGACCGGTCTCCGTCAGCGTCTGCTGGACCGCGTCCATCCCTTCGACGCTCATCGACGTCCCGGACGCCTCCTGGACCTCCGTCGTCGACGAGCTGAGGGTGAGGAGCGCCACCGAGACCAGCAGGACGACGAGGATCGCTGCGACCACCGCGGCCAGAGCGATGATCAACGCGATCCTGCCGCCGCTGAGCTTCCTCGCCGGCTGCGGGTGCGGCGGCCCGTACGGATTCTGGGCGTACGGGTGGGGCTGCTGCGGGTGCCCGTACGCCGGACCGTACGGCTGGTGACCCGGCTGGCCGTACCCGCCAGGCTGCTGGCCGTACGGCGTGGTCCACTCCGGATGCGGCTCCTGCCCGTGCGGCGGCTGGCCCTGCGGGTGGTGCGGATCCGACATCGTTCCTCCGGTGCGTCGACGGCTCGGACATTCTGTCGGAGCCCGCCGCACCCCAGCGCCTCACCCCTCGGCGTCGTCCTCGGCGTCGTCCGCAGCGTCGTCCTCCGCCGGCGACGGCCCATCGCGGAGCAGGTCCACGAACCCCTGCTCGTCGAGGACCGGGACGCCCAGCTCCTCGGCCTTCGCGGCCTTCGAACCCGCCGCCTCACCGACCACGACGAAGCTCGTCTTCTTCGACACCGATCCCGCTGCCTTGCCGCCGCGGGCCAGGACCGCCTCCTTGGCCTCGTCGCGGGTGAATCCCGTGAGCGAGCCGGTCACGACGATCGTGAGACCCTCCAGCGTCCGCTCGATCGACGCGTCCCGCTCGTCGGCGGTCCGCACCCCGGCGGCGCGCCACTGCTCGACGATCTCGCGGTGCCAGTCGACGCCGAACCACTCCACCACCGACTCCGCGATCGTCGGGCCGACCCCGTCGACCGCCGCCAGCGTCTCGGTGTCGGCCTCGGCGATCGCGTCGAGGCTCCCCAGCTCGGCGGCGAGCGCCCGCGCGGCGGTCGGGCCGACGTGCCGGATCGACAGCGCCACCAGGACGCGCCACAGCGGCTGCGCCTTGACCTTCGCGAGGTTGTCGAGCATGCGACGACCGTTCGCGGACAGCACCCGCGGACCCGCACCGGCCTCCTGCTCCGCCTTCTTCGACGCTCGCGTGAACAGCGGCACCTCGAGCAGGTCGGACTCTCCGAGCGCGAACAGCCCACCCTCGTCGGTCAGGACCCCGGCATCGAGCAGCGCCGTCGCCGCCTCGTACCCCAGCACCTCGATGTCCATCGCCCCGCGGCTGCCCACGTGGTACAGCCGCTCGCGCAGCTGCGCGGGGCAGGACCGGGTGTTGGGGCAGCGGATGTCGGCGTCGCCCTCCTTCGACGGCGCCAGCGTCGTGCCGCACGCGGGGCACTCGGTCGGCATCACGAACGCCGTCTCCGACCCGTCCCGCAACGGCACCACCGGCCCGACGATCTCCGGGATCACGTCGCCGGCCTTGCGCAGCACGACCGTGTCGCCGATCAGCACACCCTTGCGCTCGACCTCCGACGCGTTGTGCAGCGTCGCCATCTCCACGGTGGACCCCGACACGAGCACCGGCTCCATCACGCCGTACGGGGTGACCCGGCCTGTGCGCCCGACGTTGACCCGGATGTCGAGGAGCGTGGTGTTGACCTCCTCGGGCGGATACTTGTACGCGATCGCCCAGCGCGGCGCCCGCGACGTCGAGCCCAGCGCACGCTGCACCGCGAACCGGTCGACCTTGATCACGATCCCGTCGATCTCGTGCTCGACGTCGTGACGGTGCTCGCCGTAGTAGCCGATGAACTCCTCGACGTCGGCCAGCGTCGGCAGCACCTTCACCCGGTCGCTGGTCGGCAGGCCCCACGACGCCAGCGCGGCGTACGCCTCCGACTGCCGCTGCGGCTCGAACCCGTCGCGGTCGCCGATCCCGTGGCAGACCATCCGCAGCGGCCGGGTCGCGGTCACCGCCGGATCCTTCTGGCGCAGCGAGCCGGCAGCGGCGTTGCGGGGATTGGACAGCGGGGTGTTGCCGGCCTCGGCCCACGCCTGGTTGAACGTCTCGAACGCAGCAGTCGGGAAGTAGATCTCACCGCGCACCTCGACCAGCGCAGGGACCGCGTGGTCGCCGTCGCCACGCAGCCGGTGCGGGATCCCCTCGATCGTGCGGACGTTGGCGGTCACGTCCTCGCCGATCGTGCCGTCACCGCGCGTCGCGGCGCGGACGAGCCGGCCCCGCTCGTACGTCAGGTTGATCGCCAGACCGTCGACCTTGAGCTCGACCAGCAGCTCCGGGTCCTCGTCGGCCTCCTTGTGGACCCGTGCGCCCCAGGTCTGCAGCTCCTCGAACGAGAAGCAGTTGTCGAGGCTCTCCATCCGCCGGCGGTGGCGGACCGGCGCGAACGCCTCGCTCGCCACGCCACCGACCGTCTGCGTCGGCGAGTCGGGGGTCCGCAGCTGGGGCCACGCGTCCTCCAGCTCCTCGAGCTCGACCATCTGCCGGTCGTACGCGGCGTCCGAGATCGTCGGGGCGTCCTCGACGTAGTAGCGCGTCCGGGCGTGCTCGATCTCCTCGGTCAGCTCGGCGTGCCGCTTGCGGGCCGCCGCCTCGTCGGGTGGGCTCTCGATGCGTTCGTCAGCACTGGACACGGGCGACAATCTACCCGTGCGCACCGACAGCGAGGTGGCACGATCGGATGCAGGGAGGTGCGTCGCCGTGGGCTGGTACAGCGACCACGTGCTCCCCCGCTGGGTCGACCGGGCGTGCGGGATGGAGCAGGCCGACCCCTACCGCGCGCGGGTCTGCGCGGGGCTGTCGGGCGACGTCGTGGAGATCGGGTTCGGCAGCGGCCACAACACCCGTTTCTATCCGCCGGCGGTCCGGTCCGTGGCGGCCGTGGAGCCTTCCGACGCCGCGTGGCGGATCGCCGAGGAGCGGATCGTACGGGCGCACGTCCCCGTCGTGCGGTCGGGCCTCGACGGCCAGGCGCTCACGCTCGACGACGACAGCGTCGACGCCGCCCTCAGCACCTGGACGATGTGCACGATCCCCGACCTCGACGCTGCGCTCGCCGAGCTGCGGCGGGTGCTCCGGCCGGGCGGCACGCTGCACTTCCTCGAGCACGGCCTGGCGCCGGACGAGTCCGTACGACGCTGGCAACGACGCCTGGCCCCGCTCCACCAGCGCATCGCCGGCGGGTGCCATCTCACCCGGCGGATCGTCGCCGCGATCGAGCGCGCCGGGTTCGAGGTCCGCGAGGTCGACGTCTTCTACGAGGACGGCGCGCCGAAGGTGCTCGGCGCCGACGCGCTCGGCCTCGCCGTCAACCCTGCCGACCCGCCGCTCAGCGCACCCGGACCTTGATCCACTTCGAGCGGTACGGCCGCTGGTAGCCGGCCGGGTCGACCTTCACCCGGATCCGCTTCTTGCCCTGCCAGGAGACCGGGATCCGAATCTTGCGGTGCCCGTCGTGCCGCGCCCGCAGCCGCTTCGACTTCAGCACCCGACCGGACTTCGTCACCACCTGGATGCGACCACGCACCGCGTCGTGCCCGGCCGCCTTGACGCGCATCCGCAGCACGAGCCGGTCGGAGCGGCTGATCGTCCGGTCGTCGAGCCTGCGCCGCACCTGGAGCACGGCCGGCTTGACCGCGAACGTGCGGGTCACGGGCGTGGCCCACCGCAGGCTCGCCGACCCGTGGTACTGGACGGTCACGGTCCGTCGGCGGACGTCGTTGCGGGTGAGCCACACGGTCGCGACGCCGTCGCGCATGCTCCCCCGTCCGACGACGCGACCGCGATCGCGCACCACCACCGGGCCGTCCGGTCGCTGGTGCTCGGCCGACGCGGTCACCCTCAGCACGGGCCGCGCCTTCCATCGCGGCACCCGGACGTGTGCGACCGACGTGATCCGGCTCGGCGCCTTCGCGACCGTCAACGTGCCCGGTGTCGCATCCTTCGAGCCCGCGATCGACGGGTGCCCGTCGTAGCGTGCGACGAGTCGGTGGGTCCCGCCTGCGAGCTCGCGGCTCAGTCGCACCGTCGCCGTCGCTCGTTTGGTCGACGGGACTCGCGTGAGCGTCGCCCGACCGACCCGCGTGCCTCCCGACCAGACCGAGGCGGTGCCGCGCGGGTAGACGTCGTCGCCCGCGACGACGACGGAGGCGCGGACGAGGTCGCCCGAGGTGATCGCGGTCTTGTCGTACGTCGCCGTGGTGGTCGTCGGTGCCTTGCGGACCGTGATGCCGAACGAGGTGGAGCGGGCCCACGCGACCAGGCCGTTGCCGCTGTACAGCACCCGCAGCGGTCGGGTCCCGGCCGGCAGCAGCTTCAGCAGCTTGACCCGCGCCTTCCCGCTCGACAGCGACACGGGGCCGCCCACGATCGTGTCGGAGTCGACATCGAGGATCTCGACCGTGCCGGTCGGCACCGTGCCCGGCGCGGTCACGGTGACGTCCACGTCGACGCGGTTCCCGCCGACCTGGTAGTTCTTCGGCGACGCGGCGGCGCGGATCGTCGGCTTCAGGCCGTTGTTCGCCATCCTGGAGCGGACGCGCGAGCGGATCCCGGGCAGCCGCTTGTAGAGCGTGGAGCCCGGGCAGGCCGTCTGACCGACGTCACGGTGGCCCACGACCTTGGGCTTCGAGACCCGCTTCCCGGTGTTCGTCGTATAGGTCCAGGTGCCGTTCGGGTTGACCCGGTTGAGCGAGAACTTCCAGGCGATCACGCGCGACACCGTGCGTGCGACCGCCTTCGAGGCCTTCATCGGGCCGAAGTCGCCGATCACCGAGATCCCGAACGTCGTCGAGTTGTTGTTCAAGGCGTGGGCGCCCACGACGTTGCGGCTCAGGCCGCCCCAACGGCCCTCCCAGGCGCGGCCCCACTTGTCGACCAGCACGTTGTAGCCGATGTCGCGCCAGCCGCGCACCTTCACGTGGTAGCTGTAGAACGACCGGATGAGGGCGGGGACCTCGTCCTTGCTGTACGAGGTCGGGCCCGCGGTGTGGTGCACGACCGCACCGCGCACCGACCCGTAGTCCGGACTGGACTTCTCGCGGATCCGCTCGTTCGCGCCCCAGGCGGCGCGGCTGCGGATCGTCGGCATGGGGACCCCGCCGGCGGCTGCCATCGGCTCGAGGTCCGTTCCGTCGACCTCGGGTTCGGGCGCCGGAGCCCGCTGCTCCTCGCCCGTGTCGCCGTCGTCACCGGTGGAGGTGCCGTCACCGAGCCCGACGACGTCGACCTGCACGTCCTCGGGGATCTGCCCGTCGGAGGTCGCGAGCACGACCTGGACCGCGTCGGAGTCGTCGACGAGCAGCGGGTCCGTGCCGGCCCGGGCGTTGCGGGCCTCCTCGGAGCCCGGATCGGGCCCGTCGACGGACTCGTGCAGCTGGTACCAGGCGGTCCAGCCGTCGTCGCCGCGGGTCCGGACGTACGCGACGACCTCGCCGCCGCTCGTACCCTGCTCCCACGTCACCCCGGCGAGACGGAAGTCCTCGGTCGGCACGACCGGGCTGTCGACGACCTTCTCCAGGTCGTGACCGTCGTCCTCGGGCGTGCTCCCGTCCGCCGCGACCGCATCCTCGAGACGCGGATCGTCCGCGACGTCGCCGCCGGAGGAGCCTCCGGTCGCGTACGCCGCCAGGGCGTACGCGTGCGGCTCGGGGACCTCACCGACCGGGGGTGTCGCCGGACCGGCCACCTGCGTCCAGGTCATCACCGGCACGGTGAGCAGGCCGGCCACCACCGTGGGCGCGACCACCAGGGCCGAGGCCCTCCGCTTCGACGTCATGGCCGTCCCCCTCTTCCACATGGCACACGCCCGTTGGACGCGTGTCCGATTCGGCACATGTCCGATTTCGACCGCAACGATCCAGAACTCTACGTGAGATGACCGGTCGCGCGAGTCGATCTCGGATCATCCGCGCGCCGTGGCGGCAAGCCGCTCCAGCGCACGTCGTGCCTGGTCAGGGGCGTGACCGGCGAGACCGCAGGGTGGAGTGACCACCGTCGCCGCCTCGAAGGGCGCCTCGGAGGCGCCCAGCACCTCGGCGAACCGCTCCAGGCGGCGCCGCTGCTCCCCGACCGACGCGTGCCCCAGCCCCGGCCACAGCGCGACCCCCGACTCGTACGCCGCGGCGAGCGCGTCGACCTCGTCAGGCTCCACCAGGTCGAGGTCGAACGACAGCGCGTCGAAGCCGATCGGGACCAGCAGGTCGGTGGGCAGCCGCGCGGCGCAGGAGTGCAGCGCGGTGGCGTCGGCGACGCCGTCCAACGCCTCGACGACCCGCCGCAGAGCCGCGTCCGCCTCCGCCGGCTCCACCCGTCGGTAGCGGTCGAGCCCGCTCACGGTGGGCACCTGGGCGTCGAGGACGGCCCGCAGCGCCGGCTCGTCGACCTGGACCGTCAGCCGGGCACCCGGGACCCGTCGCCGGACGTCGGCCGCATGGGTCGCGACGCCGGAGGCCAGCGACTCAGCGAGCTCGCGGCGGGCGCCGTGGTCGGCGAGCACCTTGCCGCCCCGCGGCCGCTCGAGGGTCGCGGCGAGCGTCCACGGGCCGGGGACCTGGATCTTGAGGTCGCCCTCGGCGCCGACGAGCTGTTCCTCGAGCACGTCGAGGTCCTGGCCGAGCAGCGAGCGAGCCCGTCGCTGGTCTCGACCGGACCGGTCGAGGAGCCTCCACCCGGTCGGCTGGAGGTCGGCGCCGAGCCCGTCGAGCAGCGCGGTGCCGCGTCCGATCATGTCGGCCCCGTCGCCCCGGTCCGGCAGCTCGGGCAGGAACACCAGGTCGCCGACGAGGTCGCGGACGGCCTTGATCGTCTCGGCGACGTCGGTCCCCGGCATCGACCCCACTCCGGTCGCACGCACCGCCTCAGCCCACCGTCGCGCGCCGGGTCGCGGCGATCGTCGCGGACCCGACCACGCGCGTGCCGTCGTACACGACCGCTGCCTGACCGGGCGCGATCCCGTACGCCGGCTCGTCCAGCGTGATCCGCATCCCGTCCGCCTCCGGCTCCACCGTGGCTCCGTACTCCTCGCCGTGCGCCCGCAGCTGCACGGTCGCCCGCAGCGCCGCGGTCGGAGCGGGGCCGCACCAGCGCGGGCGGATCGCGTCGATCCCGGTGATCGCGAGCCGCTCGTGCGGCCCCACCGTGACCGTGCCGGAGACCGGCTCGATGTCGAGCACGAACCGTGGGCGGCCGTCGGCCGCCGGGCGACCCAGACGCAGGCCGCGACGCTGCCCGATGGTGTACGCGAACGCGCCGTCGTGCTCACGGAGGACCTCGCCCGACTCGTCGACGATCACGCCCGGCTTCGTCCCGAGCTTGTCGTGCAGCCAGCCGGGGGTGTCACCGTCGGCGACGAAGCAGATGTCGTGGCTGTCCGGCTTCTGCGCCACGAACAGGCCCCGGCGCTCGGCCTCGGCGCGGACCTCGGGCTTCGTGTCGGTCCCGAGCGGGAACAGCGAGTGGGCGATCTGCTCCGCGGTCAGCACCCCGAGCACGTACGACTGGTCCTTGGCGTGGTCGACCGCGCGGTGCATCTCCGTGCCGTCCGGACCCGCGACGACGCGGGCGTAGTGGCCGGTGACGACCCCGTCGTACCCGAGGGCGAGGGCCCGGTCGAGCACGGCGGCGAACTTGATCTTCTCGTTGCAGCGCAGGCACGGGTTCGGGGTGCGGCCCGCGGTGTACTCCGCCACGAAGTCCTCCACGACCTCGTCGTGGAACTCGTCGCTCATGTCCCAGACGTAGAACGGGATGCCGATCACGTCCGCGGCGCGGCGCGCATCGTTGCTGTCCTCGATCGAGCAGCAGCCCCGGGCGCCCGAGCGGTACGAGCGGGGATTGCGCGACAGCGCGAGGTGCACGCCGGTCACGTCGTGGCCCGCGTCCTTGGCACGTGCGGCGGCGACGGCGGAGTCGACCCCGCCGGACATCGCGGCGATCACCCGCATCAGCGCCGACCTCCGAGCCGGCCGGCCGCGAGCGCACGCTCGTGCACGGCCGGCAGGACCTCGAGCAGCCGGTCCACGTCCGCCTCCGTGGTGGTGTGGCCCAGGCTGAAGCGCAGCGAGCCGCGCGCCGCCAGCTCGTCCATCCCCATCGCGAGGAGGACGTGGCTGGCCTGCGGCACACCAGCGGAGCACGCCGAGCCGGTCGAGCACTCCACGCCGTGCGCGTCGAGCAGCATGAGCAGCGAGTCGCCCTCGCAGCCGGGGAACGTCACGTGCGCGATGCTCGGCAGCCGGTGGTCCGGCCCGATCTCGGGGGCGCCGTTGACGACAGCGGCCGGGACGGCGGCCGCGAGCCCGTCGACCAGACGACGCCGCAGGGCCTCCAGCCGGACCGCCTCCGCCTCCGCCCGCCCGACGGCGACGTCGACCGCGGCAGCGAACGAGGCCGCGGCAGCGGCGTTCGGCGTACCCGACCGCACGTCGCGCTCCTGGCCACCGCCGTGCGCGAGCGGGACCAGGTCCACCTCGCGGCGTACGACCAGCGCGCCGACCCCGACGGGCCCGCCGAGCTTGTGCGCGGAGATCGTCATCGCGTCCAGGCCGGACCCGGCGAAGTCCACCGGCACGTGCCCGAGCGCCTGCACGGCGTCGCTGTGCACCGGGATCCCGTGCCGGTGCGCCACCGCGACCACGTCGGCGATCGGCTGGACCGTGCCGACCTCGTTGTTGGCCCACATGCAGCTCACGAGCGCGACGGACGCAGGATCGCGCTCGACCGCCCGCTCGTAGGCGTCCAGGTCCAGGCGGCAGGTCGCGTCCACGTCCACGAGCTCGACCTGCGACCCCTGCTTCGCCATCCAGGTCAGCGGATCCAGGAGCGCGTGGTGCTCGACCGCGGAGGCGATCAGCCTCGTACGCGCCGGGTCGGCGTTGCGCCGTGCCCAGGCCAGGCCCTTCAGCGCGAGGTTGTCGGCCTCGGTGCCGCCGCCCAGAAGCACGACCTCACCGGGGCGCGCGCCGATCCGCTCCGCGATCAGCTCGCGGGACTCCTCGACGACCCGGCGGGCGGCCCGGCCGGAGCCGTGCAGCGACGACGGGTTGCCGATCGCCGCCAGGTGCTCCGTCATCGCGGCGATCGCCTCGTCGACCATCGGCGTGGTCGCCGCATGGTCGAGGTAGGTGGTGGTCGCTGCAGTCATCGCGTCCCCAGCGTAGTCGTCGTCCCCGTGCGGAGCCGGGGGGCAGCCGCCAGGGTGGAAGGATGAAGCGCCTCGCGACCGGACGTCTGCGGCGGCACGAGGACCACCACGACCTCGTGTACAGCCGGATCGTCCCTGCTGCCACCGACCGGACCTGGGCGGCACTGACCGATCCCGACGAGACGGCTCGGTGGTACGGACGGTGGCGCGGCGACGGCCGACCCGGCGGTTCGGTGAGCATCACCATGGCCCACGGCGCCGAGCAGCCGGCCCGGATCACGGCGAGCAGCCCCGAGCTGCACCTCGGTCTGGCCCTGGTCGCGACCGACGACGAGCACGCCGAGCCGTTCGGCACCACCGTCGACGTCTACCTGCGTGAGCGCGACGACGGAGGCACGGACGTCCAGCTCGTCCACCACCGCGCCGAGGTCGACTGGCTCGCCACGCTCGGCCCGGGTTGGGACTACTACCTCGACCTCCTCGTCGCCCACGTCGCCGGCGACGAGCTCGCCACGTGGGACGCCTACTACCCTTCGATGCGGGCCTACTACGAGACCCTCGCCGACCTGGAGGAGTGAGCATGAGCACGTTCGACATCGCCGGAGTCGGGACGGTCGACCGGCTCGGATTCGGTGCGATGCGCATCACCGGTCCGGGGATCTGGGGTGAGCCTGCCGACCGCGAGACCGCGCGGGCCGTCGTACGCCGTGCCGTGGAGCTCGGCGTCACCCTGATCGACACCGCCGACTCGTACGGCCCGTACGTCAGCGAGGAGATCATCGCCGAGGCGATCGCCCCGTACGACGACGACGTCGTCGTCGCGACGAAGGCCGGCCTCGTGCGGACCGGACCGGACCGGTGGCACCAGGTCGCACGGCGCGAGTACCTCGTCCAGCAGGCCCACCTCAGCCTGCGCCGGCTCCAGACCGACGTGATCGACCTCTTCCAGCTGCACCGGATCGACTCCCGGACGCCCCGGGAGGAGCAGTTCGAGACGCTCGCCGAGCTGCGCCAGGAGGGTGTCGTGAAGGCGATCGGCCTCTCGGAGGTGAGCGTGGCCGACATCGAGGAGGCGAGCCGCTACGTCCCGGTCGCGACCGTCCAGAACCGCTACAACCTGACCGACCGCCGCTCCGCCGACGTGCTCGCCTACTGCACCGAGAACGGCATCGGCTTCATGCCGTGGGCCCCCGTCGCCGCCGGCGAGCACGCGGCGACCTCCGGTCCGCTCGCCCGCGCCGCGGTGGAGCACGACGCGACGCCGTCGCAGGTCGCGCTCGCGTGGCTGCTCCAGGCGTCGCCGGTGATGCTGCCGATCCCGGGAACGGGCTCGATCGCGCACCTCGAGGAGAACCTCGCCGCGAACGACCTCAAGCTGACACCGGAGACGGTCGAGGAGCTCGACGCACTGGGCTGAGCACCCTCACGCTGCGGGTTTCCGTTGCCGGCAACGCAACCTGGATCCGAGCACCGAAGACTCGCGCACGTTATCCGTGCCACGAACCACCTTTCGTTGCCGGCAACGGAAACGCGCGGCAGCCTGGCGGTATGGACCTCGCCCTGCACCTGTCCCGGTTCGACATCGACGGCGGGCCGGCCGCGGTCCCGGCGATGCTCGGCGACCTCGGCCGCACCTGCGACGACGGCGGCATCACCACGCTGTCCGTGATGGACCACTACCTGCAGATGGAGTGGTTCCGCGGCGGCGCGACCGACCCGATGCTCGAGGCCTACACGACCCTCGGCTACCTCGCCGCGCGCACCCGGACCGTGCGGCTCCAGACGCTCGTCACCGGCGTGACGTACCGCTCCCCCGGCCTGCTCGCGAAGATCGTCGCCACCCTCGACGTGCTCAGCGAGGGCCGGGCCGGGCTCGGGATCGGCGCGGCGTGGTACGAGCGCGAGCACCACGCGTACGGCGTGCCGTACGCGTCCGCCGGCGAACGGCTCGCGCGCCTCGAGGAGACGCTCCAGGTCGTCCGACAGGTGTGGTCCGACGACGACGGGCCGTACGAGGGGCAGCACTACCGGCTGGCCGAGACGATCTGCGCTCCGCGCCCGATCGGCACGATCCCCGTGATGGTCGGCGGTGGTGGCGAGAAGGTGACGCTGCGGCTCGTGGCGCGGTACGCGGACGCGTGCAACCTGTTCGCCGGGCCGGACAGCGGCGCCGACGTCGTCGCGCACAAGCTCGAGGCGCTGCGCGAGCACTGCGACCGCGTCGGGCGGTCGTACGACGCGATCCGTCGCACGATCCTGTGGAACGGGCCGGTCGCGCTCGACGGGTCGTTCGTCGAGGCGATGCGTCCGTTCGCGGACCTCGGGGTCGAGCAGGTGTTCGTGATGCCGTTGGAGGGCGACCCGGTCGCGTTCGCGCAGGGCGTCGCCGACGGAGTCGTCCCGGCGCTCACCCGACTGTGACGCTGCCCCGGGGCAGCGCTGTCGCCAGCCGGGCGCACGGGATGAGATCGCGTCTCAGGGCCACAGGGGTGCCCGCTCTGCCACGGTGTCGCCCATGCGACACCTGCGCCCGGCACCGGTGGCCCTCCTCACCCTGCTCCTGCTCCTCGGCACCGCCGCGTGCGGCTCGACCGACGAGCGGGCTGCACCCGCGGCCGACGCAGCGTCGACGCCGACCGGCGACCCCGACACCTCCGTGTCCGACGACACCGTGTCCGACGACACCGTGTCCGACGACACCGCCACGACGATGGGCGCGGCCGGCATCGGGGTCGCCGACCTGCGCGCGTCCGCGACGTTCTACTCCGAGGCGCTGGGGATGAGCGAGCTCACGACGTTCGAGATCCCGGGCTACATGGACGAGATCGTGCTCGGCTTCGACGACAGCACGCGGGGCGCGTCGGTCGTGCTCATGCACTACACCGACGGCAGGAAGCACGACTACGCCGACAACCCGGTGAAGCTCGTCTTCTACGTCCCCGACCCCACCGCCACGGCCGCCGCGATCGAGCAGGCGGGCGGCTCGATCGTCCTCGAGCCCGCTCCGCAGGCGTCGCTCGGCGGTGCGGTCGTCGGACTCGCGAAGGACCTGGACGGCTACACGATCGAGCTGCTCGAGGCCGGGACCGGCCCCGTGGAGTAAGACCGGGCCCGTCGCCCGCTCCCGGTCAGGGGCGGGCCGAGGCGCTGGGGTGCGTCGCCCGCCAGGCCTCGAAGGCCTCCGCAGAGGTGTACGCCGGCTCGTACCCGAACTCGCTCCGCAACCGACCGTTGTCGAGCACCGGCCGGTACTGGAGGAACATCGTCTGCTCCGGCCCGTACCGCGTCAGCCGCAGCGGCTTCGCCACCGCCAGCGCCGCCCGCAGCAGCCACTCCGGCAGGACGAGGGTCGACTTGCCGAGACGCTGCGCGATCTCGTCGAGCGTCAGGGCTCCCGTGCCGGCGACGTTGAACGCCCCGGTCACGTCGCCCAGGACGGCCCGCACGACGATCGCGGTCAGGTCGGTGTCCCACACGAAGACGAACGGCGACGCCGACCCCGCGATCCGCAGCAGCCGCGGGCGCTCGAACAGCGCCGTGATCTGGTTGTCGACCCGCTCACCCAGGATCGTGCCGATCCGCAGCACGACCTGCTCGAGCTCGGGGTGGTCGCGCCGGACGTCGGCGAGCATCTGTTCGACGAGCCGCTTGTGCCGGGCGTACGCGAACGCGTCGTTGCCGCGCACCGGCTGGTCCTCCGTGATCCAGTCGGGGTTGTCCGGGTGGTACCCGTACGCCGCGCCGCTGGACGACACCACGACCCGCCGTACGCCGTGGGTCAGCGCCGCATCCAGGACGTTGCGGGTGCCGTCGACGTCGACCGTGTACGCCACGTCGTCGCTCATCCCGGACGGCGGCGTGACGATCGAGGCGAGGTGGACGATCGTATCGACCGCGTGGGCGCCGACCACGTGCGCGACCAGGTCGGCGTCGGTCACGTCGAGCCGCTCGTAGGTCACGCCGTCGACGCGCTCGTGAGGGTCGCGGATGTCGCCGCTGACGACGAGCGCGACCTCGTCGTCGGTGGCGAGCGCGGGGACGACCGAGGATCCGAGGAACCCGGAGCCGCCGGTGACGAGGACGCGGCACCCGCCCGTACGGCCCGTCATGCCGGCACCGCCTCGGACCGGATCGGCCGACGCGACCAGAGCTGCGCGACGGTCAGGCCGGCGATGATGTCCCAGATCCCCCACCAGGCCGCGACCAGCGCCATCCCGCCGAGCCCGTCGAAGAACTGGAAGACGAGCAGCAGGCCGAGCCCGGCGTTGCGGATCCCGACCTCGAACGTCACCGCACGCGTGGCGCGGTCCGGCAGCCGGCCGGCGCGGGCGATCGCCCACCCGGTCGCGAGCGCGAGCGCGTCGTGCAGGAACACCGCGACCACGACGACGCCGATGTAGGTCACGAAGATCGACCAGTTGCCGGCGATCCCGGACACGATGATGGCGGCGAGGCCGAGGAACGCGACCTTGCCGACGATCCCGTGCGCCCGCTCGGCGACCCGCGGCCACAGCTGCGAGACCGTCAGGCCGAGCGCGAACGGGATGCCGATCACGAACAGGATCTCGCTCAGCATGTCCCACGGGGACAGCGCGATGTCGGCGAGGTAGTCGCTGCCCGTCGGGTGCAGGCCGCCCCAGAACGCGAACGTGATCGGCATCAGCACGATCGAGAGCAGGTTGCCGATCGCGGTCATCGAGACGGACAGCGCGACGTCGCCCTTCGCGCGGTGCGTGAGGATGTTCGAGACGTTGCCCGGCGGGCAGCACGCGACCAGGATCATGCCGAGCGCGACCGACCCCTGGACACCGAGGACGAGCGTGAGCACGAACGTCAGCGCCGGGAGGACGAGGAACTGCGCCGCGATCGCCAACGCCACCGGCACCGGCTTGCGCAGCGCGGTCCGGAAGTCCGACAGCCGGGTGTCGAGCGCGATCCCGAACAGGATCGCCCCGATCACGATCTTCAGCAGCGTCAGCGACGACTCGTCGAACGAGATCCGGATCGAGTCCACGTCGGACGCGGCCGCGAGCACGGTCGAGGGATCCATCAGGACAGCTCCTCGGTGGCGGCGCGGACGGCCGTACGGTAGGCGTCCTTGTTGACGTAGTACGCCATCCGCTCCAGACCGAGGTACTTGTAGCCGCCGGACAGGTCCGGGAGCGGTCCACGGGTCCGTTCGGCGAACGCCGCCGCCTGCTCCGGTCGGTCGCGGCGCGCCTCGAGGTACGCGGCGATCAGCTCGGCCTGCTCGTAGCGGCCCTGCCAGCCGAGCCCGGACGCCTCCACCATGCCCATCACGAACAGGTCGTCGCGCACGGGCGTGAAGATGTTGAAGTACAGGGCGGGCGCGTCGCCGTCCCACCGCAGGTGCTCGGGATCCACGAACGGGTAGTGCAGCGTGTAGCCGGTCGCGAGCACGATCAGGTCGTAGTCGTCGCTGCTGCCGTCGCGGAAGTGCACGGTGTGACCGTCGAAGTGATCGATGTCGGCCTTGATCCGCAGGTCGCCGTGGCCGAGGTGGTGGAGGATCAGCGAGTTCACGATCGGGTGCGACTCGTAGATCTTGTGGTCCGGCTCCGGGAAGCCGAGCCGTACGGGGTCGCCGGTGAACAGCTTGAGGATCCGGCTGTCGACCGCCTGCTTGATCCGCGGCGGCAGCGGCCTGCCCTGGTTCAGGGTGTCGGCGGGTTTGCCGAAGACGTACTTCGGGACGAAGTGGTAGCCCCGGCGCACGCTCATGTCGACCGACGCGGCGTGGTGGACCGCGTCGACGGCGATGTCGCAGCCGGAGTTGCCGGCGCCGATCACCAGCACGCGCTTGCCGGCGAACGCAGTGGCGCGGCGGTACTCGCTGGTGTGGATGATCTCGCCGTCGAACTGGCCCTTGAAGGACGGGACGTTGGGCTCGGACAGCGTGCCGTTGGCGATGATCACGCCGGCGACCCGCTCGACGGTCTCGACGGACGGGTCTCGATCGCTCGCTCCGCTCGCGCCTCGACCACCGGAGTCATCGCCGGGGTTCTCGCCTCGACCGCCGGGGTCCTCGCTGGTCGAGGCCGAGCGGAGCGAGGATCGAGACCCGACGCTCCGCGACCGCACCTCCCAGCCGCCGTCGGGGTGCGGCTCGACCCGGACGACCTCCGTACCGAAGGCGTAGTGCCGACGCAGGTCGAAGCGGTCCGCGTACGCCGCGAAGTAGCGCTTCAGCTCGCGGTGGCTCGGGTAGTCGGCGACCTCGTCGGCCATCGGCATCTCGGCGAACTGCGTCGTCGTCTTCGACGAGATCAGGTGCGCCGACTCGTACATCGTGCTGCGCGGACCCTCGATGTCCCACAGCCCGCCGACGTCGGTGTGCATCTCGTAGCCGCGCACCGCGAAGCCCCGCTTGGTCAGGGCTCGGGTGGCGGCCAGGCCGGACGGACCGGCGCCGATCACGGCGTACGGGAGGTCGTCCGGCTGGGCGTCCGGCTGGACGTCCGAAACGTCGGAATTCGTCTTGGGCATGCGCCCTAGTGTGCCAGGTCACACCAACGGACCCATCGGCGCTTGCTCCAGGCCGCGTCGCGCGGACCCGGGGAACACCCTGCCCTCGGGATTCCTCGCACACCGTACGCGCACGGTGTGCGAGGAATCCCGATGTGCCACCCTCTGTGCGCGCACGGCGCGTCCCCGCTCAACACGCGTCCCCCGCCTCACGCGCGTCCCCGCCTAACGGAAGTCGCGCGATGTGGTCCGGGCGGTGATCGGGAGGCGCTCGAGCCGGTCGGCGTGGAGGTTCGCGGCTCCGTCGCGTCGCTCCAAGAGCCCTCGGACCACCAGGGCGCTGGAGTCGCGGGCGATCCGCCGGTAGCGCGCCCACAGCCCGGCCGTGCAGATCACGTTGAGCATGCCGGTCTCGTCCTCGAGGTTGAGGAATGTGACCCCGCCTGCCGTCGCCGGCCGCTGCCGGTGCGTCACGAGGCCCGCCACCTCGATCCGTAGCCCCGGCTCCGTGTGAGCGAGGTCGGCCACCCGCAGCACCCCCCGTACGGTCATCGCCTCCCGCACGTGCTCGATCGGGTGACTGTCCGGCGCGATGCTCGTCGCCCACAGGTCCGCCATCGTGGTCTCTGCCGGGCTCATCCCCGGCAGCATCGGAGCCTCGCGCAGTGCGGTGGTGCCCTCCAGCTGGTCCGGTGACTCCTGCGACGCCGCACCCGCCGACCACAGCGCCTGCCTGCGCGACAGGCCGAAGCCGTCGAACGCCCCCGCGGTCGCCAACGCCTCCACCTGAGGTGCGGTCAGCGGGACGCGGCGAGTCAGGTCCGTCATCGAGGCGTACGGGCCGCCCCGCTCACGCTCGGCGACGATCCGCTCGGCCAGGCCGGTCCCGATCGAGGTCACCGACGTCAGTCCGAGGCGGACCACGAACCGTCCGTCGCGGCGGTGCCAGGCGTGGTCGAACGGCGCGTCGGGGTCGAAATCGCCCACGGGCGGCTGGTCGGTCACGAGACACGCATCGTGGCCGGAGGGGTCTCGATCACTCGCTCCGCTCGCGCCTCGACCAGCGGAGCTCCCGTTGGTCGAGGCGGAGTTCCCGCCCGACCCGGTGGTCGAGGCGGAGCGGAGCGACGATCGAGACCCGCCCGACCCGCTCGCCTCCGCAGCCTCGAGGTCCGCGGCGGTGGCGACCGAGGCGTTGATGTCGGGACGCAGCACCTCGACCCCGTGGTGACGCGCATCGGTGACGAGGCTCGCCGGCGAGTAGAACCCCATCGGCTGCGCCCGCAGGAGGCCCACCAGGAACGCGCCGGGGTAGTGCAGCCGCAGCCACGTCGAGGCGTACACGAGCAGCGCGAAGCTGATCGAGTGCGACTCGGCGAACCCGAAGCTCGCGAACGCCTCGATCCGCAGGTAGATCTCGTCGGCGAGCTCGCCGGTGATCCCGTGCGACGCCATCCCGGCGTACAAGGTGGCGCGCAGCCGCTCGATCTTCTCGACCCCGCGCTTGGAGCCCATCGCCCGGCGCAGCAGGTCGGCCTCGTCGCCGGTGCAGCCGCCGACCTGCATCGCGATCTGCATCAGCTGCTCCTGGAACAGCGGCACCCCCAGCGTCCGCTTCAGCACCGGCTCCAGCGCCGGGTGCAGATAGCTGATCTCCTCCTCGCCGGTGCGGCGGCGGATGTACGGGTGGACGGCGCCGCCCTGGATCGGACCCGGACGAATCAGCGCGATCTCGGTGACCAGGTCGTAGAAGCAGCGAGGACGCAGCCGCGGAAGCGTGCCGATCTGCGCCCGGCTCTCGACCTGGAACACCCCCACGGAGTCGCCGCGACACAGCTGGTCGTAGACGCCGGGCTCCTCCTTCGGGATCGTCGCCAGCTCCCACCGCTCCCCCACGTGCTCGGCGACCACGTCGAAGCAGTGCTGGATCGCGCCGAGCATCCCGAGGCCGAGCAGGTCGAACTTGACCAGGCCCATCCACGCGCAGTCGTCCTTGTCCCACTGCAGCACCGTCCGGTCCTCCATCCGAGCGTGCTCGACCGGACACACCTCCCCCACCGGCCGGTCCGTCAGCACCATCCCGCCGGAGTGGATCCCGAGATGGCGTGGAGCAGTCAGCAGCTGGTCGGCGAGGTCGAGGACCGGGTCCGGGATCTCCCCGGCCAGCTCCTCGCGCGGCAGGGTCCCCCATCGGTCGATCCGCTTCGACCAGGCGTCCTGCTGCCCGGTCGAGTAGCCGAGCGCCTTCGCCATGTCGCGGACGGCGGACTTCGGGCGGTACGAGATGACGTTCGCGACCTGCGCCGCGTTGTGCCGCCCGTACGTCGCGTACACCCACTGGATCACCTCCTCGCGACGGTCGGAGTCGAAGTCGACGTCGATGTCCGGCTCCTCGTCGCGCGTCGCGGACAAGAACCGCTCGAACGGCAGGTCGAACTTCACCGAGTCCACCGCGGTGATGCCGAGGGCGTAGCAGACCGCCGAGTTGGCGGCCGAGCCCCGGCCCTGACAGAGGATCCCGCGCCTGCGGGCGAACGCGACGATGTCGTGCACGATCAGGAAGTAGCCGGGAAAATCCTTCTCCTCGATCACCGCGAGCTCGGCCTCGAGCCGCTCGTACGTGCTCGCCGGCGCGCCGGCGTACTTCTGGTCCGCCCCGCGCCGGACCAGCTCGCGCAGCCAGGTCATCGGGGTGTGTCCGTCGGGGACCTGCTGCTTCGGGAGCCGCGGCTTGGCCCGGCGCAGCTCGAAGGCGAGATCAGCGGCCACGTCGACCGTCCGCTCCACCGCTCCCGGCCAGCGAGCGAACGCCCGCGCCATCTCCGCCCCGGAACGCAGGTGGGCCCCGGCCGCGGGCAGCCAGCCGTCCATGTCCGCGAGGCTGCGCCGCGCCCGGACCGCCGCGACCGCGTGCGCGAGCCGCCGGTCGGTCGGCGTGGCGGCGTGCACGTTGCCGGCCGCGACGACGTCGAGCCCGCAGCGCGCCGCGATCGCCGCCAGAGCGTCGTTGCGGACCGCGTCGCGAGGGTCCCCGGACTCGGACAGCTCGACCAGCACCGCGTCGGAGCCGAACCGCTCGACCAGCGCCCGCGTCTCCGTCTCCGCCGCCGCCTCGCCGCCCGGTCCGGCGAGCGCCTGACGAACCGCGCCCTTGCGGCAGCCGGTCAGCACGACCGCGTGCCCGGCGAGCCGCTCGGCGACCGCGTCCAGGTCGTAGACCGGGCGTCCCTTCTCCCCGCCGGCCAGGTGCGCGTCGGTCAGCGTCGCGGACAGCCGGTGGTAGCCCTCCTGTCCACGCGCCAGCACCAGCAGGTGGCTCCCTTCCGGGTCGGCGATGCCGTTCTGGGGGCCGCGCAGTCCCAGCGACAGCTCCGCGCCGAACACCGTCGGCATCCCGTGCAGGTCTGCCGCCTCGGCCATCCGCACCACCCCGTACAGGCCGTCGTGGTCGGCCAGCGCCAGGGCCGACAGCCGCAGCCGGACCGCCTCCTCGACCAACGCCTCCGGGCTGCTCGCGCCGTCGAGGAAGCTGAAGTCGGAGTGCGCGTGCAGCTCGGCGTACCCGACGTACGGCTCGTCGGGATGCGTGTCGGGCACGGCCGGCGGCTCGTACGGTCCGCGCTTGCGCGACGTGCCCGGACCGTCGCCGCCGTCCAGCTCGAACCCGGCCCGCTCGTGCGGCAGCAGCCGGCCGGACAGCCGGCGCTCCAGCTCCGACCACGGCATGTCCGGGTTGTTGAATCCCATCGGCCCTCCTCTCCGTCGTCTCGGCCGTACGGCGCCCTCAGTCGTACTGCGCCTCGGCGCACCAGCCGTCGTCGCCGACCCGCAGCAGCCAGGCCGTCCCGTCCACGCCGACGACCTGGAACCGCGCCGCCCGGACTGCGGACGCGGCGTCCCACCAGCGCTCGTCGACCGGCCACGGTCCGGCCCACGCCTGCACCGGGTGCAGACCGTCGCCGCTGCGCTGGTCGAGGCGCGAACCTGCAGCCCCGTCCCGCTGGTCGAAGCGCGAACCTGCAGCCCCGTCCCGCTGGTCGAAGCGCGAACCTGCGAGCGATCGAGACCCCTCCCCCGGTCGAGACCCTCCCACCGCGAACCGGGCCGGCGCCCCCGACAGCGCACCGCGCTCGCTCACCACCACCGGCCGCCCGTCCACGCCGACCACCTCGGCCGGGCGCGGCGGGTCGTACACCCGGGCGGGAGCGGGCGGCGGCAGGCTTCCCGGCCACGGCGGCGACGGCGAGCGGGCCGGCTCGAGCGGGTCGCCCCACGGCACCGCCGTCTGCCGGTCGGCGGGCCCGCGACCACCCCCGAGGACCACGGACACCACCGCCTCCCGGCCGAGCATGCTCTGCACCTTCGACGCGGCCCGGTGCACCCGCTCGTCCGGCCCGCTCCCCCACAGACCGTCGGCGTGCTCGGTCACCGACGCGCACTCCGCCGGCACGAACCGGACCGCCTCCACCGGCCCGCTCACCGCCGACGCCGACCCGGCCGACAGCTGCCAGCGGACCCGGTCGACGAGGTCGCCCGCGTCGAACCAGCGCGGGTGCAGCCACTGCCGCTCGGTCACCTCGCCACGGTCGGTGCGGACCTCGATCCAGACCGACGTGCACACCGTCTGGTGCGCGGCGAGCGCCGAGACCATCTCCTCCGCTGCACGCCGCACGCTGAACGCGACCGCCTCGGAGTCGACCAGCGGCGGCTCGAACGCGACCTCCCGCTCGAAGTCGCTCGGCGGTCGCCGCGACGCGAACGGCCGGTCGTCGACCCCGCGGGCGAGCCGGTGCGCGAGCGCCCCGTCGGACCCGAACCGGTCCCGCACGTCCGCCGCGTCCAGGCCGGCGAACGCCCCCAGTGTCCGCAGACCGAGCCGTTGCAGCAGGCTCGCCAGATCCGGACGCTCGAGCACCGCCACCGGCAGGTCGGCGAGGAACGCCCCCGACGCCCCCGCCGGCACGACGAGGCTGTCCTGCGGCAAGGCCCTGCGTGCCGCCTGCTCCGCGGTGAAGACCGAGTCGGCGATCCCGGCCCGGACGTCGTCGACCCCGTACGTGACCAGCCGCTCCGCGAGCACCGCAGCCGCGTGCCGCTCGCCGCCGAAGTAGCGCGCCGGACCCGCGACCCGGATCGCGCAGGTCCCGGGCCGCAACGGCTGCACCCCTGGGGCGACCTCCTCGACGAGCGCCAGCACCGGCTCGTACGCCCGAGCCTCGTGGCCGGGGTCGCGCTCGGTGACGACGAGCTCGGGACACCGCGCCTGGGCGTCGCGCATCCGCTGCCCACGGCGCACCCCGTCCGTACGGGCGCGCGCCGAGCACGCCACCACCTCACCCCCCTCGACGACCGCGACCGGCGCACCCGCGGGGAGGTCGAGCCCGAGCCCGGTGTGCGTGACCGCCCGCACCGGCCAGTCCGGGCACCACAGCACCAGCGCCCGCGCCATCAGCTCGCCAGCCCGTCCACGGCACGCAGCCCGTCCACCGCACGCAGCGCACCCCGGCCGGCGACAGGCTCCACGGTCGTGTCGAGCCGCAGCCGGGTCCGGTGGCGACGCCCGCCTCGAACGGTCGTGGTCACGGTGACCGTCCGCTGTCGGAGGTGGCCGTACCCGCCGTCGAGACCCGCCCACACGCTCTCGGAGACCTCCAGCCGCGCCTGCGCCCGCGGCCAGGCGACGACGGTGCCGCCGGCCACGCCGTCGGTGAGCACGACCAGCGTGCTGCGCTGGCGGCGCAGCCGCGCCGCGACACGCTGCGCCTCGGCGTCCCCCACCGGCACCGGCGGGCGCAGCACGATCAGCTCGGCGACGTCGCCGAGCGCACCGACGACGTGCACCCAGTGCTCCCCGGGCGCCGGCACCAGGATCGTCCGGCTCAGGTCCACCCCGAGGGCCGAGGCCGCCTCGGCCCCGACCTCGCCGACGCCGACGACCGCGCACCACGAGCCGGCCGACGACGGACCGGCGAGCAGCGCCACCGCCAGACCGAGCGAGCCGCCCACCTCGTACACCGCGCCTCTGCTCAGCCCGCCCGGCACCACGTCGGCCAGCGCAGGCAGTGTCGGGAGCGGCTCCCCCCGTGGAGCAGAGCCCTCCATCGCCCGCACCTTGGCGGCCAGCTCGTCGACCAGCGCAGCACCCGTCACCCGTCCATGATCGAACACATGTTCGAACGAGTCAAACGGAGTGACCCTCCTCCGTGGTTGTCTGGCGTGGCCGTCGAACCCACCGAAGGAGACCCATGCTGAAGTCGCGCATCGCCATCCTGCTCGGCACCGTACCGATCGTCGCAGCCCCGGCCCTCGCCGCCGCTCCCGCGCACGCCGCGTGCCCCGAGGCGGGCGAGACCACCGTCCACGTCACCAAGATCACCCGATCCTGGATCCCGACGAGCTTCAAGACCAGCTACCTGAAGGGACCGGCGACGCTCCGGTTCGACACGGCGGGCAAGACGGCCCGCGCGAAGGCGCGCTACCCGAAGCGGCTGAAACGCGACGTCGGCGCGGCCGTGTCCAGGGCGTCGCAACGCGGAGCCCGGGTCACCAGCCGCTGGAGCGAGAGCGGCGGCGCGTACGTCTACACGATGAAGGTCCCGAAGGGCGAGACCGCGCGGATGCGGATGCTCCACCGCTCCCGCACCCTCAAGGTCAAGGTCACGAGGACGACGACCGGCCAGGGCGGCGGCTGCACGGTCACCACCCTCCGCAAGGGGAAGATCAAGGCGCCGCTCGTACGCGGCCACAACCTCTGGAAGATCCAGCGCCGCTGAGCGCAGCCGCTGCAGACTCCGTAGCCGGCTGGGGTGAGCTGCACCGGGCGAGGGAAACCTTCGGTGCCCAGTGCAGAACTCCCCAGCCGGCTACGCAGACCGCCCCCGGCCGATCGGTGCAGGACCGGTCCGGGGGCGGTACGGCCGGGTCCGTCGCCGTACGACGCGCGGTGCGCTCCGGGGTCAGCCGACCAGCAGGTCGTGTCCCGGGATCGCGTCGAGCAGCTTGCGGGTGTACTCCTCGCGCGGGTTGTCGAAGACCTCGGCGACGCTCGCAGCCTCGACCACCTGACCGTCCTGCATGACCAGCACGTCGTCGGCGATCTGGCGGACCACCGCGAGGTCGTGCGTGATGAACAGGTAGCTCAGTCCGAGCTCGGCCTGGAGATCGTTGAGCAGCTCCAGGATCTGCGCCTGGACCAGCACGTCGAGCGCCGAGACGGCCTCGTCGAGCACGACCACCTCCGGCTGCAGCGCCAGCGCACGCGCGATCGCCACGCGCTGACGCTGACCACCGGACAGCTCGTTGGGATACCGCTTCATCACCGAGCCCGGCAGCGACACCTTGTCCAGCAGGGTCCGGATCCGCTGCTCGTTCTCCTTCTCGGAGCCGATCCCGTGCGTGCGCAGCGGCTCCTCGATCGAGCGGTAGACCGTGTAGAGCGGATCGAGCGAGGCGTACGGGTTCTGGAAGACCGGCTGCATCTTGCGCCGCAGGTCGAAGAGCTTCCTGCCCTTCAACGTCGACACGTCGACGCCGTCGAACTTCACCGTGCCCTCGGTCGGCTCCAGCAGACCGAGCACCATCCGCGCGACGGTCGACTTGCCGGAGCCGGACTCGCCGACGATCGCCGTCGTGGTCCCGCGCTCCAGACGCAGGTCCACGTGGTCCACGGCCACCAGGTCCGTCTTGCGCCACGGCTTGTCGCCGGGGAGCTTGAAGACCTTCGTCAGGCCGTCGACCTCGATCACGTGGTCGGGACCCGACGCGGCCTTCGCTGCGGCGACCTCGGCCTCCTCCGCGATCTCGCCGGCCGTCTGGATCGCTGCCTCACGGATCTCCTCGCGGTGCTGGACCGCGGTGAGCCGCTGCGACGCCAGCGACGGCGCCGAGGTCACGAGCCGCTTGGTGTACGGGTGCTCGGGATTCTTCAGGATCTCCAGCGCGGGCCCGGACTCCACGATCTGGCCCTTGTACATCACCACGATGTGGTCGGCCCGCTCCGCAGCGAGACCGAGGTCGTGAGTGATCAGCATGACCGCGGTCCCCAGCTCGGCGGTCAGCCCGTCGAGGTGGTCGAGGATCTGCTTCTGCACCGTCACGTCGAGCGCCGAGGTCGGCTCGTCGGCGATCAGGAGCTTCGGCCGCGCGGCCAGACCCATCGCGATCAGCGCCCGCTGACGCATGCCGCCGGAGAACTCGTGCGGGTACTGCTGCGCGCGCCGCTCGGCGTCGCCGAGCCCGGCCTCCTGCAGCAGCTCCACGACCCGCCGGTCGGCGGCCTTGCCCTTGGCGACGTCGTTGGCGACCAGCGACTCCTTGATCTGGTCACCGACCTTCCACAACGGGTTGAGGTTGGTCATCGGGTCCTGCGGGACCAGGCCGATCTCGGAGCCGCGCATCGCGACCTTCTGGCCCTTCGAGGCGTTGACGATGTTGCGGCCGTCGAAGGTGATCTCGCCCCCGGTGACCTTGCCGGTGCCGGGGAGAAGACCGATCACGGCGTGGGCCGTCGTCGACTTCCCGGAGCCGGACTCGCCGACGATCGCGACCGTCTGGCCGGGATAGATCACGAGGTTCGCGCCGCGCACGGCGGGCACGATCCTCTTGTCGGACTGGAACGCGACCTCGAGGTCACGGACCTCCAGCAGCGGTTCGGTCATCGCTTCCTCGCCTTCGGGTCGAGCGCGTCCCGCACGGCGTCGCCGAGCAGGATGAACGCGAGCACGGTGAGCGCGAGCGCAGCCGCCGGGACGAACATCACCTGGAGGTTCTCGCCCGACGGGATCACGACCTGCGCAGCCGCGATGTCGTTGCCCCAGGAGACCACGCGTGAGCGCGGCAGACCGAGGCCCAGGAACGACAGCGTCGCCTCGGCCACGATGAAGATGCCGAGCGAGACGGTCGACGTCACGATCACCGGAGGCAGGGCGTTCGGGACGATGTGCCGGCGCAGGTTCGTCCAGTTGCTGGCGCCGATCGCGCGAGCGGCATCGACGAACTCGAGGTTCTTCACCTCGAGCACCGAGCCGCGCATGATCCTCGTGATCTGCGGCCAGCCGAACAACGCCAGCGCCAGCACGACCGCTCCGACGCCGCCCCAGAACCCGCGATCCGGGTACAGGTTGTTGAAGATCGACAGCACGACGATCGACGCGAGCAGGATCGGGATGGCGAAGAAGATGTCGCTGACCCGCGAGATGATCGCGTCCGCGTTCTTGCCGAAGTAACCGGCGACGGCGCCGGTCAGCCCACCGACCAGTGCGACCAGCAGGGTCGCGAGGACACCGACGGCGACCGACGCGCGCGCCCCGTAGAGGGTGCGCGACCACACGTCGCAGCCCTGCCGGTCGAAGCCGAACGGGTGGCCCGGCGACGGCCCTTCGAACTGTCGCCCGAGGACGCAGTGGAACGGATCGGTGTTCGTGAACGCCTGCGGGACCGCGATCACGATCGCCAGCAGGACCAGCAGGACGGCGGAGGCGATGAACAGCGGGCTCTTGCGGAGCTGCTTCCACGCCTCCTTCCACTGGCTCGCAGGGGTCTCGTCGACGTCGAGGGAGTCCACCGCCTGCAGGGGCGTCTCCTCGAGGGGAGCGACGAAGCGCTCCTGTCCGGGAAGCGGTTGATTAGGCATAGCGGATCCTCGGGTCGAGCCAGGCGTAGAGCAGGTCCACGACCAGGCTGGCCAGCACGTAGACGAGCACCATGATCGTGACCACCGAGACGACGGTCGGGTTCTCGCCGCGTTGGATCGCCTGGAAGGCGAGGTTGCCCACGCCGGGGATGTTGAAGATGCCCTCGGTCACGACCGCACCGGCCATCAGGGCTCCGAGGTCGACACCCAGGAACGTCACGACCGGGATCAGCGAGTTGCGCAGCACGTGGCGGCGCACCACCACGCCCTCGGGGAGCCCCTTGGCGCGGGCCGTACGGACGTGGTCGGCGGTGAGGTTGCCGTAGACCGACGTCCGGGTCAGGCGTAAGACGTAGGCGAACGAGACCAGACCGAGCACGATCGCCGGGAGCAGCAGGTTGTAGAACGACGTGTTGCCGCCCACGGTCGGGGGGAACCATTCCAGCTTCACGCCGAAGACCAGCTGGAGCAGGAAGGCGAAGACGAAGATCGGCACCGCGATCACGAGCAGCGAGACCACGAGCATCGTCGAGTCGAAGAGCTTGCCCTTGCGGATGCCCGCGATGGTGCCGGCGATGATGCCGAGCACGGCCTCGATGATCAGGGCCATGAACGCGAGCTTGAGGGTGACGGGGAACGCCCGCTTCACCAGGTCGATGACCGGCTGCCCGGTGTAGGACATCCCGAAGTCGCCGACGAAGACGCCCTTCAGGTACAGCAGCCACTGGAGCAGGAACGGCTTGTCGAGGTTGTACTGCGCCTCGATCTGGGCCTTGACGGAGTCGGAGATCGGCTTGTCACCGAAGAGTCCGTTGATCGGGTCGCCCGGTCGAAGGAAGACCAGGGCGTAGATGAGCAGTGTGGCCCCGAGGATGACGGGGATGGTCTGCAGCAGTCGTTTGCCGGTGTACCACCACATCGCGAGCCTCCTGATGGAGAGTGATCGAGCTCAGGGTGGATCAGGCCCGGTCGGGGCCGATCGTACCCGCGCAGGGCGCGTGGAGCAGCCGATCAGCTGCTCCACGCGCCCTGCATCGAGCGGTGGTTACTTGGTGAGGAGCTGGTACTCCGGCAGGTTCTGCCAGTTGAACTCGACGTCGTTGACGCCGTCCGCGGCGACCGCGGCGATGTTCGAGTACCACAGCGGGATGGCCGGGAGGTCCTCCATGAGGATCGCCTGGGCGTCCGCGTAGATCTGCTCACGCTCCTCGTCGGACTCCGCCGCCGACGCCTGGCTCATCAGGTCGTCGAACTCGGCGTTCGAGTAGTCGCCGTCGTTCGAGCCGGCCCCCGTGCCGTACAGCGGCGCGAGGTAGTTGAAGATCGACGGGTAGTCCGGCTGCCAGCCGGTCCGGAACGCGATGTCGATCGTCCGGTCGGTGACGTCGGTCCGAAGCTCGTCGAACGTCGGGTACGCCTTGCCCTCGGCCTTGATCCCCAGGTTGTTGGAGATCTGGTTGGTCACGGCCTCGACCCAGGCCTCGTGGCCGCCGTCGCCGTTGTAGGCGAGCTGGAAGGTGCCGTTGTAGGGCTTGATCGCGTCGGCCTCGGCCCAGAGCTTCTTGGCCTCGTCCGGGTTGAACTCCACGACCTCGTTGCCCTCGATCTCCTCGGTGAAGCCCGGCATCAGCGGCGAGCTGAAGTCGACCGCAGGCGTACGGGTGTCGGCGAAGATCTTCTCGGTGATCTCGGCCCGGTCGATGGCCATGGAGATGGCCTCGCGACGGAGGTGGCCCTCCTCGTCGTCACCGAAGCCCGGCATCGAGGCCGCGAAGGTGAACGACTGGAAGACCGAGCCCGGCTCGGAGAACGGCTGGACCTGGTTGTCGTCCTGGAACGTCGTCAGGTAGGCGTCCGGAACCGTCTTCAGGACGTCGAGGTTGCCCGACTGGACGTCCACGTAGGCCGCGTCCAGGTTCGTGTAGAACTTGAACGTCAGGCCGGCGTTCTGCGCCTGGCGCGCGCCGTCGTAGTCCTCGTTCGGGACCAGCGCGATCTGGACGTCGTGCTGCCACGCGCCCTCGCCGTCCATCATGTACGGGCCGTTGCCGACCGGGTTCTCGCCGTAGGCCTGGAGGTCCTCGAAGGCCGCCTCGGGCAGCGGGTAGAACGCCGAGTAGCCCAGACGCGCCGGGAAGTCCGACTCGGGCTGGTTCAGGGTGATGGTGAAGGTCTTGTCGTCGACGACCTCGAGGCCCGACATCGTGTCGACCTTCGGGTTCTCGGCCTGAACCTCCTCGAAGCCCTGGATCGGGTAGTAGAAGTAGCTGTTCAGGTGAGCGTTGGTGCTCAGCGCGCCCTGGTTCCACGCGTCCACGAACGAGCTCGCGGTCACGGGGGTGCCGTCGCTGAACGACCAGTCCTTCAGCGTGACGGTCCAGGTCTTGTTGTCGTCGGACTCGATCGACTCCGCGACCTCGAGGGTGGACGAGCCGTCGGCCTCGTACGTGACCAGGCCGGCGAAGATCATGTCGATGACGTTGCCGCCACCGGTCTCGTTCGTCATCGAGGGAACGAGCGGGTTCTGGGGCTCAGAACCGTCGACGGTGATGACGGCATCGGTGCTGGCCGTGTCGTCATCACTCCCGCCGCCGCCGCACGCGGTCAGGGTCAGACCGACTGCAGCGAGCAACGCCACGCCCGCCAGGCGAGTACGCCGGGAGAGTCGCATGGAATCCTCCTGTTTCGTTGGGTGTTCGCAATAAGAATTGCGCAACCCCATGCCTACTATGCGGATCACCCGTACAACAGGGTGCGAGCCAGACGCTTACCGAAGTGTTACAACCGCGGATGTGCGCTGGGCCACCCGCTTTCCTATCAGAGGGCCCCAAAACGGTCGAAACGGCGCCTAGGTTCCCGCCCCTGGACGTGAGAACCGCCACGCCCCGACGGGGGCGTGGCGGTCTCGGACGTACGGCGGGCTCAGCCCTTGCGCTTGGTGACCTCGTCGGTCGCCTGCGGCAGAACCTCCTTGAGGTCGCCGACGACGCCGAAGTCGACCAGCTCGAAGATCGGAGCCTCGGGGTCCTTGTTGACCGCGACGATCGTCTTCGAGGTCTGCATCCCGGCGCGGTGCTGGATCGCGCCGGAGATGCCGTTGGCGACGTACAGCTGCGGCGAGACCGTCTTGCCGGTCTGCCCGACCTGGAAGCTGTGCGGGTACCAGCCCGAGTCCACAGCGGCGCGCGAGGCGCCGACAGCGGCCCCCAGCGAGTCCGCGAAGGCCTCGACCTGCGAGAAGTCGCCCCCGGTGCCACGGCCGCCGGAGACGACGATCGCCGCCTCGGTCAGCTCCGGACGACCGGTCGCCTCACGCGGCTTGGAGTCGGTGATCTTCGCGCCCTTCGCGGCGTCGGAGACCGTCACCGAGACCGGCTCGAGAGTCGCGGCGCCCGACGCCTCCTCCGGGGTGGCGGAGTTCGGCTTGACCGCCACGATCGGGGTGCCGTGGGTGACGGTCGCGTCGACGGTGAACCCGCCGGCGAAGACCGACTGGGTCGTCTTGACCCCGTCACCCTCGGCGACGACGTCCACGGCGTCGGTGATGACGCCCGACTCGGTCTTGATCGCCAGACGTCCGGCGATCTCCTTGCCCTCCGCGGAGCTGGAGATCAGCACCGCGCCGGGCTGCTTGTCGGCGACGAGCTGGGCCAGCGCCTCGGCCTTGGGGGCGACGAGGAACTCCGACAGCTCCGGCGCGTCCAGGACGTAGACCGTCTCGGCGCCGTACTGCGCCAGCGCGGCCTGGGCCGCGTCGGCGCCGGAGCCGATGAAGACGGCCGACGGCGTCCCGAGGCGACGGGCGATCGTCAGGAGCTCAGCAGTGGTCTTGCGGACGGAACCGTCGACGTGGTCGACGAGAACGAGGATCTCACTCATGCTGCTTGCCTCCTCAGACGAACTTCTTCGAGGCGAGGAACTCGGCGAGCTTCACGCCGCCGTCGCCCTCGTCGGTGACGATCTCGCCGGCGGTCCGCGGCGGACGCTCGGCGAAGGACAGGACCTTCGTCCAGGCGGCGTCCAGGCCGACCTGGGAGGCCTCGATCCCGAGGTCGTCGAGCGTCAGGTCCTCGACCGGCTTCTTCTTCGCCGCCATGATCCCCTTGAACGAGGGGTAGCGAGGCTCGCCGGACTGGTCGGTGACCGACACGACGGCCGGCGCGGAGGCCGTGATCGTCTCGGTCGCGGTGTCGCCGTCACGGCGCACCGTCACCGTGCTGCCGTCGACGGTCACCTCGGAGGCGAACGTCACGGCCGGCAGGCCGAGGCGCTCGGCGACCATGGTCGGGACGACGCCCATGAGACCGTCGGTCGAGCTCATCCCGAAGAACACGAGGTCGTGCTCGAGCTTCTCGATCGCCTTCGCGAGGACCAGCGACGTCGCGACGGCGTCCGAGCCGGCGATCGTGTCGTCCTCGACGTGGACGCCGGCGTCGGCGCCCATCTGCAGGGCCTTGCGGACGGCGTCGGCGGCGTCGGCAGGGCCGACGGTGACGACGGTGACCTCACCGTCGTTCTCCTCGGCGACCTGCAGCGCCTGCTCGACCGCGTACTCGTCGAGCTCGGACAGCAGACCGTCCACGCCCTCGCGGTCGACGGTGTTGTCCGACGCATCAAAGGACCGGTCCGCCGTGGCGTCCGGTACGTACTTCACACAGACGACGATGTTCATGGCCTCTTCGGCCCCTCCTGTGCAGTCGACTTCGGTCACGGCGCTCGCACGAGACGCGCGTCGCGGCAGCCGTGGCGGCTGCTGGTGCCGGAGCTGGATACGGCTCCGCATCTTTCACGTTACCGACAGGTAACCCCGATGGCGAGAGGCGGCGAAATGGCGTGGGTCACACCGGAGCCCCCTCCCGTCAGGCGCTCGACCGGAACGGATGGTGACCCGCGCCGTGTCAGGTAGTGGCCCCTACGCCCCGGACACTGCGACACTGGGCCGCAACGACCGGCCGAGGAATCGGCCCGGCAGGTGCCCTCATGGTAGCCCCCGTGCTCCCACGGACACCGCCGGGTCCGCGGCCCGACCCGAGACGATGGAGAACGCATGAGCTACGACCAGCCCCCGTACGAGCCCGGCGACGCGCGGCCGAGCGACGGTGGACCCCAGACGCCGAGCGGTCTGACGATCGACCCGGGCCGGCTCTGGGCGGGTGGGGTCGCGACCGCCGTCGTCGCCGGACTCGCCGCGGTGGTGGGTCTGCTGGTCTGCCGCGGGGTCTTCGACATCCCGGTCTTCGTGCCCGACAGCGCGGGTGGGTGGGACGTCGCCTCGACCGTGCCGTACGCGTTCGGTGCGGCCGCCGCCGCGCTGCTCGCGACCGCGCTGATGCACCTCCTGCTGATCGCGACCCCGCGCCCGAAGCTGTTCTTCGGGTGGATCGCGACCCTGATCACGGTGATCGTCGGTGTCCTCCCGTTCACCGTCGACATCGACGTGTCCGAGCAGATCGCGTCGGCGGCGGTCGGAGTCCTGATCGCGATCGTGATCGCGACTCTGGTCTCAGGGACGGCCTCGCGGTCGGTCAAGACCGGCGTGGCCTGACCCTCCGTCGGTCGGGGGTCTCGATCGGGCTCGTCCCTCGCCCGCCTCGACCAGCGTGACGTCCGCTGGTCGAGGCGCGAGCGGAGCGAGGGATCGAGACCCGTAGGCTCGCCGGCACCCGCGCGTGACGTCCGCTGGTCGAGGCGCGAGCGGAGCGAGGGATCGAGACCCGTAGGCTCGCCGGCACCCCCACGTGACGTCCGCTGGTCGAGGCGCGAGCGGAGCGAGGGATCGAGACCCGTAGGCTCGCCGGCATGCCCGCGCCCGAGCCTCGTCCGCAGATGGTCATCACCGGTGAGCGGACGGTGCCGGGGCTCTGGCACGAGAACTACTGGTTCCGGCGTCACGAGATCGTCTACGAGGCGATCGCCGACCGGGTCGCTGATCGCCGGGTGCTCGAGGCCGGGTGCGGCGAGGGGTACGGAGCGGACCTGCTCGCCCGGACCGCCGCTGCGGTCGTCGCGCTCGACTACGACGCGTACGCGACCGGGCACGTCCGCACCGCCTATCCCCTGCTCCGGGTTCTGCGCGGCAACCTCGTGAGCCTGCCGTTCACGGACGGCGCGTTCGACGTGGTCGTGAGCCTGCAGACGATCGAGCACCTGTGGAGCCAGGAGGCGTTCCTCGCCGAGTGCGTGCGTGTCCTCCGTCCGGGCGGCACGCTCGTCGTCAGCACGCCGAACACCCTGACCTTCCCGCCCGGCAACCCGTACCACCCGAACGAGCTCGACCCCGACCAGCTCCGCGCTCTGGTGGCGCGGCACGCGACGGTCACCCAGTACGCGGGGCTGCGGCACGGAGCCCGGCTGACGACGTGGGAGCGCGAGCACGGTTCGATCGTCGAGGCCCAGATCGCGGGGCCGTACGCCTCGTGGCCCGAGCCCGTCGCCACCTGCGTCGCGTCGGTCACCACGGCCGACTTCGCGCTCGCGGAGGACGATCTCGCCACCTCGCTGGACCTCGTGATCAGCGCCCGGGTCTGATCCGCCGACAGCGGATCCGCCCGGAGCCGATCCGCCCAGGGTGGATTCGCTGGATCGCCGCCGCCAGGTGTGGCGAGGGTGAGGCCATGAGCCACGACAACGCACCGCCCCAGTTCGACTCCACCACCCGCCAGCAGCTCCTCGCCCGACGTGTCCTCGTCCTCGACGGCGTCCTGGACGACGACAACGGTGCTCTGCTGTCGGCCCAGCTGATCTCGCTCGCGGCCGACGACCCGGATGCGGACGTCGCGCTGTGGATCCACTCCCCCGGCGGGTCCGTCCCGTCGATGCTCGCCCTGCGCGACCTCGTACGGATCGTGCCGTGCGACGTCGCGACCCTGGCACTCGGCCTCGCGTGCAGCGCGGGCCAGTTCCTGCTGTCGGCGGGGACGCCCGGCAAGCGGTACGCGCTCCCGCACGCCCGCGTCCTCATGCACCAGGGTTCCGCCGGCATCGGCGGGAGCGCCGTCGAGATCGAGGTCCAGGCCGACGACCTGCGGCACACCCGCGACACCGTGCTCGGCCTGATCGCCTCCGACACCGGACAGCCGGTGGAGCGGATCTTCGAGGACTCGCTGCACGACCGGTGGTACACGGCCGAGCAGGCCCGGGCGTACGGGTTCGTCGACGCGGTCGTCGACTCCTTCGACCAGGTGATGCCGCGGAGGCGCCGCACCGTCGGGATGGGCGTCGCGGGGCGGGAGGCCGTGCGATGAGCAGCTACACGATCCCCAACGTGATCGCCCAGCACCCGCGCGGCGAACGGATCATGGACGTCTACTCGCACCTGCTCAGCGAGCGGATCGTCTACCTCGGCACGGGCGTGGACGCCGGCGTCGCGAATGCTCTGATCGCCCAGCTGCTTCATCTGGAGGCCGACTCGCCTGATGCCGAGATCAGTCTCTACGTGAACTGCGAAGGCGGCGACGAGACCGCCATGCTCGCCGTCTACGACACGATGCAGCACATCCGCTCCCCCATCGCCACCGTCTGCGTCGGGCAGGCGATCGCCGGCGGCGCGGTCCTGGTCGCGGGTGGGACGCCGGGCAAGCGCGCGACGCTCCCGCACGCACGGTTCGTGCTGCACCAGCCGGCGGCACGCGGGCAGGGGACGATCCCGGACCTCATTCTCCAGGCCGACGAGGTCGTGCGCGTCCGCAACGAGATGGAGCAGATCCTCGCCGCCCACACCGGCCAGACCGCGGCCACGCTGCGACACGACACCGACCGCGACCGGGTGTTCTCGGCGAGCGCGGCCCGGGCGTACGGCCTGGTCGACGTGGTGCTCGAGGCGCCGGTCAGGCCGCGCGGGCCTGCGGCGCCCCACCCTGCGTCGGCCCCGCTGTAGGGCCGGCGCCGCGGGAAACGGTCCGGCTGCGCAGGTCGAGGCTCACCCCGGCGGTCAGGTCGAGCAGCGTGCAGCCCAGGGCACCGGCGACGGCCGCGACGATCTCGCTCGACGGCTCCTTGAGGCCGCGCTCGACCTCGGACAGGTACTGGACCGAGATCCCCGCAGCACCGGCGGTGTCAGCGAGCCTCTGGCCCCTCTCGAGCCGCAGGGCACGGAGCCGGCGACCGAGCACGACCCGCCACAGCGGCTCCGGCTCGTCGAGCGGCGCGCGCGGCGCCGTACGACCAGGGATCCGCGACGACGGTGCGTGCGCGTCGGATCGCGGAGTGTGCTCGCGTGGCTGCTCGCGTGGCTCGAACCGGATCAGGTCGCCCATGTCGGCAGGCTAGGTCAGGTCGCGCCTCGCAGGAAGGCCGTTCTGCTAGGGGCGGACGGGGTCTCGATCACTCGCTCCGCTCGCGCCTCGACCAGCGAAGACCCACCCGCTCCGCTCGCGCCTCGACCGGCGAAGACCCACCCGCCCCGCTCGCGCCTCGACCAGCGAAGACCCACCCGCTCCGCTCGCGCCTCGCCCAGCGGTGCCGCTGAGAACAGGGGGTCGGGGCTGAATTCCTCGCACACCGTGCGCGTACGGTGTGCGAGGAATCCCACGTGGCCCGATTTTCTGGTGGGCCGCGCGTCTTCCAGTGGGCCGCGCGTCGCGGCTGCCGGATCACGCCAGCCGCGAACCGCCAGCCGCCAACCGCCAGCCGTCACCCGCCAACCGCCAGCCGCCACCCGCCGGCCGTCAACCGAAGGTCTCGCGCGCCTCGGCCTGCTCGGCGGCGACCTCGGCGGTGTAGCGCTGGATCTCGGCCCACTCCGCCGCGTCGTCGCGCCGACTCTTGACCACGCGTCCGGGCAGCCCGGCGACGATCGCGTAGTCCGGGTAGTCGCCCCGGGCGACGGTGTGCGCCGCCAGCACGACCCCGCGCCCGGTCGTCGTGCCCCGCAGCACCGAGGCCTTCACGCCGATCCACGAGTCGGGACCGATCCGTACGGGCGCGACCACCAGCCCCTGGTCCTTGATCGGCCGCTCCAGGTCGAGCGTGACGTGGTCGAAGTCGCAGATGTAGGTCCAGTCCGACACGATCGTCGCCGCACCGATCTCGATGTCGAGGTGGGCGTTGACGATGTTGTCCGACCCCATCACGACCTTGTCGCCGAGCCGCAGCGTCCCGTTGTGCGCACGCAGCGCCGTCCGGTCGCCGAGGTGCACGAACGCACCGAGGACGATCCGGCCGTACGGAGTCTTCGTCTCGATCTGCACGTCCCGACCGAGGAACACGAACCCCTCGGTGATGACGTCCGGGTGCCGCCGGCGGAACCGCCAGAACCGCCAGTAGCGCACCAGGTGGTACGGAGTCCATGCGCGGTGCCGCCGGACCCAGCGCCACGAGTCGCGGGTCAGGAACCGGGCCTGACGCGGAGCGCTCACGGCTTCGTCGCGGTCACCGAGACGTTGTAGTAGAGACCCTTCGGCACCACCGGCGAGACCGCCTTGTCCAGTGCCGAGAGCCGCAGCCACGTCTTGTACGCGAACATCCGCCAGCCCGCCCCGAGACGATCCTCGGGCACGGCCGCCTCGAAGGTCCGCACCGGCCAGCCGAACCACGACGCGGTCAGCTCCTCGGTCGCGGTCCGCACGTTCACGCCGCCGGCCCGCAGGACCGTCCGCTCCAGCGCGGACGGCTCGAACGTGTGCAGGTCGACGACCGCCTCGAGCGCCGCCGCACGCGACGACTCGTCGAGCTCCTCGGCCGGACGGGACCAGCCGCGCAGCGGGCCGAGCCTGGTCGCATTCGTCGTCGCCCACCAGGTCAGCCGTGACAGGCGCCGCGCCACGAAGTCACCCCGTCGGGTCGGCTCGCCGCAGATCACGATCCGCCCGCCCGGGCGGAGCACCCGCAGCATCTCCCGGAACGCCTTCTCGACGTCCGGGATGTGGTGGATCACCGCGTGCCCGATCACCAGGTCGAACGAGTCGTCGTCGTACGGAAGGCTCTCCGCGTCCGCGGCCTCGCCCTCGAGCGCGAAGCCGAGACCCTCGGCGTTGCGCTGCGCGACCTCGACCATCCCCGGCGAGATGTCGGTGACCGTGCCCTTCTCGATCACGCCGGCGAGCATGAGGTTCAGGGTGAAGAATCCCGTGCCGGCGCCGATCTCGAGGCTGCGGCCGTAAGGCCAGCCGGCCTCGCCGGCGACGGCGACGAAGCGATCCCGGGCGTAGTCGATGCAGCGCTCGTCGAACGAGATCGACCACTTCTCGTCGTAGGTCTGCGCCTCCCAGTCGTGGTAGAGCACCTGGGCGAGCTTCGTGTCCTCCCAGGCGGCCTCGACCTGGTCGGCGGTCGCGTGCGGGTTGGGTGCTGAGCCGGACATCGGGCTACCTTCCCTCGAACGTGGCCTTGCCCGGCCCGTTCTCGATGAACGAGCGCATGCCCGTCTTCTGGTCCTCGGTCGCGAACAACGCCGCGAAGCTCATCCGCTCGATCTCCAGCCCGGTCGTCAGGTCGACGTCGAGGCCCTTGTCGACGGAGTCCTTCGCGGCGCGCAGCGCAAGGGACGCCGCGCCGACGAACTGCCCCGCCCACGCGAGCGCCGCGTCGTACACCTCCGCCGCGGGGACGAGCCGGTCGACCAGACCGATCGCCAGGGCCTCGTCGGCGTCGACGAACCGCCCGGTGAAGATGATGTCCTTCGCCTTCGCGGGACCCACCAGGCGGGACAGCCGCTGCGTGCCGCCGGCGCCCGGGATGATCCCGAGGAGGATCTCGGGCTGGCCGAGCTTCGCGTCGTCGGCGGCGATCCGGATGTCGGTGCACAGCGCCAGCTCGCAGCCGCCGCCGAGGGCATACCCCGTGATCGCGGCCACCGTCGGCTTGCTGATTTGCGCGACCGCGGTCAGCGACGCCTGCAGGGCCTTGGACCGGGCCGCCATGTCCTGGTAGTCCATCTCGGCCATCTCCTTGATGTCCGCGCCGGCCGCGAACACCCGTTCGCCGCCGTACACGACCACCGCCGCGACGTCGTCGCGCGCGTCCGCCTCACGTGCGGCCTCGGCGATCTCGTCCTGCACCTGGATGTTCAGGGCGTTCATCTTCGGACGATCGAGCCTGATCGTGGCGACGCCGTCGGCGACCTCGAGCCGGACGAGCTCTCCCATCGGATGTGCCTCTCGTGCAGGGTGCGGGGACGACCCGAGAGTAGCGAATGCCACAGCGTGGCCCGCCGCTGCGGCTGTCGTGTGCGTCATCATGGACGGATGCACGATTCCGAGGCGTGGGCGTACGAGCGCCACGGGTCCGCCCCCGGCTACCCCCACCCGTTCGGCGCCACCCGGCTCGCGGGCGGCGGCGTCAACTTCGCGGTGCACGCCCCGCGCGCCCGCGCCGTGCAGGTCGAGCTGCCCGGGATCGGGACCGTCGAGCTCGAGTCGCGGACGGGCTCGGTGTGGCACGTCGAGGTGGCCGGGCTCCCGCCCCGGCAGGAGTACGGGTTCGTCGTCGACGGCGTCCGCCTGCTCGACCCGTACGCCCGGCACGTCACCGGCGGTCTCGACGGACACACCTCCGCGCTGCGCTCGTACGTCGTCGAGCCCGGGTTCGACTGGGCCGGGGACGTCGCGCCACGCACCCCGTGGGACCGCACGGTGATCTACGAGGCGCACGTCAAGGGCCTCACCCGGCTCCACCCCGACATCCCCGACGAGCTCCGAGGCACGTACGCCGGGCTCGTCCACCCGGCCGTGCTGGACCACCTCGTCGATCTCGGCGTCACCGCCGTCGAGCTGCTGCCGGTGCACCACTTCGTCACCGAGCCGAGCGTCGCCGAGCGCGGCCTGGTGAACTACTGGGGCTACAACACCGCCGCCTACCTCGCCCCGCACGCGCCGTACGCCGCGACCGACGACCCGGTCTCGGAGTTCCGCACGATGGTGCGGGCGCTGCACGAGCGCGGGCTCGAGGTGCTGCTCGACGTGGTCTACAACCACACCGCCGAGGGTGGGAAGGACGGTCCGCTGCTGCACCTGCGCGCGCTCGACGACGCCGGCTACTACCGGCACGCGCACGGGCGCTACTTCGACGTCACCGGCTGCGGCAACACCGTCCGTACGCACGCCGCTCCCGCCGAGGCGCTCGTGATGGAGTCCCTGCGCTACTGGGTCACCGAGATGCACGTGGACGGGTTCCGGTTCGACCTCGCCTCCGCGCTCGCTCGCGCCGGGCAGGGGCGCGTGAACCTGCACCGCTCCCTGATCGAGCGGATCACCGCCGACCCGGCGCTGCGGGGCGTCAAGCTCGTCGCGGAGCCGTGGGACGCGAGCATGGACGGGTACCTGCTCGGCGGGTACCCCGAGCCGTGGGCCGAGTGGAACGACCGGTTCCGCGACGACGTCCGGGACTTCTGGCGCGGCCACGGAGGTGGCGCCGCTCCGATCGCGACCCGGCTCGCCGGCTCCTCGGAGATCTTCGGGCCGAGCGGCCGCCCACCGCAGGCGTCGGTCAACCTCGTCACCGCGCACGACGGGTTCACGCTGCGCGACACCGTCTCCTACGACCACAAGCACAACGAGGCGAACGGCGAGGACAACCGCGACGGCCACAACCACAACTGCTCCGACAACGGCGGTGCCGAAGGGGAGACCGACGACGTCGAGGTCCTGACGCGCCGCCGGCGCCGCTCCGCCGCGCTGCTCGCGACCCTGCTCGTGTCCGCGGGGACGCCGATGATCCGGGCCGGCGACGAGCTCGGGCAGACCCAGGGCGGCAACAACAACGCGTACTGCCACGACGACGAGACCACCTGGCTCCCCTGGATCCCCGACGTCGGGTGGGGCCACCTCCGTACGGTCGCCTCGCGCCTGCTGGCGTTGCGGGCCGAGCACGCGGCGCTGCGGACCGCCCGGTACTTCACCGGCGAGCCCGGCGGCCCGTACGGGCGCGAGGACCTGGCGTGGCTCCACCCGGACGCGCGCCCGTGGACCGACGAGGACTGGGCCGACGACACCACGACGGCGGTCGGGATGGCGCTCGACGGCACGCAGACCGGCGACGGCGAGGGCCGCAGCGTGCTCGTGCTCCTCAACGCCGCGGACGGGCCCGTCGCCTGGACGCTCCCCGCCGACCCCTGGCCCCCGAGCTACCGGGTCGCGCTCGACACCGCCGACCTCGACCGCGACGCGACGTACGGCGCGAAGGAGACGATCGAGGTCGCCGGCCAGTCGGTGCTGGTGCTGGTCGAGGCCACCGAGATCTGAGAACCCCCACCGGTCTCGACTACGGTCGGAGCATGATCACGCGTATCCCGGTGATGGACGTCTCCCCCGTGATCGAGCACGGGGCCTACCCCGCGAAGGCCACGGTGGGCGAGCCGTTCCCGGTGCGGGCGCGGGTCTTCCGGGAGGGCCACGACCGCCTCGGCGCGGGGGTCGTGCTCACCGGTCCGGACGGGCGTGAGCGGCCCCTCGTGCGGCTCCCCCACCAGGACAACGACGTGCACGAGGTCTGGCTGACGCTGGAGCAGCCCGGTGCGTGGACCTTCCGGATCGAGACGTGGTCCGACCCGTACGGCACGTGGCTGCACGATGCGGCGGTCAAGATCGCCGCCGACGTCGACACCGAGGTGATGCTGCTCGAGGGCGCGGTGCTGCTCGAGCGAGCGGCCAAGGGCCTTCCGCGCGGCACGACCGCCGACCGGGCCAAGCTGCGCGCCGCGGCGAAGGTGCTGAAGGACCGTCGCCGCGCCGTCGACGAGCGGCTCGAGGCGGGACGGACCGAGACGGTGCTCGACGTCATGGGCCGGTACCCCGTGCGCGACCTGCTCGACGCGACGCGGGAGTACCCGCTGTTCGCCGACCGCGAGCGAGCGCTCGCCGGTGCGTGGTACGAGCTGTTCCCTCGCTCGTACGGCGGGCTGCGCGGCGCGGCGGACCGTCTGCCCGCGGTCGCCGGGATGGGCTTCGACGTGGTCTACCTGCCGCCGATCCACCCGATCGGCCGGGTCAACCGCAAGGGACGCAACAACGCGCTCGTCACCGAGCCCGGCGACGTCGGATCCCCGTGGGCGATCGGCGCCGCCGAGGGCGGTCACGACGCGATCCACCCCGACCTCGGCACGTTCGACGACCTCGACGCGTTCGTCGCCCGCGCCGGCGAGGTCGGCCTCGAGGTCGCGCTCGACCTCGCGCTGCAGTGCGCGCCGGACCACCCGTGGGTCCGCGAGCACCCGGAGTGGTTCAACGTCCGCGCCGACGGCTCCATCGCGTACGCCGAGAACCCGCCGAAGAAGTACCAGGACATCTACCCGCTCAACTTCGACGTCGACCCCGAGGGCCTGTACGCGGAGATCCTGCGGGTGGTGCGGTTGTGGATGGCCCACGGGATCCGGATCTTCCGGGTCGACAACCCGCACACGAAGCCGGTCGCGTTCTGGGAGCGGCTCATGCGCGAGGTCCGCACGACCGACCCGGACGTGGTGTTCCTCGCCGAGGCGTTCACGCGGCCCGCGATGATGCAGGCGCTGGGGATGGTCGGGTTCCACCAGTCGTACACGTACTTCACGTGGCGGGAGACCAAGGGCGAGCTCGAGTCGTACCTGTCCGAGGTGTCCGGCCGCAAGGCGGCGGTGATGCGCCCGACGTTCTGGGTCAACACCCCCGACATCCTCCCGGTGCACCTGCACTCGGGAGATCCTGCGATGTTCCGGCTGCGGGCGGTGCTCGCCGCGACCGGCGCGCCGAGCTGGGGCGTGTACTCCGGTTTCGAGCTCCTCGAGCACACGCCGCTGCGTCCCGGGAGCGAGGAGTACCTCGACTCCGAGAAGTACCAGCTGCGCGAGCGCGACTTCGACGACCCGCGCTCCATCGCTCCGTTCATCGCGCGCCTGAACGCCATCCGCGCCGATCGGCCGGCGCTGCGTCAGCTCCACCGCCTCACGATCCACGCGACCGACTCCGAGCACGTGATCGCGTACTCCAAGCGCTACCTGCGCGGCGACGTCGACGACGCGGTGATCGTCGTCGCGAACCTCCAGCCCGCCGCCGACCACGAGACCACCGTCCACCTCGACCTTCCCGCCCTCGGGATCGGGTGGGGCGAGACGTTCCGGGTCCGCGACGAGCTCACGGGCGCGGAGTACGAGTGGGGCGAGCACGACTACGTCCGGCTCGGCGGCGAGGGCGAGGTCGCGCACGTGCTGACCGTCCTGCGCTGAGGGTCGCGGTCGATCCACCCGCCGATCCCGTACGAAGCGCACGTTGCCGAATCCGAGCGCGTCCTGCCGGACGCGCTCGGATTCGGCGGAACGCGCTCGGAGTCGGTCACAGGCGCCCCGCCCGCGCCCGTCGATAGGCCCGAGCGAGCTCGCTCCTGATCCGCGCGGCGGTCCGCTCCTGGTTCTGGGGCAGGAGATCGATCCAGGTGACGCGGACGACGCTGAAGCCGAGATCTTCGATGGCCTTCTCGCGCCGCTTCTCGTTCATGACCTTCGTCGCGGCACTCGGACCGCCCCGATCCCCCTCGTCCTCGTACTTCTGCTTCCCGTCGAACTCGACCACGAGCCGCGCCTCCGGCCAGCAGAAGTCGACCTCGGCGTGCCGATCGGGCCCGATCGCGATCTCGTACTGCGGCTCCGGACGCTCGATCCCGTACCGCCACAGCATGACTAGCACCCGGACCTCCCCGACGCTGTCGCACCTCGCGTCCGCGATCGCCGCCGCGTCGCGCGCCGTCGGCGCCCCGGTCCAGTGGGCCAGCGTGTCGAGCTGCGCGACGAGCCGAGAACGGTCGGCCTCCTGGTCGTACAGCTCGACCATTCCCCGCCGTCGCGCGTCGGCCATGCGCGACGCGAGCCACCCCGACGCCAGCACCGTCCCGTCGTCGAGGTCGAGGGTCGTCATCGTCGTCGCCACCGCACGAACCGGCTCGGTGACGGGAACCCCGCCGATCTCGACGATCTCGGAAGCCTCGAGCGGGCCGCGATGGTAATGCAGGGCGCCGGTGCGCCGGCTGGTCGTCCCGTCGCGATGGGCCAGGTGGACGCGGTCGAGATCGAGCCCGTCGGGCACGAGCGCACCGGTCGCGAGCCCGTGCACGGCGATCGCGCTGTCATGGGTCCCGACATGGCCAGGCTTGACGTGCGCGAGCACGGCCCGCAGACGGACCACGGTCTGCTCCGCGACGGACAGCCGCCGCCACGACACAGGGGCGTACACGCCCCTGTGCAGATGGACGAGGACGCCTCCGTCGACGGCGCGCTGCAGCGCGGCGTCGGAGACGCCGCAGTCGACGGCCTCGCGTCGGGTGACGTACCCGCCGTTGGCGATGGCGCGCGGTTCAAGTCGGTGCATGGTCACCACCCTGTCGGCCCCCGGCCTCCGATGGCGTACTCACGGGGTGCCTGTGGAGGACCGACATCCTCCGAGCGCGCGTTGCCGACTCCTAGCACGTCCTGCGGGATGCGCTCGGAGTCGGCAAGGCGCGCTCGGTCCGCGGACTACGGGCCAACGCGCGCGAGCGGCCGCTCGCTGCGCCCGCGCCGCGAGGGTCACATGGCGTGGCGGCGGACCGTGTCGATGTAGTGCGCCGCAGTGGTGAGCCGCATCGTCGTACGCGAACGCAGCAGCTTCATCGCCTTGAACGTCTTCCCCCGACCCAGCAGCTCGCGGACCTGTTCCGCGATCGCGTCGGAGACCTCCGGGTGGTCCAGCGGCCGCAGAGCGGCGTGGGCGCGCTCGGTCGCCCGTTCGACCCCGAGCACCGTCTCCCACTCCGCGACCTGGGACTTCGCGGCGAGCAGCGTCAGCCCCGTGCGTACGTGCAGGAGACGGGTCGCCTCGAGCCGTTTGCCCTCCGTCAGCAGGCGGGTCATCTCCGCCAGGGTGACCTCGTCGACCACGGTGTTCTCGCTGGTGATCACGGAGCCGGCGCGCAGGCCCGGCGCCACCGCCGGGAGCCGCCGGCCGATCGTCGCCTCGGGCACGCGCGCCGCGGCCCGGCTCGAGAACCACACGAGCAGGGCGCCGAGCGCGATGCCGGCGACGAGCGCGACGACCACGGCGGTGACCACGCTCGTCAGCGTAGCGGCGGCGGCCTGCACAGTCGCGGAGGCGTGCAAGGATGGCGCGCATGGACGCCCCCACACGAGCGAAGACGGAGGCACGCGACCGGCGCTCGACCGAGGCCCGCGACCGGCGTGACGACGACCCGCTGTGGTTCAAGCGGGCGGTGTTCTACGAGGTCCTGGTGCGATCGTTCGCGGACTCGTCCGCGGACGGCGTCGGTGACCTCGCCGGGTTGACCAGCCGCCTCGACTACCTGGCGTGGCTCGGCGTGGACTGCCTCTGGCTCCCCCCGTTCTACCCCTCTCCTCTGCGCGACGGCGGGTACGACGTGGCGCACTACACCGAGATCTCCGAGGAGCTCGGGACGATCGAGGAGTTCCAGACGCTCCTCGACGCAGCGCACGAGCGCGGGATCCGCGTGATCATCGACGTGGTCATGAACCACACGTCGGACCAGCACCCGTGGTTCACCGCGTCGCGCGACGAGCCGGACGGCCCGTACGGCGACTTCTACGTGTGGTCCGACTCCGACGACCCGTACTCCGACGCCCGGATCATCTTCGTCGACACCGAGACCTCGAACTGGACGTACGACCCCGTGCGCGGCCAGTACTTCTGGCACCGCTTCTACTCCCACCAGCCGGACCTGAACTTCGAGAACCCCGCGGTGCACGACGCGATGATCGACGTGCTGCGGTTCTGGCTGGACATGGGCGTGGACGGGTTCCGGCTCGACGCCGTCCCGTACCTGTACGAGGAGGAGGGCTCGATCTGCGAGAACCTCCCCGAGACCCACGCGTTCCTCAAGAAGGTGCGCTCGTTCGTCGACACGCACTACCCCGGCCGCGTGCTGCTCGCCGAGGCGAACCAGTGGCCGGCGGACGTGGTCGACTACTTCGGCGACGCCGAGGCCGGTGGCGACGAGTGCCACATGTGCTTCCACTTCCCCGTGATGCCGCGCCTGTTCATGGCCGTACGCCGCGAGTCCCGCTACCCGATCAGCGAGATCATGGAGCAGACCCCGGACATCCCGGACTCGTGCCAGTGGGGCATCTTCCTGCGCAACCACGACGAGCTGACCCTCGAGATGGTCACCGACGAGGACCGCGACTACATGTGGCGCGAGTACGCCACGGACCCGCGGATGAAGGCCAACATCGGGATCCGGCGACGGCTCGCGCCGCTGCTGGACAACGACACGAACCGCATGGAGCTCTTCACCGCGCTGCTGCTCAGCCTGCCCGGCTCGCCGGTGCTGTACTACGGCGACGAGATCGGGATGGGCGACAACATCTGGCTCGGTGACCGCGACGGGGTCCGCACGCCCATGCAGTGGACACCGGACCGCAACGCCGGCTTCTCCCGCGCGAACCCGGGCAAGCTCAGCCTCCCGCTGATCATGGACCCGGTCTTCGGCTACCAGGCGGTCAACGTCGAGGCGCAGGAGGAGGACCGCTCGTCGCTGCTGCACTGGACGCGCCGGATGATCCACATCCGCAAGCAGCACCCGGCGTTCGGGCTCGGCACCTTCCACGACCTGGGCGGGTCCAACCCGTCGGTGCTGTCGTTCGTGCGCGAGCACGAGGGCGACGTGATGCTGTGCGTGAACAACCTGTCGCGCTTCCCGCAGCCCGTCGAGCTCGACCTGCACGCGTACGCCGGGGTGCAGCCGGTGGAGATGCTGGGCGGTGTCGAGTTCCCCGCGATCGGTGAGCTTCCGTACCTGCTGACCCTGGCGGGCCACGGGTTCTACTGGTTCCGGATCCGTCCGCTTCCGAAGGAGGAGGGCTGATGTCCCCCGAGACGCCCGCGATGCTCGACTACCTGGTGCGCCAGCGGTGGTTCGCCGGCGACGGGCCCGGCTGGGAGCTCGTCGACCTCGACGCGTACGGATGGCTGGACGGCGCGCCCGAGGGTCTGCGCGTCCGGTACGAGATCGTGACCGTGGACGGGCCCGGCGGCCGCCAGACGTACAACCTGCCGACCGCGTACCGCTCCGAGCCGATCGAGGCGAACGCGTACGGGCTGATCGGGACGTCGCGCGACGAGGACGGTCGTGAGGAGTTCGTCTACGACGCCTTGCACGACCCGCAGGCGCGCCAGGTGCTGATGGCGGGGTTCTTCACCGACGCGCGCGTCGGTGGGATCCGGTACGCGACCGAGCCGTCGTTCCACGCGACCGACGGTGACTCCGACGAGCCGAGCGAGCCGATCGGTCCCGACTCGGAGTCCGTGCTGCTCGCGGTCGAGCAGTCGAACACCTCGATGATCGTCGACGAGGTGGCGATGCTGAAGGTGTTCCGCAAGGTCGTGCTGGGGCGCAACCCCGACGTGGAGATCCACGACGCGCTCGCCGGACCGGGCGACGACGCGATCGCGGCCCTGTGGGGCTGGGTGTGCACGGACACCCAGCCCGGCGAAGGGTACGACCTGGCCATGCTGCAGCGGTTCCTGCGGACCGCGACGAGCGGCTGGGACTCCGCGCGGGCGAGCGTGCGCGACCTGCTGGCCGAGCCCGACCTCGCCCCGCAGGAGGCCGGCGGCGACTTCGCGGGCGAGGCGGAGCGGCTCGGGGAGGCGGTGGCGCTGGTCCACACGCTGATGGCGCAGCGGCTGACGACCGCGTCGTGGGGCGCCGAGGAGCTGGCCGCGCTGGCCGACCGGCTGACCGCACGGATGGACGCGCTGGTGGCGCGGGTCGAGGCCCTCGCCCCGTACGCCGACGCCGCGCGGGCGGTCTACGACCAGCTCCGCACGCCCGACGGGAGCGCGCTGGCGCAGCGGGTCCACGGGGACCTGCACCTCGGCCAGACGCTGCGGACGACCGCCGGCTGGAAGCTGATCGACTTCGAGGGCGAGCCGGCCGCGCCGCTCGCGGAGCGGACCGCGCTGGACTCGCCGTTGCGCGACATCGCCGGGATGCTGCGCTCCTTCGACTACGCGGCGCGCTCGTCGCTGCTCCAGTCGGTCGCGGCCGACGGCGACGAGGTCGCGCGCGCGGAGGCG